>NZ_JBGQOQ010000029.1:0-40245 GCF_052119765.1 Pseudorhodobacter sp. W20_MBD10_FR17 | reverse complement strand
GGGCAAGCCCGTCTTCCGTTCAGCCCCACCGGCCAAGGTGGTTGTCGGCACCGGCCAAGATGGTTGTCGCTCAACACAGTTTGGCGCCCCTTCAAAAATGCAGTATCAGGCTACTTTACTGAGGTATCTTTAGGTGCAGGCTTTCTTGCGGGGATCTCGAAAATCAATTGTTTCATTCCGGCTTTGCACAATTCATCGATGTTTTCTTTTTCGTCCCAATAAATACGCCCCAAAGAGTCGATCCGGCCGCGGCCAGCAAAGTGACCCTGATCCGTTTTTGCGGTGAAATGGAGTTTACTCATGATGACGCCTCTCGGTTGCAAAATCTTCGGCCAACTCATACGGGGCGAGATATTCATAGATCAATCAAAAATTCCTACTTTTACCTATTTGGGTAAAAGGTAGAGTGATTGAACCGTTTTTTGGCCCTGAAAGGGCTTAGATGAGTCCCTGCTTTTGAGCCAAAATGCATGCGTGGACAGCATTCTTTGCGTCGAGCTTTTCGCGCGCCCGCTCCAGGCGCTTCTTCACCGCCTCTTTTGAAATGTCGAGGTGTTCTGCAATCTCTGCGTGGGCCTGCCCTTCCGCCGCCAGCTTTAGGACGGCAATTTCCGCCGATGTAAGGCCTTGGTTCCGACTGCCGTTAAAGAAGTCAATTTCGTTCGCAAGGATGCTAGAACAGGTTTTCAATTCGGCATCGGTAAATTCGCGATCTTCGCGTGCGGCGGTCAAAAAGCACTTACTTCCGCCTACAGGGTTGTTTTGGGCAATTGCAAATCCGTAGTTGAGGCCAAATTTTGCCGCTTCCTTCATCACCAGTTTAGCTGGGGCATTGATGGCAGAAATTTTCAACTCCGACCAGCGTGCCACACCGTTTGAGAAAGCGATGTGATGAAGCACGGGATCAACGATCATGAGCTTGAGGCGGGAATACCTGTCCACCCAACCGGCCGGGAACGACACATAATAGACTTCAACGGCCAATACAGCGACATTCAAGCCGACCGACCAGCCAATGGGTGAGATCTGGCTCAGGAGCTTGGTATTCTCTTCAGAAAATGGGCATCGCGTTATATCGCTCATCGTTGTCATCATTGCTCGTTCCCCTTCGCCTTACCAATTTTGGTACTTTTTCAATTTTCTACGTGACAAGTCAACCTAGGGCTGCAATCGCTGCGAATGGAGGGTCTATGCAGACAAGCATTGTAAGTTATCCAGACCAGGTAGCGGATTGGCTGTTGGTGAAACGGTTTCATCAGCTGCGTAAGTCGATATTCATCGATCAGATGAAATGGTCTTTGCACGCAACTGAGGATGTTGAGTTTGAGCAGTATGATGCCTTGGGACAAGCCACCTATGTGATCGTCCATAATGCAGGTGAGGTGATCGGGGGTGCTAGACTGTTGCGAACCACGACACAAATTGGACGCGGTGCTGTGACCTATAGCTACATGATACGCGATGCCTATCTGGGGCTTATTGATCTACCCAGTGCAATGTGTGCCACACCGCCCCCGAACGATCCTGATGTATGGGAGATGACCCGTTTTGTGGCCGCAAACCCCGATCCCGAAATTGCGCGGGCCATCCTTAGCTCTGCGCGCCGGTTTCTTGAAGAGAACGGAGCAAAATCTTGCTTGTTCTTGGGTCCACCTGCCATGCAGCGGCTCTACCGTCGTTTTGGCATGACTGTGCGCCCTCTTGGCCCTCTACAGCGCAACGAATCCGGTGCTTTTGGAGCGTATGAGGTCAGCATCTCACCAAAAGGTTAGGAGATAAAGCGTCGTCGAAGTCCAAAAAAAGAGATTTAAAGAGGGTAATGCTGAACGATCAATGCCAAGTTGGGCTTGAGGCTTCGACCTCATAATGGGTCAGGTTTCCCATCACCCAATCTCCGATTTTCTCATGCAGTGTCAGCCTTCCAGATTTGATTAAAGTTTCCATGGCGGCGTCAAACTGTGACAACTCAATCCATGGAAGCTCCAGAGCATTTATCATAACAAGACCTGGCCCCTTTTTGCGAACCAGATCTTCAATTTCCTTGGTGTTCACGGCGTTACACATCATGGCACATTAAATATAAGTGTTTATCGGATTATAAAAGTGTAAAATACGAATTTGGACCTATATGAAGTATTCGTTTGAGGTGGCCTTCATATTCGGTTCTGGTTCGATTTTCTCGCTACTTTGCCCTAAAGTGGGGCAAAGCCTTGCAGTTCGGCGACATCTGTTGTCTTACCCATCAGACGCGAGTGAACTGGCCTATAAAATCTTACCAGCTCTGCGCCCAGTATTCGCATCGCCAAGCGCGCGCTTGATCGCTTTGAGATAGACTGAAAGCACCAATGGGCTCGCAGATATCGCCCACCATTCGGCATCATCAAGCAACTGGGTATCCAAAAACGTCTCAGTAGGCCCATCACCCCAGAGTCTTTGCAGCCCTGCGACCATCAAGTTCTCTTGGTCGTTTGCATCACACTCCAAAAGCGCCAAAACAGCTCGCTCCATGGCTTGCTTTCGAAGTGCTCCAGAAGTGGCATTTTGCGCAGGTTCTGCGGTGTTGGTCATTTTGTGTGTGATGCGCTTGCTTCCGATCCATGCCGCCAAGCGTTTGCGTGATTTTACAATTGCAGCAGGTGGTGCCTCACCTGTGCGCGCGGCCAAGCTTTCGGCGAAAGCGAGCTGTTTTAGCGTGGGAAGTGCGTCTTGGTCCATTGGTATTGTTCCGAGAACTCTATGAGGAACAGGGTAACATTTTTTATCCTATAATTCTTTAAAAAACGCTTTGTAGTTGTAAAAAGGTCTAAGTATGTGGCAATTGAATTTGACTGAATTTGGAGTTGGCCCGATGAAAATACGCGCACTCACTTTTGTTGGCGCAGCCTTCGCCGCGCTGGCGACGTCGGCCGTCGCAGGCGGCTGGGATCATACATTCAGTCGTGGATTTGACCTCTATCTCATAGGATCAGATCAATCAGGTATTCGATTGGTTTGCGACAGTGACGCCTTGATTCGCAAAGGTAGTTATATTGAAGTGCGCAGCTCAGTAGCTGGTGGCAAAGTACCCAGTAATGCCCGGTTTGTCATAGGAGCGTTTTCGCACCCTGTTTCAGTGGGTGCAGATCTGTCTGTGGTGTTCAAAAGGCTGTCGCCAAAAGACCACGCAGATCTGGCCGCTGCTTTCGCGACGGCTAAAACAGCCCAGATTATCAGCGGAGAAACAGTAATTGCCGAGGCCGATCTTGGTGCAGAACGGCCAAAAATTTGTGAATAGGAGAGGCCGCGCCTAACGGTTTCATCTGGCGACAATCCGCCCTAGCTTGCAGCCTCAACAATAGCGCGAAGCTCTTTTTGAACAAGGTCTATGACAAGTGGTCTGATTGCAGCGGCTGCCAAGCCAAGATCAAGTGGATCGAAACGGGCCCGCAACTTCTCTGCGGCTTTGCCGCTGGTACTCGTCGACACAACGGCAACTATCCCGCCTTCTTGAACTTCTGGTAGAACGAGCGCCTTGGGATCGTCCAGCAGTCGCCGAAGAGCTTTTAATGCGCGAACCCGCGCACTTTTGATAATCACTTCTACAGGGATTGCGTGTTTGGCGCCCAGAGCGCTGGCTTTGGTGCTAAGGTCTTCGCCCAGCCCAAATCGATAGTCGAGCCTTATTCGAACACTTTTATTGGCGACGTGTTCTGCGAATTTTTCCGTGGCGACTTTTGCAGCGGGGGCGTTGAGGGGACTTGAGGTGGACCGCTCCTCAGCTTGAGATACGACTGCTGCGCTTGACGTTTCAACGGGTGGTGGAGGCGCAGCCTCAACAGCATTTGCCGCGCGAAGCGCATCCCTTTTTGCATACTGGGTGTCCATGCCCTTAAGCGCTACACGGCGTATTGCCGACTTACTGTTCTGCACTGCCGGCACCTGCGATTTCAAGGCAAGCGGTCAACAGCTGATCAGCTTCGAACAAGGCGTTGCTCAGATGTTTTGGGTTTTTGGCAAAGGCCAGCGCCGTTTCATTATGGCGCGTTAAGACCCGACCCAGGAGGCCCTCGCGGTCCATTATTTTGTAGGCTTCGCGCTCTTGTAACACCGCGCCCACGATCTTCATGGCCTCCACTGGGTTGTCTTCGTCGTCCCCAATCAATTTTTTTGAGTGCATCGCTTCTATGAGCTCTTGATCGCCCTTCGAGGGCCGCGTTGAGACACGATTGAGCACGATGCGAAACTCTGGCAATAGGCTTGGATCTTCCGCCCGCGCCCTCATGCGGTAGACGTAGTTGGCAGTTCCGCGTGAAGTTTCAATGTCTGACTGTGATAGCATAATTGGGCAAATCACCAAGTCCGCGACCGCGGCGAAAATATCGTGGTCCTGTGATGCATCGCCAGCAGTGTCGATGATCAACAAATAGGTCTTTCCGTCTTCGATAATCTCGTCGACGATTTCCTCCACTTCGGACGCGTCAACAGTTTGAAACGCGTCAATCGCATCCGACCACAACCCTCGCTCTGCCGAGCGCATAGCCCATTTTGTCAAACCGCCTGTTTGGTCGGCGTCGATAAAGGCGCAGGAAAGCCCGCGCGCATCTGCAGCACTCAAAAGCGCTCGGGCCACTGTCGTTTTTCCCGCGCCACCTTTTTGGTTCATCAAAGTGATTGTTAGCATTTGCATGATCCTTTGGGGGCTGTTTTCGTCATTCGTCATTCGTCATTCGTCATTCGTCATTCGTCATTCGTCATTCGTCATTCGTCATTCGTCATTCGTCATTCGCTGGTCGTTACCCGTGTTCCGTAAAACGTGTTTCGTTTTTCGTCAGCAGGCCAGTGATTGGCTCTGCACCCAACAAAAAGCATGTTTTCAGCTATAAAAACTCTTTTGCATGATTTCAACCTTTATAGTTGAAGTGGGGCGTTTGAATGTTATCTAGGGAGAAGAAGAGACGGTGGCAGGATATGCCTAACGTTTGCACTTTTGACATTTGGGGTCCTGCGGCGCTGATGAGACGTATTTTAAGCATTGAGCGGCGCCAACAGCTGGCCAAGCGCTACCGCCAGGGCGAAAGCGTAAATACGCTTTCAAAGTCCTATGCTGTCACCATGAGGCAGGTTTACCGCATCGTCGCTGAGGAGCGCGGTAAGACGAAAGCACAAAGCACCCCGACAAAGACGGTGGCGTTTCGCGCACCGGCGTCCGAGATTGATGCTTTTTTGGCGACTGCCGCGTCTGTTGGGATTTCTGGGCCAAGCCAGGCGTTTCGGGTTTTGCTGCGTATGGCGGAGGGCTTGTTCGAGATTTTCCCGAACCAGCTGGACGGCTTTAACAAAACCGTTTGGCTCAAAGGTAAGGAGCTGGACCTCCTCAACCAGCTTGCAAAGAGTGTTCATAAAGGAAAATTGCGCTTGGGAGATGAAGACCGGGCCTTGCTGGCACGCTCGATTGATACCAATTGCCGCCTACACGAGGACTGGCGGTCGGCCTTGGATGAAGCCAAATCTCGGCGTGGCTATTCGGTATCCCGGCTGACCAAGGCCAAGGCGGCAGGCCAATGAGCACGCATGATCCGATTGCACTCTATCACGCGATAATGGGAGAGGTCTGGGCTGAGGACGACATAAGGGCCAAGGGTGGCCGGGATCGCGCAGGGCTGCGGCAGGCGCGATCGTTCAAGAGAGCAGGGCAGCCATCCGTTAGAAACATCCTCAAAGCTGCGTCTGGATCACGCGCGGCGGTGTTCAAACGCATTCGCAATGGGGGCTGCAAAACCCCCCAATCTTTGCGCAGCCAACTGGACTACGTGAACGACAAAGCTGCGTTTACGTACTCAAACCAGATCAACTGCCTTGCGGCTGGCGAAACACTCTCTGATGACCAAAAGGCTGCGATCATAGAGCAGTGGGCAGGGACGTGGCGTGGCACGTCTAAGCTTGGGTTTACCAGCCATATGCTTTTGAGCTTCCCAAAGGATGTGTCCGCCAAGCAGGTGCAAGGCATTGCCCTGGACTGGTGTGAGCATTTCTTTGAAAGCGGTCACTATGGCGACAAATGGGATTATCTTGTCGCGGTTCACACTGACCGGGATCACCCCCATGCGCATATCCTTTTGAACAATCGTGGCAGTGTTATGGGTGAGTGGTTTGCCTGTTGGGCCGGGGGCAACATGTCGCCTCAGCTCATGCGTGAAAAACAGGCGGAAATCGCTGAAGACTACGGCATCGCCCTACACGCTATCACGCGACTTGAGCGCGGTTTGACCGCTAAACCGGCGGGCTTGGCAGAGATTTATGCTGCCAAAGCGGAAGGTCGTGCTGTGACTGAGACGGCTTTGTCCGCCCCAGAGGCCGATCAGACACGGGAGGTCATTATGGGGTTTGTCGAGGATTACCACGATATTGGCGATCTGTTGGACAAAGAGAACAGAACCACTTTGGCGAATGCGATGCGCCTGATGCAAAACAGCATATCCAACGGCACTGAATGGGCCCCAAAACAAGGAGAAATTGACATGGCGGAAATCCAGACTGTTGGAGATGCGGTTGAGTATGCACAAACGCAAATTGACGCTCTGTGGGCAGATGCGGATAATCTAATGGGCGTTCAGCGTGCGGAATTGGAAATAGGATATGCGCCCGTCTTGGCCGAGTTGTATCAGATGGTCCCAGACCCTGAGCGGCGGGCGGCGTTCAATCAAGAACTGGTTGATGTCTATCCGCCAGGGGCAGGGGTCTATGATCTCGCAGATAGGTTTGTGGATGCCGCACAGCGCGACAGTTTGGCGGCGGTCTTGCAAGAGGGACAGGACCTTGGGCTGGATACGGACGAGGTTCTCGCCCGTATGGAGGCCGGTGGCACCAAAAACCATGGTCTTGCCCAAGAGTGGATTGAACGAGACCTAACGGCCATTTTGGCCAAAGACGGCATTGATCTGGGGAATTCCACTTCGGAGCAATTTGATGCTGCGCTCGAGAAACTGGACGGGTTTCAAGGGCGACTTGCCGCCGAACTTGGCATTGAAATGGAAAGCCCCTTTGAGATTGTTGAACAAGGCCCACATTTGTCAGAGGATGAAAGACACCAGGCACTAGATCAAGCAAATGCCGAATGGTTGGCGGGTGACCCAGATTACCTCGGAAGACTTGCAGAAGAGGCCTATGAGCGGAGGCATGCGGACAGCGAAAGTATTGCGGATGATCAAGCTCAAGCGCCCAACGCCTATATCCGCCAAATTGCCCAAGACCTGCGCAGCGGTAACCTGACGACAGAACAAGAAGATGCGCTCCAGCGCAGTTTGGTTTTCGAATTGCATCAGGAACTGGGCGATGAGGGCCTAGCCGAGTTGGATCGCGGAAATTGGGAGATTTTGGACGAGGTGCTCCCCTCAAAGCTTGACCAGATCAGCGTCACGCAAAAATACCTGGAAGTTGCCGCCGAAGAGCGGGGTGAAGCTGATCTCTCTGACGTGGCCAATGACCTCAATCATGAACGCGCCCGCGCACGGGCGGCAGAGCTGACCATGGAAAACCCGCGGGACCGCGGCCTTGATGACGACATGAGCATGTAGGGGGCAGGGGATGCATAGCAGGTTAAAGCTTTTTGTGAATGTAATCTTTGGTGCCATAACCGGGCTTATTGTCGGCACGATCATTGGCAGTGCCTATCTCGCGCTTGCCTTGAAGCGGGGCGCCGCTGACTATGATATGTTTGCTGTCTGGAAGCTGACGCCTAGCTTTCGTGCGGCGCATCCAGAAGCCTATGCGGTAGCAATTGGGGCTGTGGTGCTTTCGACGCTGGCCCTATCCATTCTTGCATTTGTTTGGACATATCAAAAGCAGCGTAGCGACTACGGTGCCGCCCACTGGCAAAGCAAAGCCGAGCTGAAAGCCAATAATATGCTGCGTCCGGTGGGTTCTGGCTTTGTCTGTGGCAAGCTTGGCCTGCCCAAGAGTGCCAAAGCGCCTTATGTATGCTCAACTGCGATCCCGCATGTGATGATGGTAGCACCTACCCGCGCCGGTAAAGGTGTCGGCTTTGTTATTCCCAACATTCTGTCCTTTGGTGGCAGTATTGTTGTGCTGGACGTCAAAGGTGAAAACTTCGAGACCACCTCGCGCTACCGAATGGTCAAAGGCGATGTGGTTTATCGCTTTTCGCCGTTTGATTGGACCAATGGCACCCATCGCTACAACCCGCTCGAGCGCATTGCAAAATGCAGGACCTTTGCTGAGCAATTCACGGAAGTCAGCATTTTGGCTGACCTGTTCTTGGATAAGGACAACCAGCAATCCAGCACGTTTTCTGAAGCCGGGAAAACCATTTTCGTTGCCGCCTGTCTTTTGGCCCTACAGCGCAACAAACCCAATCTTGGGGAGGTCAACAAGATCGTATCAGATGGGGCCAACAAAAACCAAATGTACCAAGCTTATGCCGAGGAAGCCAAAGGTGAAGCGCATCGGCTTTTGTGGATCAACTCGGCCAGTGCATCCGACAAGCTTTTGACCAGCAACATCCAAGCCCTCAAAACAGCAGGGCTAAAGCAGTGGGATAACCCAGCAATCGTTGCTGCAACCAGTAATAACGACCTAGATTTCTCTAGCTTTAGGAAGCGGCCGCAATCGCTTTATATCGTGGTGTCAGAAGATCACATTCCAACCCTTTCGCCACTTTTGCGTTTGATGTTCGCTGACCTGATTGCCAGCCTTCGCACCAACGAGCCTGGGCCAGACGAGCCGTGGCCCGTCATGATCATGATCGACGAGTTTCAGCAGATGGGGGCAATGCCCTATGTTGAGCGCGCAATTCACACTTTGGCAAGTTACGGTGGGCGCATCGCGATGATCGCACAATCTTTGTCCGCATTGGATAAGATCTATGGCAAGGAAGGTCGCGCAAGTCTTGAGAACGGGGCAGGGCTCAAGCTTTATATCACCCCGCGCGATGAACAGACCGTCAAAGAGGTTTCAGCGTCGGTCGGCAAAACCACCC
This sequence comes from Pseudorhodobacter sp. W20_MBD10_FR17, assembly GCF_052119765.1. Lineage (NCBI taxonomy): Bacteria > Pseudomonadati > Pseudomonadota > Alphaproteobacteria > Rhodobacterales > Paracoccaceae > Pseudorhodobacter > Pseudorhodobacter sp. W20_MBD10_FR17. The sequence continues at coordinate 31,271 of NZ_JBGQOQ010000029.1, read as the reverse complement.
AAGAGGCGGTGACAACGTCATACGGCCGCAACAAAGGTTTTGTGGGCGCACAATCGACCAGTGTTCGCTTGGAGGAGCGCCCGCTTTTGTCTGAGACGGAAGCTCGGTTTATGGACCCTGATGACGTCATTATTCTTGCATCACCCCAGCAGCCAATACGGGCCAAGCGCATTAAATATTTTGAAGACCCAACCTTTGCGGCAATGATGGCTGACCAGAAGGGCATTGCCCACCCATTTCCACCGGCGCCCCAAGCTGCGGGAAATGACCGCTTGGGCAGCAGAACCATGCGATCAAACAAACCCATGACCGTGCTTGATGAGCCAGCAGAGGCGATGGCCAACACGGCGAAGGCACGCGTCAAGGTGGAACTGGCGAATGGGATGGGCCAATCGATTGTGCCCAATGGCAATGTTGGCCTTCAGGTACCAGCACAAAGAACGATGAGTAAAAGAGCGGCACGGGTCGTGAGGCTCCCTATTGTGAACAACCCCAAGCCGGAATTGGTAACGCCGCCGGAAGATCTGAACACAGATGACCCAGTGCCATTGGCATGGGGAAAGTTTCTCCCGCGATTTCAATAGAGAGGAGCCCGGAATAGGTGACGTTAGTGGACCATCTGGCTTATATGCGCAGCATCCATCCGCCACCGCCTTTTTTTGAGACATATGTCTCCTGCAGGGTAGGTTAGTCATGTCGCGTAAGGTGAGCGCAAAAAAGGTTGAGCTGAGATAACCGAACGCTGTGCGCATGTTTGCGCGATCTGTATCGCTGCCAAACTAAAGGACGGTCAAGCCGAGTTGGCCCAGAAGGTGAGCCGCTTGGCGCTTTGATATTATTGCGCCCTTGAAAGAGCTATGCCCGAAAGTTGGTGACGGCTTGATCAGGCGGCTTTTTGAAGTTGCTTGATCCCGTCCTTGAATTCAATCCCCTGGATGATCTCAGGCATGCGGTTTGCGCCGTCGAGTTTGCGCCATTTGGTCTGGGCTGACATCATCAGCTTGAACGCCATGGCGAGGCCGGTTTTGCGGCTGAGGCATCCTTTGGTTTTGCCGGTGCGGTGCCGAACCGTGGCGAAGGTGCTTTCGATTGGGTTCGTCGTTCTGATGTGTTTCCAATGCTCAGCAGGAAAATCATAGAATGCCAACAGAACGTCGCGGTCTTTGGTCAATTTGGAGACGGCCTTGTCGTATTTCACGCCATAGATAGCCTCGAAGAAGTCGAATGCAGCCTCGGCATCCACGCGGGTTTCGGCCTGCCAGATATCGTGGAGGTGACCTTTGGCTTTGGCCTGAACCGACTTCGGCATGGCATTCAATACATTGCCGGTTTTGTGGAACCAGCAACGCTGTTCTTTAGTCGCGCCAAAGACCTCGCGCAGCGCATTCCAGAAGCCCAGAGCACCGTCACCAATGGCAAGATCAGGCGCGTGAGTGAGCCCGCGTCGTTGCAAATCAAGAAGCAATTCGCGCCAGCTTTGAGTGCTTTCACGATAGCCATCAGCAAGGCCGATGATCTCTTTGCGGCCCCACTCGTCTGCGCCAATAAGCACCAGAACGCATTGTTTTTCCTCGGCCATTCGCGGCCGAAAGTAGATGCCGTCCGCCCAGATGTAGACGAAGCGACGTGCGCTCAGGTCGCGCCGTTGCCAGCGGTCGTACTCATCCCACCAGTCGGCCTTAAGCCGCGAAATCGTCGTGGATGATAACCCTGCCGCGTTCGGCCCAAGCAGAGAGGCGAGCGCTTCGTGAAAGTCGCCGGTGGAAATACCTTTGAGATACAGCCAAGGCAGCAGTTCTTCGATGGATTTGGCTTTGCGCAGGTAGGGCGGCAAGATCGTCGATGTGAACCGCACCTTCTCGGCGTCATCGCCACGATCTCGTACGCGCGGGACTTTGACCGGCACCGCACCGATCCCGGTCATGACCTTGCGTTCCGGCAGATGGCCGTGGCGTACCAACCGGGCGCGGCCATCGTCCGTTTTATCAGAGGCATAAGCCTCCAGCAGAACCGCAAGCTCGGCCTCAACCGCTTGCTCAATCAACCGCTGCGCACCGGATCGTAGCAAGTCCGTCAGTGGATCAGGCGAAAATCCCTGTGGATCGGTTAGCTGGGTAATGGTATTTGTCGTCATGTGGCATATCCTTTTCTCAAACGAGAATTGCGGCGCGTGAACAACGCCATGATATGCCGCCCCTCAGGGCCATCACCAACTTTTAGCTATATCTCCCCTTGAAAAGGCGGGCATCGGTGAGCTTGACGCCGCCCAAATCGGCATTGCGCAGATCAGCACCCTCGAACCGGCATTCTGGAATGTGCGCATCACGAAGGGAACAATCCTCAAAAACGGCATCCCGAAAATCGCAGGCTCTTAAGTCAGCCTCGCTAAAATCTATTTCCTTCAGCGTCATTTTGCGAAAAGAAAACCTCGGCAGAACGGCAAGCACGAGCAACACACTTTCTATAGAAAGGCCCAGCGTTTGCGCCTCAGTAAAATCGGAACCTGTCATCTTGCAGTGGCTAATTTTGGCGCCGTTGAGCTGTGCGCCTCTGAAGGTCGCATTGCTGAAGTCCCCGCCTTCTATTGTTGCCTCCTATAGGTTGGAACCTGTAAAATTGCCCCCTGCTGTTCGACAGTTGACGAATCTGGCTTCGTCAAGTCTTGCGCCACTAAAAGAAGTGCCAGCCAATCTGCAGCGCACGAAATGCCACCCTGCAAGGTCCGTCCCTGATAGGTTCAGCCCACTTAGGTCACAGTCTTCAAGTAGTGCTACGCCCCCTGACCTGCTGATCCCCTCAAGGTCGGCGCGGCAGGGTGATTGGGTCGTCAGTGTAAGTGTTTTATTCATATCTACTATTTGGCGAAAGAGTGCGACAGTGACAAGGCTTGCGCAGGCTGCTACTGGCTCAAAACCAAGGTCATTCACGGTGGTTCCGTCTTAGAGCGATTGATAAATCCTCTTGTTGACAGGGACTTTAGGTTTCGCAATTGCCCTGTGCAGTTGGCGGCTCAAACCGGATTTTCGTTGAGGGCCGGAACGCTGCGGTGCTAGTTCCACGAAGTGGGCATCGGAGGCCGGTGCAGCATTCTGTGGGCGCCGATATCTCCTTTGCGCACAAAGCACGCACCTAATTCTGTCGGAAAGCATTTCAATGTCGGGTGAATTCAGGCGCTTCCAGATAGTGGTCCGTGTCTAGCCGCAAACATGAGCGCCATAGCGGCGTTTTCCAATAGGTGCGCTTTGCCAGAATGTCTGTACTCTCGCGTTGCTCGCTCAAAAAGCCAATCCAATGCAACGGGCGCAGCACATGGGAAAACAGAAATTCTGCGTGATCGTGATATTCCCGATCATACGCATTAGGGCGCTCTTCCAAGCCATAGAGCGTTTTGACCAAATGATCCTCCGTGAGCCCGTGCTCGGCCTCCACATTGATGATGTTGAAGAAGGCATCCCAGTTGCCCATGCCCTCATGCTCGAACCGGGTAGTTCGGTTTTGGTTGTATTGGAACAGGTAGGTTTGCGCGAGAAGGCCGAACAGCTTGGCGCGATTGGCCAGCAGCGTCTTGGCCTTCGTGCCGACGACAAAGCTTTGTTTGACGTGCCGTCCCAGCTTGGCCAGTGCGAGGATGTCATGCACCACCATCACGGGCAACACGTCTGGCTCGTCTAACACTTTGTTGATCGTCATGAGTTCCACGGTGCTATACTCGGGCCAGTCAAAGTTGTCGGCTGCCCAATGCGCGAATTTACGGTTGAATGCCTTGGATTGCGTAAGGCCAATCCCATTAGTCGAGCCTGAACAACACTGTCAGGCTTCCAACGGGTGATCTTGGCCGCTCTGGTGGTGCCTGCAGGTCACCAGGATAACTGCAATGATGAGGGACAAAAGTGTCCTGAGGTGGGCGAGGATCTTTCGGATGTTGTGGCCGCAGCCGCACAGGACCGCAAAGATTGCGTCGCCGATGGTGCCTTTCAGGGGGCAGCGTGCGAGGCGGCCGTCGGATTTCATATGACCGATTTCGGGTTCGATGGCGCTGCGGCGTCTGAGGTCGGCGATCAGCCGAGGCGTCAGGCCGCGTCGAGATCCGCTGATCAGCACGCGGGTCGCCCCAACACCGTGGCCACGATAACCACGGTCGACCACAGCCAAGTCGGGGCGCTGATCAGTCAGGATCTCCACCTGCTCCAGCGCCGGGCCAAGGGTATGACCATCGTAAGGATTGCCGGGAAAGCTGCGCATGCCGACGACGAAGCCCTCGTCCAGCGTCGTGGTGATGCTGACCTTGCAGCCAAACTCATAACGCACCCGCGCTTTGCCCTTTGATATGCAGTCGACTTCGGGCTCGTGCAGAGCGTAGATCTTGTCGCTCCCCTTGGGCTGCTGGTGCAGCAATTGCGAGACCAGGGCGAGCTTGGCGATAATCTGGTCGCGAAGCGGGCCAGTGGCGATGTCATCGAGGTGGCGGCGGAGGTCCCGCATGACCCTGCCGGTGTAACCTTTCAGCTTCTTCAATGCCTTGCGCATGCGGCGGAATTGCTTGGCATGGGCATAGCGACCGACCTGCATCGCCAGTCTTGGGGAAAGACGGGCATAGGACTGGCGCAAATCCACTCCAGCCTCTTGCGCCAGGGTGACAAGTTGCGCCCGTGCCCGTTCGTAAAGCCTGGCGTCCGTGGGATGGGCAATGTTCTTTTCCATCACGGTGGTATCGACCGCCACGCGCTTCAAGCTGGCGTCGTCGATGGCTCCGGATTTGCGTCCGGCCTCAATGGTCTGGGTCAACAACCACTCCACACCTTCTTCACCAATCCGATTGCGCCACCGCGTCAAAGACGACGGGTTGATCGGCGGGCGATGCTGGAAGAATGTCTCGCCCGTGAGATGCTGATAGTAGGGGTTCTCGACCCAGCGGGCGACCACGGCCTCGTCCGACAACCGATAGGCATGCTGGAGATAGAGCAGCCCCGCGACGAGGCGCGGCGACGTGGCCGGACGCCCCGTGGCGGAAGGGAAGAAACCCGACCATTCCCGCTCGAATACCTCCCAGTCGATCAGCGCCGTCAGCTTCACCAACTCATGGCGCGGGTCGATCATCTCGACCAGGCGCGGACGCAGGAGGTCATCTTGTTCAGGCAGGCGCGAGCGGTGCTTCATTGGCAGGACCGGATTTGCAAGGTTTCTAAAGTGATTATACAAAACCTTGCGACACATGGCGAGAAAATCCGCAACTAAAACGCCTGAAATCAATGGCCTAAGACTTGTTCAGCCCGGACCCATTATTGTCCAGCGCATAGCGAAGCGTTTTCTCAAGCGCCCTCAGCAGCTTGGAATTATCAAGCACGGGGTCATCATCCGCTGGAACAAGAAGATTGATCATTTGACCATCTTACACAGAGGGCTCTTCGCGCCAAGCCTCACGGTGGTCCAAAAGTGCGGGAAAATTCGATTGTTCAGCAAGATTTAAGGAAAAGTGGCCAGCAGATCGGCAAGTTCATCCGCCATTTCGTCCGGGTAGCCCCATCCAACTTTTCCATCAACACGCTGGAACTCCGCATCAAGCAGCGGCAGGAATTCGACGAAAAGATCGTGGTTTCCTTCGTCGATAAGACATTTTACGATTTTGGAGAACATTGAGCTTAGACTGTCGTAAAAGGCCGCGTCTATATCGCCAAATTCCAGCGTGAAATCATTGCCGCACTTTATATAGTGAGTCATGAGGGCAAGCGTGTCGCGGATATTGCCGTTGGCTTTCTTGAAATCGCTAATGGCTTTACGTCCCTCAGCCAAGCGAACACCCTGTTTCCAAGGTTGCTTTGGGCATAGGGCTTGTTGAATGCGCATTTTATACGCGGCCAGATGATCGCTTTGCGCGCTGTCGCTGAGAAAACGGGCATGCATGAACGCTGCATTGGGTTTGCTCAAGCCATACAGGTCTTGCACAAGCCCAAGCAGTTGGGTGGCGGAGAAACCCGCAAGGACAGGCTTGATGTCTTTCCACGATGGTTTCGCGTCTCCCATACTGCCCGTCTCCAATCGCTTTGGTCGCTCATTGGTGTCGCTGAAGGTTCATCGGCTGTCCAGCCGGTTTTGCCTCTGACTTTCTGACTGGAGAAACGTTATAATGGCAATCAGCACGTGATCGGCCCAAAAGCTACCGTTCGGCGTCTGCAAATTCTGCAATGTGGCATGCCCCCCCCCCTGCCGCTTGGAGCAGCCGAAGCGAGATCGAGTATTGATGTTAAGAGATGCGCTTCGGGTCGCCGCTCGACGGCTCCGGAAACCAGTGTCCCGATGAGCGAGCGGCCGGAAATGCAACAGCTTTTAAGTGGACCACAAAAACGGGACTGGTCAGCCGAATGTAAACGAGTATGACAGAGCTTCACCGTTCCAACCTTACCCTCAAGCGGCGTGCCCGTTCACGAAAGGCTTCTTCTCCGCCTTCGAGAATGTCGCAAACCGCCTTGCGGATATCTGAATTCTCCAGGCCGCCGGCCTTGTAGGTGATCGGGGGTAGGCCACCGATCTGATGCGGACCTACCTCCGCGACAATGATCTGATCTGCGTCCGTATTGATGACGAGGTTCGCATTATGGGTGACCATGATGACCTGTCGTTTTGCCTTCGCGGCGATGAAGAGCGAAACAAGCTCTTCAAAGACGGACTTGGGGTCGAGATTCTCCTCGGGCTGATCGATGATGAGCGGACGATCATCGGCGTCGTCCAGGGCCAAATAGAGGAGAAGAAGAACGATTCCCCGCGTGCCCGGAGAGAGCTTGCGTATATCTATGCCGTCATAGACGATCTCGTAGCGCACCGAGATATGATCGGTCGCAAAGAGCCAATGGGCGAATTCTTTCAGCCAGGCGCGAAACTCCGTCTGTTGGGTTTGGGGGACCGGAGCATGCCCAATCATGGACCGCATATAACTCGCGATGAAACCGGCCATGGCGGCCTGTACACCCGCCGCCGTTCCATTTTCCCACGCTGGCTTGAGAGTGGTGTTTGCCAACTGGATCAGCGAACCACGACCATTGAAGGGGCCTGCTTTTCGCCGATCAAGAAGCTTTTCTTCCGCGATCGCTCCCCAGGCTTCAACATCGACGATGCGGCGCACCGAGAAACCGAGTTTTTGCAAGGTTCCTGATGATGCCGCCAGTCGGGTCATGAGCGGCGCATAAAGACTGGCGAGCGCCGCCTGTTCGTCGATGATGGCTTCGAACACCCGGCCGTAGGCTGCGTCACGTTCTGTTTGCAGGTCCTTTTTACGCGCTGCCGCACCCTGGGCGTCGAGGAGACGGGTTTGCAGGTTCTGCAGGGCGGTGTTTTCCTGTCCAAGGCGGAGTGAAAGCGCAGAATACTGTTCACGGACGAGTTTGTCGGCGCTGACTAGGGCTTCGAGTCGTCTCATCTCGGCCTGAAGGACTGTGAGTGTCAGGGGCGAAAGATCGACACCGTCTGCGATCGGTGGCTCGGGAATGCCCGGCGGCAGAGGAGCGCCTGTAAGCGCGGCGATTTGATTATCAGCCCACGCAACGTATCCCGCCAGATTGGTGTCCACATCACCCTTATACACCAGCAGGAAATCATCCCATTGCTGATCGTTCATATGGCCCTGCTGGTGCCGCTCCTTGGCCTGGCGCAATAGTTCAGGAGCTTTGGTCGCGCGGTTGCTTTTCACCTCATCCTGCAGGGCTAAGTAGGTCCGCCGCTGATTGCCGAAACCTTGAATCCTGCTACGCAGGGCCTGAACCGCCTGGCTAAGTTGGGTGTGGCGCTGTGCTTGCGCCTCTGTGCCTTTGACAACGAGTTTGGCGAGGTCTTCGTTGTAGCTTTTTATCAGGCCGATCTTCTGCGTGACCTGGGCGGCAAGGGTTGCAACAGAACTCTCCTTTTCCAGCTCTGTAGCGATACGATCAGAAATGTTCGCGATTGCATCGTCCTCGCGCGCGCGGGCTTGCTGGAAGCGGCTGGTGCTGTGGCTGCGCAGCTCGGCGAAGTCGATCGCGCCTTCCCTTTGATCGTCGGAGTGGGACTCGAAAATGACCCGTTCGATTTCCGCGATGAGACTGCCCGAGAAGCCGCCGGAAGAGCAGAGTTCTTCCACGAACTGCTGCGACAGATAACGGGCGCGCGGGAAGGACATATGATCATTGGCGTCCCGACCATCGAGCGCGCGAGTGACTGTCCCGCCTCCACCCCAAGTCAGGGTCGCGGTCGCATCGCCGACCAGCTTGCGGGCACGGACGAGGAAGGAGGGACTGATGTTTTCACTGGCGCTCCATCCTGACGGCGTAATGGCATCGCACCCGGCAGCGATCATGTCCGCGAGTGCGGTCTTGCCCGAACCGCGGGCGCCGATGATGGCTACCAGGCCGGGATTGAGCGGGATTTTGGGAGTGATAGCCCAATCCGCATCGGCGATGGCGATGTGAGAGATCACCTGTGAGGGCATTGCCGTTCGGGGCGGTTCCGTGCCGACATAGGCGCGGCCTTCAGGGTCGATGCATGCCTGGCGCAGCGCGTCGAACTCCAACCCGCCTTTGATCCATGAGAAGCGCTCTTCGACGGGTTGGCCCACGCTCTTCTGATCGTGCGCGTCACTTCCATGCAGGCAGGGCTTGCAACCATCATAGCTTTCACGGAGCTGCTCGACGCTTACCCCCTTCTTGCCGAACCAGAATTCGCGCTGTGCGGGGCTACTTGAGAAGATGATGTGGGCGAAACGCTCGATCTCTTGGCGCATCGTCGCATCGGCAGCCTGTCGCAGGCCGGAGGTTCCGTCGCCTGCGGCGCCGGCCACCGCGACGAGAATGTTGGCCTTGGCCCAGTCGCTCTCTCGCAGCACCTGGCGCAGTTGAGCAAAGTTGACCTTAAACTGTGTGGCGCCGTGGCGCAAAGCTGCGCCATCGTCGATGATGTTGGTGTCGGCTCGCTTGCCAAGAGCCATCAAATCGTTGCGCGTGCAGTTGTAGGTGTCGCCATGCGCCTGGAACTGCAATCGCTGGAGAATGCGATGCAGCTCGCCCAAATGATTGTGATCTTTCGGACAGACCAACAGGTGCACGTTCACGAAGCCCGTCTTGGCGGCAATGTCGAGCCGTAGTTCGACATTGGGAAAGATGAGCTGTACGTTAGGCAAACGCCCGGCCTGCTTACGTCGCAAGACCTCCTCATAGGTGTCTGTGACATAATAGTCGGTGACCCCCATCGCTCCGATCGTCGGCGTGCTGCTTTCCAGGGATGTGAGATAGGGCTCCCAGGGGTCGCCGCCGCCGAACTGATTGTTCAAGATTGTCCCCGGCGCATGGATATGCGGCTCCCAACGCCGCCACTGTGAACCTCTACCGATCATTGCCCCTCCGCGTGTGTCGGCAGAAATAGATGGCCTATGTTCTGTCCGAATTCGTTTGCCTTAAAAGATGTTTAGCATCCACAGGTTTTTTTATAGCAAGTCTTCTATGAAATCTGTTGTCATTCGTTATCTAGGTCCTCGAAGGCTTCAAAAATCGAGAGCGATCGCCGGGGCAGTGAGGCTCCGAGTTCATCGGTGTCGAGCGCGTACTTCCGGAGGTGGAAAGTGCCCGACACTTCGCGCATCTCGAAAAATCGCACGGGGCGTCCCCGGTTTGCCAGAGCCTGAACGATCGTAAACTTGACGGTGGATTTGCAGCGAATGCCGAAGACGACTTCTTCGAGTTCCAGCGGTGAATCCTGTGCGCCGCGTCTACCGATCAGACGCCATTCCCGCTCATAACGCCAACTCGCGGCCTTGCGAAGCAGGACGGCTTCGTCAACGCGGCCTCGCGCTGCGCTGTCGTTCTCCATCACTGCCACATCGCTGGCCAGTACCTTGCGACTGCCCCCATAGCAGATTTTATGAAGGTCGGCTTCCGCCCCGGCCGGCACGGAGTAGCCGGCACAAATCCCGTTGTGCTGATCGGCATAATGGCTCCACATCAACGGACATGTGGCGCGGATGCCGAACGACACGATGCCACGGTCGTAGCGGCGAAGCAGTTCCTCTTCGAGATACTGCCGCAGAAGCGATTGCAGGGGATCGTCGATCTCGTAGCTGGGATCGGTGGCGTGGTAGCGGATTTCGTCAAGCAGCCGAGCGGCATCCTTCTGGCTATGCCGCGCTATGTGATCGATGGTTCTGGGGCCACGATATCTGAGGGACTTTGCTGCCGCCTGCAATTCGGCAACTACACGCTGCTCGCGGAGACGGCTAAGAACCTGCTCAAGCCGATCATTTGGGAGGTTCGCATCAAGGGTTGGGCGGCAGTCGAGCGGGTCGTTGAAGTCACCGGGGTCTGAATAGTACAGTTCATCGGCGACCAGCATGTCGAGCAATCGATGGCTGAAACCCCGATATTTATAGAGCAGTCGGGGTAATTTGTTCGGCTCAGCCATGATCGCCCTCCGTCCCTCAATATTTTGATTTCCATGTTGAAGGCGACGTCCCCGCTTCGTATGCGATAGACAGCAAGATTGCTACGCCAGCTCTGCGAGAGGATACTTGATATCGTAGCGTGTCAAGTTGCAGTAGAAATATACGTCCTTGAGCGACGCGAAAACAGCTGCCGCTAGTTGCGTATCATGCCCGACGCAGCCGTCGGACGAAGGAGGAAACCGCCCCAATTCGGCCATGCGGCGAAGAAGCAGCGACCGGCAGCATCCGCCCCTTGTTGGTATATTTATCTCAGGGCCTTTCTATACTTTCCAAATCATCCGCTGGAAAATACAGCTCGGTCACGCCGCGCTTTCCGTCGGCTCGACCGAGTTGAACGATCACGTCGATGGACCGGGCGATGTAGTCTTTGACTTCGGCAAAAGTCAGTGGTGTTTCTGCCTGCAAAACCATGATGGCCAACCGGTCGATGGCAAGGCGTGCAGTTTCGGCATGAAGGGTCGAGATGGAGCCGCCATGCCCGGTATTTATGGCTTCCAGATAGGTAATCGCTTCGCGGCCGCGCAACTCGCCGACGATAATCCGATCAGGGCGCATACGCAGTGTTGAGGCCAAGAGCGCATCAGTTGTTCTTGGCGAATCCTTATCGCGTTCAGAGAGCAAGCTCACCGAGTTTGGTTGGGGGGGAAACAGCTCAAATGCGTCTTCAATTGTAATCATCCGTTCCGCAGGGTCGACATAGCCCAATAGGTGGCGCGCGAAGGTGGTCTTGCCCGTAGATGTTCCACCACTGATCAAGATGTTGAGGCGCAACTCGATGAGACGCTTCAGAGCGCCATTTAGATCTTTCTGGGCGATTGCCTGAACCAGTTTCATTTTCTCGCGGCGGCGATCATCCAAAGATACCGCCGTGCCGAACAGATAGGAGGCGGCATAGTCTGGAATGCTTTGCGTAGCAAAAAGTCGGATCGACACGGATGCCCCAGTTTCAACGGCAGGCGGGATGGCCACTTGTACCCGCAAAGGTCGTCCACGATACTCGATTTTCCCGGAGACCAAAGGCCGCGTTTTTGATACCTTGGCCTTTGCATCGCCGACCAGCGATTGCGCGAGATCAATGGCTTGTCTGGCGCTGATGGTTTGACCTTCAACCAAAACCATGTGGCTATCGCCCGTCCTCTCAATCCAAACACGACCATCAGGGTTTATGACCAGTTCAGAAACCGAAAGGTCTTGCAGCCATTTGGCGAAGGGTTGCAAATAGGCGTCAACATAGCTTGTGTGACTGTCCATCAGTAGACCACGATATCACGGTCCACCAAAACCGTCACGTTTGCACCCTGATCGACATATATTGTCGGTTTCAGGGCCAATTGGTCGGCGATCACTGTTGATGTCGCATCTTGAAGGTTCGAGCCGATGCTTGCCAAAGTATCAGACGCAATCTCGTCATTCACCTGGGCAGATGCGACAGAGGGCGCGGCCCCGATCATGGAAATCAGTGCTGCCCCGCCAAACCGTGCGCCAAACTTCGTGTCCACAAAGCCGGTTAGGCCAGACCGTCCCAAATTGTCGCCCCCGACTGAAGATATATTCATTGAGACCCCGTCTGGTGTGAGAATGCGGCTCCAAACGATCAAGATACGTTTTTGGCCCGCGTCTATTCCCGCACTGTAAGACCCAAAAAGCCGTGATCCTCGCGGGACGAGAATACTGTCGCCAGAGAAGGCTGGCACAGGTTCAGATACTACGGCGATGACATTGCCCGGCAGGTCGCTGTTGATCGCGACTTGCAGGGCCGCTTGGATAACCGATCCTTGCGCAAGGGTTCGGTCGGGGTTTTCCATTTGCTGCCCTTCTTGAATGACCAGGACGGGAGCGTCTTTCAAAAAGGCTTCATCAGACGAAAGCGCGCGGCCGTCATTGCTCACGGCATTTTCACTTACGCCAGCGCCACCGGATCCAGCAGATTGGCTATTCGCAAAGATCAAAGCGGGTGATTTGACTTGTGCGGTCAGTAATTCCAGCGCGTCGCGTTCCGCTTGTTCCGCCATTTTCACTTCAAGATCAGCGTCCTCGCGGCTCGCCAAGGAGGCCTCCAACGCAGCCGCGCGAGATTTTTCGGCATCGAGGAGGGCTTCCAGCGACATGATCCGAGTATCGCCCAATGACTTTAAGCCTTTGAGCTCATTCTCAGCCTTTAAGGCTTGGTCTTTGAGCGTCTGAACCTGATCATCAAATGCGCCGCGCAACTCACCGACTGCAGAGGCAATTGCCTTGTCACGGTTCAAAGAGCTTTCCGCCAAAGCGCGGCGCAACTCGGCCAGCTCTTTGGCCAAAGCGTCGTTGGGTGCCGTTGCAATGGGCGGGGTAGGGGGTGCTTGCAGCTGATCGCTAATCCTGATCAGAGCATCCTCAACTTGCTGATCCGCAGCCGGTGCGTCAAATGATAGTCGCCCGCCAGTGCCGCCACCTTGCTGAAACTCTTGCGCATCTGAGGTTCCGAGCCGCGCATCGGGGTTTTCCTGCAGTTTTACTGCTACAAAGTAAGCGCCAACGGAAAGTGCCGCCACAATCACCGCACCTGCTGCCGGAAGACCAATTCTGGGTTTCGGCTTTGCTTTGGGTTCAACGTCCATCGCAGCCAAACGTTCTTCCAAGCTTTGATTTGCCATAATCTAAGCCCCCGCGCTTAAAACGCGCGCGTCTCGCGTGATGCAAAGCGTGCGGTCTCCAATCCGCAGCGTCCAAAAGCCGTTAACCCCTAAAACCCGCACCACCCCGCCTTGCTGTGTCCAGTTTACCGTGCGCTCACGGCCTGTTTCGTCAGCCTTGAATATGGCCGGTTGTTCAACGCCTTCCGCGAATTGAAAGTAGGTATAGCGCCCGTCATCGTAGACGGTTGAAGGTTGGAACTTCGCCTCTCCAGCGATTTTGTAGGCATAATTCTTTGGCGGCTCATAGCTCTTGGCGAGGAGGGTTGGCCTGGCCTTTTTCTCTTCTGGGTAGCGAAAGCGAACTTCAAAGAACTGCCCGTTGGCGCCGCGGATATGACCTTCGCGCAACAAGAACGAATATGTGCGCTTGTTGGTGATCACCGTCATATTAGTGGCTGCTTTCGCGATATGTGGCTTGATTGAGACGACATTGCCCAAATCAGAGATAGGGGTAATGTCAAAACTCTCGGTATCACCTGCAATTACCGCCTCAAAGCGCTCACCGCGACCAAAGTGAATGGTCGTTGCAAAGCGCAAATTTGTCTCGATGACAAAGACCTGATCGGGATCATAGGCCGCGTTTCTAATCCGGCTGTCACGATGGCCCGCTTTTGGGACGCCTTCGGCGAGAGCTTGGCCGGTTAGAACGAGCAGCAGAAGAAGCGATAGGGCGGTAGGCTTTATCATGGTCACTTCTCCAGCGTTTCTGCGTCAACGCGGTATGTGGTCACGACAAAGCCCAAAGGGTTGCCCCAAACCTCTTGCAAAAGTTTTTTGGTTTCCGGTCGAAACTCAAAGCCCACGGTGGCCACGTAGCCGCGTGTCACAGAGCGAATATCGCGCGGCACACGGAGGGTTTTGGCAAAGCGTACCTGCGCCACGCCTTCTTTGAGTTGGTTGACGGATTTGATCACCACATCAACCTTGGCCTCCGGGCCATAGGCTTTGATTGGGTAGTTTTCGTTTGTGGAATCCCACAGTCGGCGCAATGTTACCGCAGCGTCCCCGTCCGAGCGGCCGAGCACTGCATTTATGCGTAGCTCACTATCTGTTAGATCATAGGTTTCTCGTTGATCCACATAGGTTACGAGATTGGCTTGGATGATCGCATCATTCTCAGCCAGTGAGAGGTCTTGCACCGCCGCCACTCGGTCAAGCTGGCCACTGGTTTTGTCGACGACCACAACATGGGTTTCAACGGTCTTTAAGGGAAGGATCGATACCGCGCCAAGTAAGGAGATCACCCCGACACTCAAACCAATGCCAGCCAAGACATAAGCGATGCGTTCGCGCCGACGCGGGCCTTCAATGAGATCACGTTCAAAATCGTCTATGGGTTGTGCCAAAGAGAGTCCTCCTATGGGCGCCTCACTGGGAGCCAGAATTTCACTTGCCGCGAAGGGCGTTTGTTGCTGCCAAAAGCTTTGCAGGCGTTGCCCGGACCGGAGCGGCGGCAAATCGGCCCACCGCTTCCAGCCCACTATTGGCGGTTTGAGTTGCAGCGCGGGGCGATAGGCCGGTTGTGCCGCGAAGAGCACCGGCACCCGTTCCAGCAAGCCCTGACTTGGCAAGACCGGTCATGCCCGCCGCATTGGAGGCAATTCCGATTGCACCGCTGAGACCCATCGCAATGCTTGGCACGGCCATCATGATGCCCGCCGCCAAAATGAGAACCACGATGAAGGGAAAGATCAGGCTAAGCGTGTCGACATTGCTTGGATCGGGTGAGGATCCGGCAATCTGCCCCGCGACAGCGATGACAATGCCCGCCGCCCCGGCGGCTGCCACTGGCATGAAAGCGTAGCCGATGATGGATCGCGACCACGCATCAAAGAGGCCTTGGGTGGGTTTGAACAAGGAGCAGATGATTGCAATGGGCGCAAAGACCACCATGAGTGTCAGGATAATTTTGGAATAGGCGATGATCCCGGCGGCTATGGCCGCAAAAATTGCGGCGACAATCCAAACAACCACGCCGAGGACCGCACCGAAAACCCAGCCAGCATTGTCGCCTATGGTGTCGCCGTAAGCGGTGACTTGGGCAACCATGCCGTCCAGCGCATCGTAAAGCCCACCTGTGGTGCTGACGCCGGTCAAGCTGACGATTGCGGCTCCGGCGCTGTCAGGAACATCGGTGATGATCTGATAGATCACCTCGAAGCTTGCCCAAGATTGCGCAAATATCCCCACGAGAATGATGCGCAGGCCAAAGGCGAAAAAGCTGCCCATGGTCATGGGACGAATTTGCATAACGATATTGATGCCCAAAAGCACGACCAATAGAATTGAACCCGCCGTAATGACACCGCCTACCGACGCCGCAATCTGGCCAAAGCCAGACTGAGCAACCCCCGCCACAGCGGTATCCACAACGTCCAAGATGTCTGCAATAACACCCATCTAGCCGCCACAGGATGTCTTAAGGGTGGCTGCCAGCGCATCAGCGCGCAGCCGCAGTTTGACATTGTCAAAGCGGATTTCAGCGCCATCGTTGCGCTCATAACCTGGGGCGGCGTCAACCACCTCGTCCCAATTCACCAAGCCGTAAGGGCAGGCGCAGGATTTTATGGCAATGGTTTTTTCCAGCGCCATAATGCGCGCAATCTGCGCATAGGCATTCTGGAGAGGCACGATGCCCAGATCGGCGGGGGCTTTGGGCTCGACGCAATTAGCCACATTGTCAGGGGTAACTGCCATCGTCTCAAACCCGCGCTCTTTCGTTTCGGCTTCACCGTGCAAGGACCTGGCCTCTTTGTCATTGAAGGCAAAGACACCAACTGCCGTGAGGAGAAGCGCGCCACCAACAGCCACGGCGAAGCCAATACGCTTGCGGGTGTTCATTCTTCGACCCCCATTTTGCGGAATTTGCGTTCTTCGGCCAATGTGGCCGCGTCCACCACGCCAAGCTGACCTGCACTCACTCCAGCCGCCGCTTCCAAGCGCCAGACTTGCGTCATGATGATGCCGAGTTCGGCGGTGACCCGCGTGTTAAGGTCCACGGCCGCCCGCAACCCGTCTTGGTTGTCGATCTCGCCTACCATGGTTTGAATGCGGTCAAGACTTTGCCCGGCCTCTTTGTGAGACTCTTCAGCGGCAACCGACAACATGGCGCTGGCACCTGCTTGTGTCGCGAGGTTTTTGTCCGCAGGCTCCGCTGAGGACGACAATGACGCCATGCGTTCGGGCGAAAACCCGGCCCCGCCCAAGACGCCCTTCACCCGGCTCGCGGCCGCCGCACTTTCCCTGAACGCACCCGTGAAGTTGCCAGATTTGATTTGTTCCAATGTGGCAATTGGCTCTTCGATGATGCCTTTGAGCCGCTTGAAATCTTCAACACTCGCCAGCAGCTGTCCAAGCCCATTGGCATCGATCAAGGATTTCAGCTGCGCATCCAAGTTGGTCAATTGACTGATCTGGGTTTCGAGTTGGGTCTTGAGCGTGAGGACTTGTTCCACCTGTATGTTGAAGTCTTTGGCCATTTGTTCAAGCTGCGCCAAAAGTTGGCCCAAGGAGGTGCCATCAATGGTTGGCACACCTTGCGCCTGGGCAGGTGCATTGAAGGGCGCGGGTAGGGCGCAGGACAAGGCAAGAACAGCGACCGTAGTCTGAAAAAACCGCTTCATTATTCTGGAACTCCCATTTTTTTGAAATCATGCTCTGCCAAGCGGTCAGCGACCAAATGCTGGGCAAACGCCGCTTCCCTGACTTGGTTGGCGGCCATAAGGCGCGCGCGCATCGTCAAAATCCGGGCAATCTCCGCGCGGGCGTAAGTATTGAGCTCGAACGCGGCTTTGACATTGGGTTGTGCGTCTATTTGAGTGATGATGCTGCGCAACCGTTCAATCACTTGCTGCGTGGTCGCAAAGCTGGACGCGCCGTAATAGGTTGCTGCATCCGATGTGTTGGAATATTCTGCCAAGGTCGCATCGCTCGGCGAGAGGGTCCCCAAAGCGTCCACCCCGCCGACACGGGCCAAGTATTCATTGTAAAATTTGGTTATGTTGCGCACATAGCCTTGGGTCTCTTTATAGGGCGGCACACCGCCGTATTTCAGGACGGCCCCCGGCCCTGCGTTATAGGCCGCGAGGGCGTGGGGGATGTTGCCGAACTTGCGCAATTGGATGGTGATGTACTTAGCACCACCGCGCAGATTTTGCAGAGGGATTGTTCTGTCCACCCCCATATCGCCAGCCGTTCCCGGCATAAGCTGGGTCAGACCGTAAGCTCCAACAGGGCTACTGATCGACACATTGAAGCGGCTTTCTTGCTTGATCAATGCTTGAAACAAGCACCGAAACTGCGTTGGCGTGAGGCCCGCCGCCGATGCCGCCCCGGCATATTCACCGGCGACTTGCGCAATCATGCGCTCTACGGTTTCGCGTGCGTCGCCAAAGAGCCTGCTATCAACCGGGCCTGAGGCCACGGTTGGATAGACCGTCTTGGCCCCGAGGGGGCCGCCACTCTCCATCGCTGCCGCAGTGAAGCCCGGGCCTGACATGGCCCCGGTCATCTTTTCCAAAGTCACAAGCTGTTCTGCTTCAATCTCAGCCATAGTTTTGCGGGTTGCATCCTTGTCTCTTTGAACGCCGAAATCCTTGGCCTGTTCGGCCAGTTTTGCGATCTGCTTCGCAAGACCTGCGCCATCAATCACCGGCACTCCTTGAGCCACGCCCAAAGAGGCGGTGAGCATCAACCATGCAGCAGATGCGAACAAGTGCGCTTTCATGCGCTGATGCCGATTGCGCGAAACGTACAATCTTTTGAAGTGTTCAGTGGTTCCGCGACGGTAATCAGGGGTAGGTCAGAGATGAAGGCAGCATTGGTCGCTATTGGCTTGCCGCTGCGGCCAAAGCAGGGCGAGGTCTTCTCGGTATAGTGCGCGCAACCCGACATTGCCCCAAGTACCAGTACAGCCATAAGAATACGGGTCATTTCTTCCAGAACCTTTCTTTTGTGCGCCAGTCCTCACCGGCGAATTTTTCTCCCGTGGCCCCACCGCCCAAAATGGGCAGGAGGGGCCCAAGGGCGCTCAAATCTGCGTTGATAAATACGCTTTCGCCGCCGGACCGAATAAGTGCTGCGCGATAGCCAAACACCGGCTGCACCAGCAGTTCGGCCTCTTTTGGATTAAGGCGCAAAAACCGATAATCCTCAGCTTCCGCTTTTGGGTTTGGAAACAAGATTTGTGTGGAGACGGTTTCCACGATGGTCTTGCCAACATGCGACTTTTCCAACTGCGAGGGCAGTTGCGTCATCATGATCACGACGCAGTTAAGCTTGCGCAGCGTGACCAACCAGTTTTCCAACCGTGCCCCGAAATAGGCATCATTCAGGAGCTTCCAAGCCTCATCCAGCACGATGATTGTCGGCTTGCGGTCCTCGATCACGCGCTCAATCTGGCGGAAAATGTAGGACAGAACCGCCGTGCGCTCGGTTTCCATGTCCAAGAGCTCGGTCATATCAAACCCAACGATGTCGCCTTTGACGCTCATGTCGCGCGTGACATCATCTGTCCCAAAGACCCAACCGAAGCGCCCGCCGGGCGTCCACTCCGCGATGCGGCCCTCAAGCTCATCACCATCATCTAACGATCGAAACAGTTGTTCAAACCCTGCGAAGTGTTGCAGCGCGGGGTTGGCCTCAGCATTTTGACGAATGGCCAATTGCAAGTGGCGGGCTTGTTCGCCGTTCAGTGGCCCTTGGCGGGACATCAAGGTTGAAAGCCAATCTGACAACCACGCTTGGCCCCGTGCATCTGTCTCGGTGCCCAGTGGGTTAAGACCCGTCGGCACACCCGCGCGGATTTGGTTATACGAACCGCCAAGAGCGCGTACCGCCATTTCCAAGCCTTGGTCTTTGTCGAAGAAAAAGAGACGCGCCCCGACGCGGCGCGCTTGGGCGGCCAAAAACGCTGTGGTAAAAGTCTTGCCCGATCCCATCGTACCCAAAACAATGGCGTGGCCTGCTGTTGGTTCCTTTTTGGGATCCCCTGCCTCATGAAAGTTGAAGCGGTAGGCGGCTGACCCGACTGTTGGGAAAGTTGTGATATTTTCAGCCCAAGGGCTTTGGCTAGGCACGCGGCCCTCATTGGTGCCGTGCAAGGCGGCGAAATCTGCAAAGTTCAGGGTAGAGATGGGCGCATGGCGCGGGCGATAGGAGAAGTTGCCGGGGTGCTGCGCAAAATAGGTGGCTTTCAGCGCCATATTTTCGCGGATGAGGACAATAGAGGCCTCTTGCGCAATGCGCTTTACTTGGGCGACGCCTTTTTCAAGCTGATCTTTGGTGTTTGCGTAGATTGCAATGGAAAGGTGATGCTCGCCAAAAGCAATCCGGCCAGATTCCATGTCATCTGCCGCGATTGCGAGCTGGTCGCGCAAAGACACCGCTGCATCATCAGCCGCGCGCATCTGCCGGATTGTGCGTTGGATTTGTTCCAGCATGATGTTGTTCGGTGTCGGCGAGAAGCTGTTTGTCACCACCACATCAATGGGCAGATCGAGCGCATCAAGCATGGATACGTCCGTGACGGCGGGATAGGTTTTGACCGCAAACAGCGCACCAAACCGTGCCGTGCCCGTGATTTCGTCGCGAATGATGACGCTGTCACGATCAAAGATGGCACGGCAACTGCTGGCTTGGGTGGCAAGTGTGGTGAAGGTCGCGCTCTCAGAAATCTGGGCGAAACTGCCAGAGTTTAGAGCCGCGAGAAACCCTAGCCATTCGCCGTTCTGCCGCGCGAGCCGCACAGGTCGTGCCGGGGCTAATGCCTCCTCAAAGAAATTCATCACTTCATTCAATTGGCCAATGCGGTCTTGACGGTCTTTTAGATAGCTGCGCTGTGCGAATTTACGCAAAAAGGGCAGGCGCGCCGTAAGGTTTGGGCGTTTGATGACGGTCAGATAGAGGCGCAGCTTCTTTGGCTCCAACCCCTTGATATGTCTCTGCCAAAGCCTGTCGATTTCTGCTGCAAAGCCATTCCCATCAATGGGCATGAGATCGAAGCTTTGCGGCACAGAAGTGCGGTGAACATAAAACCCAAAGCTGCTGCCCATCAGGGCAATGATTGCCGCCACCGCGCGCTTGAGCGCATCAAGATCCGCATCCGGCGTGGTCATCGGGTTTACACCGTCAAAGCGAAGGGTCGCCAGCAGGTCCCCTTGTTTCAACATCATCACCTGATCATCAACATAGGTGAGATAGGGCATGTGCTGTGACAAGAGACTCTCGCGCAAGAATGCCTCTGCCCCCATGGTGATCAGGGCCGGAGCGACACGGCCAATGGGTGTTCCATCAAGGGCCAAAGCTGTCGCCTCCCCAATAGGCGGCGTTTTTCGTGCCACGGACCTTGCCGTAGGACACGCGCAGAACCTCAAAGAACTTTGGTTCTTTGTCTGCGATGAGCCACATCACTCCGTAGGCAGGCGGGCCCAAGACAAGAAGGGTCAGTGATTTTGTCCAGATAAACGGCAGAACGATCCCCATGCTCAAAACCGCCAGATACCCGACGGGGAGGCCAAGATATTTGGGCGGCCGCGTGAGGCCGAGGAAAAGAGGGGACCGCTCTGCCATAGCTTTACGCGAACCCCGAGACGATGGTGCCCGCCGAAAAAATCAGCACGATGCCAATGATTACCGAGGCAAACCAACCCCAATTCAAGCGGCCCATCATGCACATAAAGCCAGTCCCAATCACCGCGAGCGTCGCCACGGAAATGCCGATTGGACCGGTGAGGGCGGCTTCAACGCTTTCCAACATGTTTTGAATGGGCGAGAGGTCTTGTGCTGCGGCAGGTGCCGCCAAGGCAGTAACCGCCAACATCATGGCTGTGAGCCGGATGATATGTTTTCGCTGCATTCCGTTGTTTCCTTTGTAGGGGGGTTAATTGTGAGCAATGACAGCGCCAGACTTTGCCGGCGTCGCATTATGCTTTGGAGCCGCATGGCCAAGCACCAACCCGCCCGTCAGGCTGTTGATGCGGGCCACATAGTTTTTGGTCTCGGTAAAGGGCGGGATCCCGCCATATTGTTTCACGCGGTGAGGTCCAGCGTTATAGGCAGCCAAGGCGTGGGGGATGGATCCGAACTCGGCGAGCTGCGTGAGCAGATATCGCGCGGCACCGTCAAGATTTTGGTCTCTGTCTTTCGGATCGACACCCAAGGCGCGCGCGGTGCCGGGCATCAATTGCCCCAACCCTATGGCGCCTTTTGGGCTGAGAGCATTCGGGTTGAATGCACTCTCGGCTTGGATCAAAGACCGAAACAACACGTGCCACGCGTCGCCAGAAAGCCCCACGGATTTTAAGGCGCGATTGCGGGCATGGCGGCTTGCGGTATTGGCAATCGCCTGCATCACACCCGGGCGTCCGGCGCCTGGCGAGGCCATTGGCTTTGCAGCCACGTTTGAGGCGGGTTCAGCGCCCGAGGCTTGACGGTGAAAATTCCAGCCCGCTGTCTTGATCTTCCCGTCTTTGGCGAACATCATAACATCCGCAGCAGCTGGCTGTGCCCAAATGCCAAAGGTCGTCGCAACAGCAATCGCGGCAGAGAAGGTGAATTTGGTCATAGAGCGATCAGGCCGCAGCATGGCTGAGATCCAACGTAAGAATGGACCCGCCGCCAAACCTCAGATGATGACGGATGACCCCCGGCCATACGGCCATGATTTTTGGTTGTGATGGCAGCCCCGGCACCGTGCTGTGCAATTCCATTGCCACGCCGTCGATAGTGTAGATGCAACGAAAAGCGGGTTTGCCGCCCTTCGTGCCACTCGGCACATATCGTACAGAAAAACTATGATCGCTCGCGACCATAGATTTGACTTGGGCAATGGTTATGGAAGCAGGGGTGTGCGGCATTATTGACGGCTCCTTTGAGCGATCAATAAATGACTAATTCACACAATAAAAGTCTAAATCATATGTAAAGGTGTTTTATTTGTCTGGCACGGCAATTTTTGTGACGTGGCCGACCACGGACGGAATGCCAATCTCAGCCAAGCCTGCACGAAACCCTATCGAGAAGAGGCCGTTCACACGGCGAATAACCTTGGGTTTGTTATCGCTGCGCGTGGCAAGCACATAGGTTAAACCTTGTGTATCCATAATATAGACCAGCCAACCGCCCGACCAGATCTGCCCATTTTGGAAAGGTTCGGTGATGCACTTGACCAAAAGGGTTGAATTCGGCGTCAGGCGCGCGTCCAAATCCGTTTCCCAGATCGGAATGGCCCCTATTTCATTCAGAGTAACCAAAGTGACGCTCCCTGCAGTCTAAGTTCACGCCTAGGCATAATCTGGGAAGCGCAAAATAAAAAGTCTTTTTTCATGATTGGGCGTAAGTCTTGGTATAATAAGTTCTTTCTGGGTCGTTGGGGCAGCGCCTACATGGAGGGGTTGGGTCGCAGTACATGGCTCAGCTTTAACTATTATAATCTCCGGAACTGAAAGTGATGTCATATGCGATGGAAAGTCTGAAGTAATTTGGTCATCGCAGCACGTGCAGTCTCAGCCTGGTTAGGGGCGTAGTAGGGACAGAATGCGGCTAGTCTGAAATAGGCATGATTAAAGCGGCGCGGTACCCTCGCTTAGAATGTCCAAATAGCTCTTATAGCTAAAGACGCGGTTGCGGCGTTTGCCCGTGATTTCGGTCACAATACCAAGCCGCTCAAGGTCGGCGAGAGCAGCGTTTACGGTTGGTGCTGAAAGGCCGATCTGTTCAACCAATACATTTGATGTCACAAAAGGGTTCGACTGTAGCCAGTCATGGACCCGCAAAGAAGACCCTGCACGATCACTGTCTGCTGTGATACGGTCTCTATCAGCCTTGAACAGCTCAACAATCTGGGTCGCCGCGTCGAAAGCTTGGTTGGCCGTCTCGGCCACACCTTCCAAGAAAAAGGCAAGCCAACCTTCCCAGCCACCGGTTTCACGCACGGATTGTAGGAGCGCATAATACACCGACCGGTGCGATTTCAAGAAAAGACTGAGGTACAAAAGGGGGGCCTGCAGCGATCCCTTTGTGCAAAGATAAAGCGTGATCAACAGACGGCCGATACGGCCATTGCCATCCAGAAACGGGTGGATGGTTTCAAACTGGACGTGCAGCAACCCTGCCTTGATCAGGGGTGGCAACCCGGACGTTTCTTCGTGAATAAACGCCTCAAGGTCAGATAGGCACGGGTCAATTTCGTTTGGCGGGGCGGGAACGAACATGGCATTGCCGGGCCGAGTGCCACCGATCCAGTTCTGGCTGCGCCGGAACTCACCTGGGTTCTTGTCGCCGCCACGGTTACCGTCCATCAAACGTGCATGCATTTCACGTATTAGGCGCAGGGAAAGCGGGAGCTCGTCCAGCCGGCCCAGACCATACATCATCGCGTCGACGTAGTTTGAAACTTCTCGGACATCGTCGAATGGCTGGCCTGCCTCCGCGGCCGCCTCAAACCGCAAGAGGTCGGTCAGGGTAGATTGTGTGCCTTCGATTTGCGAGGACAGAACGGCTTCTTTGCGCACATACATGTAAAGGAAGAGGTCATGTCGCGGCAGCAGCATGGTGATCCCGTCCAGCCGGCCCAAGGCCCGTTCGGCAGCGCTGAGTTTTGTCAGCAGTGGCAGGACGTTGATGGGTGGGCTAGGTGGAAGCGCAGGTGGCACGAACGCGCGGACGATCTCACCACCAACTGCGGTTTCAACATAACGCCCGAGACGGGTATTTGGGATTGCGTTGACCATGGAGGGGTTGTCGCACATCAGCTTTATTTAAGCAAGGCGGGTATTTTTTTAACAGTGTCGCGCATAGTTTAAGCCATCCTAAATAGCGTATAATAAAGGTTATGTAATGTTGTGGTATTAATGGCAGTCTGTCTCCGGTCAGAACCCTTGCGTTAGCATATCGATGGCGACTGTGATTTCTGAAAACTGCGCGCTGAGGTTTGCCTCCGGCGTCTTCAAAATGGATAGTGGTACCGCCGATATGAACTGCGTGACCATAACATATGGCTTTCCCGCAAGTTCAAACTGCGGATTCAGCCGCTTGGCAGGCTTGGGGGCACTGCCCTGGGACATCAGCGGCACAACGACCCGGGTGTTCAGATCGGCCAAAAGATCGGATTGAACGTCCAAGAGAAAGCCTCGACCGTCTGGGTTGCGGAAGACATCATATCTTGCCATCAGAACTGCCGGAAACGTTCAAGCGGAAGGCCGTGGTCTTCGACATATCTGTTTGAGCTTTCTAGAGCAGAGGCATTTTCAGCGCGCCAGTGTTCGGTACGCACTTGAGCCACAGCGCGCCGAACGCCTTCCTCCGCTGCGCGCGACAGGTTCACCTTCAAAGACTTCGCCTCGGACAACAACGCACCGTCGAGCGACAGGTTGGTAGACTTTCTGGGTTGAGTTTGCATGCTCGGCCTCCTTACTTCGACCAGATTACGCCCATAACGGATGCGCGTCAATCATGCGCATCAAATATGCCGCTGTAATGGGTTGCCATGGCATTGCCAAGTTGTTTGCGCGGCATGACTTTGCTAAAAGCTGAGGATGAAGCTACCCACCTCTCTGCCGCGCCTGAAAGGCTTCCGTTTCCCCCGCGAGATTGTTGCTTATGCGGTCTGGGCGTATCACAGGTTTGCTCTGAGCACGGCGGATGTCGAGGATCTGCTTGCCGAACGACGCGTGATAGTAAGCCGTGAAACGATCCGTCTTTGGGTCAACCGTTTTGGAGCCCATTTTGCCGCCTGCATCCGGCGGGATCGTCCCCGCCCAAATGACAAATGGCATCTGGACGAGGTTGTGATCCCGATAAATGGGGTGAAGCACTGGCTCTGGCGGGCGGTTGATGCCAACGGCGATACGCTTGATATTCTCGTGCAGACGCGTCGGAATGCCAAAGCTGCCAAGCGCTTCATGGCAAGGCTGATCGCGCAATTCGGCCAACCAAGGGTGGTCGTTACAGACAAACTGCGCAGCTACATCAAGCCGATTGCCCATCAAGCGCCGGAGGCTGACCACCGGGCCCACAAGGGCCTCAACAACAGGATTGAGGGCAGTCATAGGCCAACGCGACGAAGAGAAAAGATCATGGGCCGGTTTAAGTCACCCAGACAGGCACAACGTTTCTTAGCCGCACATGAACAGATCAACACCATCTTCCGCCCTCGACGCTACAAACTGACCGCTATCTCCTATCGCCACGCCCGGGCAGATGCTTTCTGTCTCTGGACAGATTATGCCGCTCAGATGGCTGCTTGATATATGCAGCCAAGACCTTTCAAACCTATTGCAAAACAACTTGGCAATGCCCCGCGGTGAGACACAAATGGGTCGTTGGAAGACCGTTATTGGACCAAAGCTGAAGGCGCGGAAGTTCGAAAATCAGAAAACCGAAGCCAGGATTGGCGTCCGTGTTTTGAACCGGATGACCGGACTCGGCAGCCCCTGTTTTGAACGCACCACCTGAAATCCGTCTCCGGTAGCGCGCGTTCCGGCCCGCAACTGTCTCGTGTAACACGGCTCCCGATGAACAGATCGGCAGAGTGATCGGTGATGGCGCCTTCGACACCCTCCGTTGTCACACCGCGATCCTTGATCGCGGCGGCACAGCAGTCATCCCCATTCGTAAGAATGGCCGTCGCTGGAAAGAGGATTGCCCCTCCGCCCAAGCCCGCAACGACATACTCAGGGCGACCCAACGCCTGGGCAGTGCCATTTGGAAACGCTGGTCCGGCTATCACGTCCGAAGTCGTATCGAGGCCAGGATGCGATGTCTCAAAGCATTCGGTGAGAGGATCGCGTCACGAGACCCCGACCGCCAAGCTGCTGAAGTCCATATCCGTGTGGCACTCATGAACCGCTTCAATGTACTCGGCACCGCCGAGATTGAACGCGTTGCCTGACCCAAAAGGGGAAAGGGGAAGTCGCGTCTTAAAGCCGACTTATGCAACAACGCCCATGGCGGTACGGATTTGGTCAGTAGGTATTAGGGCCGTGAGTAACGCTCGACACATTGGGCGGGAAGCAGACGTTCCCACTTTCATCTGCTAAATCTGAGTCCCTGACGTTTTCTCGATCGCTGCCTCTCTATTTTTGTAAAACGACGAATGAACCAATAATGGCACGGTAAGCATGTTCGATATGATTTTCCATGATCTGTGCGGCCTCTTCGGTTTGGCCCGCAAATAGCTTTTCGACAATCTCATTATGCTCTGCCCAAACAGGCATCACATCAGTGATATCACGCAGAACTTCGGCCATGGAGCGGCGAATGTGATGCCAATTGGTTCTCATCGATGTCTCTACGACCTGATTGCCGCTCCAACTGTAGATCATCTCGTGAAACAGGGCGTCGGCGCGCAACAATTCTGACAGCTTGCCACCCTCTATCGCCAGTCGTCCCGCCTTTAACACGCGGTTGGCCTGTCGAAGGTGACGGTCATTCAGAGATCGCCCTGCAAGCCGGACTGCAAAGGGCTCGATGACCCTGCGATATTCATAGATCCCTCTGAACAGGTTTGGATCAAACTTGGTCACAATCACACTGCGTCGGCCTGTATCTTCAACAAGCCCGTTTGCGCGCAGGATCGAGATGGCGCTGTTGACTGGCTGACGCGAGACATTGAGCCGCGCCGCGATTTCATCTTGATGGAGCCGTTCGCCCGATGCCAACTCACCCGTACAGATGGCATCCACAAGAATATTATAGGTCTCTTCAACCAGAGATCGCTTTGGTTTTACTGCGTCCATCTAAACAGTCCTTGTCGACCTTTCGTGTCCATAAATTTAATCCTCGTCACCGCCATCTAGACTCCTTTTCGTATTTCGTATACGAGTTTCATCTTACGGAGCAGGAACTTTTGAAGAATAATTCGGTCAAAATCTAGCAAGAACCACGCCAAAGGGGGGGATTCAATGTGCCAAGTATTTTCCGGTCAAGACCCACATCTCTATGCAAGCACGACCCGCAGGCTGCGCCTTAATGGGCAAAGTACCAGCATCCGGCTTGAAAACTATTTTTGGCAAGTGCTTGATATTATTTCATTAAATTCAGACACAACAACACCTGCCTTTATTTCGAAGCTGCATACAGAAGTGCTGGAACTGCGTGGCGAGCCCGAGAATTTTACCTCGTTGCTGCGCTGTGCCTGCCTGAAATTCATGGAAATCCCCCCAGTTCAGCGATCAGTGGGCATAGCGGCGGAATAGCCACTTCAAGCTAGTCACGAAAGAATTTTCGAGGGTAGTAGGTCCATACTACCTGCCCCGCGGGCCGCCACCCTAGCTTTTTCGAACTAAGCGGAAGGGAGCTGAGGCTTTGGCAAAAAACATACATTCAATGATACGCGTGCGCGACGAAGAACGCTCGATTGCTTTTTATAAAAAGGCATTTGGGCTTTCGGTAGCGGACCGTCTGGATTTTACAACATTCACGCTTGTCTACCTAAGCAACGCCGAAAGCGCGTTCGAGCTTGAGTTGACGATCAACAAGGACCGCACCGCTCCTTATGAGCTTGGCGATGGATACGGGCATCTGGCCGTTTCGGTCGATGATCTTGATGCAGAGCACGCGCGTTTCGAGGCCGAGGGGCTGGCACCTCGAAACCTAGTCGAATTCAAACCAGACGGTGAACTTATCGCGCGTTTCTTTTTCGTGGCCGATCCGGACGGCTACCAGATTGAGGTACTTGGACGCTCCGGGCGTTTCAAATGATGACCAAGGGAGGAAAGACAATGATCGATACTGCAATCCCCAAGGGGCTGACACGGCGTCAGCTCTTGTCGCGCGCAACAGCGGCAGGCGCCTCGTTTGTCGTCGGAGCAGGGTTCCTAGCAGCGCCTGATGCGGCTTGGGCAACCGAGACCACGGCACTGGCACCCGCAACCTTCGCAACGCTTGTGCAGATGGCGCGCGACATCTACCCGCACGACAAGGTTGGCGACGAATACTATGTTACAGCCGTCAAAGGCTATGACACCGCCGAAGCTGCCGATGATATCGAAGCTGGCATTGCGGCATTGAACTCGGCGGCGCAAGGCAAGGGCTTTGCAAATTACTTGGCCGCCGGATGGGAAGACGACCGCGTGGCGATTCTGCGCGGGATGGAAAAAAGTGCCTTTTTCCAGAAGATTCGCGGCGGTCTGGTCACCGGACTTTATAACCAAAAAGCGATCTGGCCGATATTTGGTTATGAGGGCGAAAGCTTCTCGGAGGGCGGTTACATCGATCGCGGCTTTAACGACATCAACTGGATCTGAGGAGGAACGGTCATGGTAGCGAAATACGATCTGACGGACGCCTCGGTCGTTGTCATCATTGGCACCGGCGCAGGCGGCGGCACGCTTGCCAACGAGTTGGCACAAAAAGGCATCAAAGTAGTCTCACTCGAGGCAGGTGGGCGCTATTTGCCCGAAGATTATATCAATGATGAATGGGAAAGCTTCGGCCAGCTTGCTTGGCTGGACAAGCGCACCACCAGCGGCGACTGGCGCGTCGCGCATGATTTTTCGGGCTTGCCCGCGTGGATCGTCAAGGCAGTCGGCGGCACCACGACACATTGGGCCGGAGCTTCCCTGCGGTTCCAGGATCACGAGTGGAAACCGCTGACCAATTACGGTCGGGTCGATGGAGCCAATCTGATCGATTGGCCGATCGATGGGGCCGAAATGGCGCCTTGGTATGATCTGGCCGAGGAAAAGATGGGGGTGACTCGTACTGGAAACCGCCCCGGCTTGCCAGGCAACAACAACTATAAGGTGCTTGAAAAAGGCGCAACAGCGGTGGGTTATACCATGGTCCACACCGGGCGCATGGCGATCCAGTCGGATGATTCCGGCAATCGGACGTCGTGCCAACAGACCGGTTTCTGTTTTCAAGGCTGCAAATGGGGCGCGAAATGGTCAACCGCCTATACTGAAATTCCGGACGGCGAAGCGACAGGCAATCTGGAAGTGCGTGAGCGCTGCCACGTCGCAAAGATCAATCATGATTCCGATGGCAAAGTGACCAGCGTAACCTACTTTGATGCAGAAGGCGTGTCACAGACCCAAGCGGCGCGCATCGTCTGCGTGGCGGGCAATTCCATTGAAAGTCCGCGGCTCTTGCTCAATTCTGCCTCTGAGATGTTCCCAGATGGTCTCGCCAATTCCTCGGGTCAGGTCGGCCGCAACTACATGCGACACGTCACTGGATCGGTCTACGGTGTGTTCGACAAGCCAGTGAAGATGTGGCGTGGCACGACGATGGCGGGCATTGTTCAGGATGAAGCCCATCTTGACCCGTCGCGAGGTTTTGTCGGCGGTTACGAGTTGGAAACGCTGTCCTTGGGTCTGCCCTTCATGGCAGCTTTCCTTGACCCCGGCAAATGGGGTCGGGAATTCACGACTGCGCTAGACAGCTATGAAAACATGGCCGGCATGTGGATCGTGGGCGAGGATATGCCGCAGGAAACCAACCGCGTCACGGTCAACAAGGATCAGCCCGACCAGTTTGGCCTGCCTTCGCCAAACGTCAACTTCTCGGACCATCCTAATGATGTGGCGATGCGAAACCATGCCTATCAGCGCGGCCAGGACATCTATAAGGCCGTGGGTGCAACGCGCGTATTCCCGACACCGCCCTATCCGTCGACCCACAACCTTGGTACCAACCGGATGTCAGAAAACCCGCGGGATGGCGTTGTCAATAAATGGGGTCAGACCCATGATATTACGAACCTTTTTATCTCGGACGGGTCGCAATTTGCCAGCGGTGCTGCTGAAAATCCGACACTGACGATTGTTGCTCTAGCGATCCGTCAGGCAGATCACATCGCAGCAGAGATGGCCAACGGCAGTCTCTAACGTCAGTCGGCGCTGCCATCCCGCAGCGCCGACCCATACCAAAATAGATCCTGCCACGCCACAGTGACAGTCATGCGCAGGATTTCAGCGTCACGGAAATTCAACTCAGCCGATTGGATGTCCACTGACCCGATCAAGTCTTTTGCGGCGTCTGCAGGAGCAAATGTCTGCAATGGGCCGAGGCTGTGTGAAAACCCCAACATGTGGTATGCTTCCTGCGATACAGGAGTGCATTTATGTCGAGGTTCATTGAAGGCGTTGATCGCGATCAGGTGACGCTGTTTCTGGAGCGTCTTGAGGATTGGATCGGCGAGGATCATCTGGTTCGGGTGGTGGACCTGTTTGTCGATCAGCTTGATCTGGCGGAGCTTGGCTTTGCGCGCGCGGCGCATGCGCGGACCGGGCGGCCGGGCTACCATCCGTCCGTTCTGCTGAAGCTGTTCATCTATGGTTATCTGAACCGGGTCCCATCCAGCCGCAGGTTGGAGCGCGAGGCTGGGCGCAATGTCGAGGTGATGTGGTTGCTCGGGCGGCTGGTGCCGGATCACAAGACCATCGCGGATTTCCGGCGTGATACCGGCGCTGCCATCCGCAAGACCTGCGCACAATTCGTGGAACTGTGCCGCTGGATCGGCACGCTGAAGGGCGACTGCGTGGCCATTGATGGAAGCAAGTTCAAGGCGGTGAATAACCGCGACAAGAACTTCACCAAGGGCAAGATCGCCAGTCGCCTTGCGCATCTGGAAGCCGATGTCGAACGTTACATCAACGAGTTGGTGCGCATCGACCGGCAGGAAGAAGGAGAAGCGCGGGCCAGGAAGGTCGCGCATCTGGCGGAGCGATATGGGCGATTGACGAAGGAAATCGAGAAGCTAAAGGCGATGGACAAGGCCTTGGCCGATGCGCCCGATGGCCAGATTTCCCTGACCGACCCGGATGCGCGTGCCATGGCCACCAGCGCACGCAACAGCGGACTCGTGGGCTATAATGCGCAATGTGCTGTGGACACCGAGACCCATATCATCGTCACCCATGACGTCAGCAACAAGGGGTTTGACCGTGGTCAACTCAGCCCGATGGCCATGGCGGCCAAGGAGGCGCTTGGACGCGATGAGTTGCATGCTCTGGCCGACAAGGGGTATTTCAGTGGTGTCGAGATTGTCGCCTGCGACAGGGCTGGCATCACGGTCACCATGCCGCGCCCCGAAACCTCCGGCAATCGCATCAAGGGCATTGTCGCATTTTCTTCACCATTTCAGCACATGATTATTACGTGATTTCTGG
Source organism: Pseudorhodobacter sp. W20_MBD10_FR17 (assembly GCF_052119765.1). NCBI lineage: Bacteria > Pseudomonadati > Pseudomonadota > Alphaproteobacteria > Rhodobacterales > Paracoccaceae > Pseudorhodobacter > Pseudorhodobacter sp. W20_MBD10_FR17. The sequence goes on along the minus strand of NZ_JBGQOQ010000029.1, from coordinate 27 downwards.
AAGATACCGCGATATCGTAGATCATTT
>NZ_JBGQOQ010000028.1:0-41401 GCF_052119765.1 Pseudorhodobacter sp. W20_MBD10_FR17 | reverse complement strand
AAACCGGTAACACTCTACCGATATGTCGACCCGAACGGCAATCTGCGCGATTATGGGAAACGGGTTCTCACCGCTTAGCGTAGGATTTTGCACTCTCCGGCATCAGACCCCATTCAGCCCGGCCTGACCGCCGCCAAGGGTCGCCAAAAGTGACCGCAAGGCTTTGAGATTGACGTTGAGAACTGTGGAACTGCGCGGGTTACGCGACAGCACCTACCGGGCAGCCTGCTCAAACGGAAAATCTGACGCCGCGCCCGTTCTTTTCAGACCCCAGCCTTTGATGATGCCATAGACGGCGGGAATGACAATCAGGGTAAGCAAGGTTGACGATACCATCCCGCCGATCATCGGCACGGCAATACGCTGCATGATTTCCGATCCTGTGCCATGCGCCCAGAGGATTGGCATCAGACCCGCCATTATCGCCACTACTGTCATCATCTTGGGACGGACCCGGTCCACCGCGCCCACCATGATTGCGGCGTATAGCTCGTCGCGGGTCAAATCGCGGCCTTTGCACCGTTCGCGTGCCTCGGTCAGTGCCTGATCGAGGTATATCAACATAATCACCCCGGTCTCTGCCGCCACGCCAGCCAGCGCGATAAAGCCTACTGCCACCGCAACCGACATATTGAAGCCCATGAACCACATCAGCCAGATGCCTCCGACCAGCGCAAAGGGTAGTGACAGCATAACGATCAGGGTTTCCGTCAGGCGGCGGAAGTTGAGGAAGAGGAGCAAAAAGATCAGCGCCAGCGTCAGCGGCACCACAATGGCAAGTCGTTCTTTGGCGCGTTCGAGGTATTCGAACTGCCCGCTCCAGCCCAGAGAATATCCCTGCGGCAGGGTTACAGATGCCGCCACCGCCGCCTGCGCCTCTGCAACAAAGCCGCCCAGATCACGACCCGCAATATCAACGAAGATATAGACCGCCAACTGCCCATTTTCGGTGCGGATCGAGGTGGCCCCACGTGTGCGCTCAATTTTTGCCACATCGCCCAAGGGTATGGTGCCACCGCCGGGCAGCGCCACCTGAACCTCGCGCCCGATCGCTTCTGGGTCCGACCGCAAGGCCGCCGGATAGCGGACGGCGACATCATACCGCTCGCGCCCCTCGACCGTTTGGGTGATTGCTTGGGCCCCGAGTGCCATGCCGATCACGTCCTGCACGTCCTGCACAGACAAGCCGTATCGACCAAGAGCGGCGCGGTCAGGGGTGATATCAAGGTAGTAACCGCCGATCACCCGTTCGGCATAGGCGCTGGTGGTGCCGGGAACCGTGCGCAGCACAGCCTCGACCTCGCGCGCGACCTTTTCCATCTCGGTCAGACTGGTGCCATAGACCTTGATGCCCACAGGGGTGCGGATACCAGTGGACAGCATGTCGATGCGCGCGCGGATTGGCATGGTCCACGCATTCGACACGCCGGGAAATTGCAGTGCCGCGTCCATTTCTTGCCGCAGGCTTTCGGTGGTGACACCGGGGCGCCATTCGGCCTCAGGGCGCAGTTGAATAATGGTTTCGAACATTTCTGTCGGTGCGGGGTCGGTGGCAGTCAAAGCGCGGCCTGCCTTGCCGAAGACCGTTAGCACCTCAGGGAAGGTCTTGATAATGCGGTCTTGCGTCTGCATCAATTCGGCCGCTTTTGTGACCGATAGCCCCGGCAAAGTGGTCGGCATATACATCAGCGTGCCCTCATTTAGCACCGGCATGAATTCTGACCCTAGCTGGCGCGCAGGCCAGATGGTGCCAACCAGCGCAGCAAGTGCCACGATAATCGTTAGGCTTTTAGCCTTCAGAACAGCCTGAATCACCGGACGGTAAACCGCGATCAAGGCCCGGTTTACAGGGTTTTTGTGTTCCGGGATGATCCGGCCCCGCACGAACACCACCATCAACGCTGGCACCAGCGTAACCGACAGGAATGCTGCCGAAGCCATAGCAAACGTCTTGGTATAGGCAAGCGGGCCGAACATGCGGCCTTCTTGGCCTTCCAGCGAAAAGATTGGCAAGAACGACACGGTGATGATCAAAAGGCTGAAGAAAAGCGCAGGACCAACTTCGGTAGCCGCCTCGATCAACACCTCGGTGCGGGGCTTGTCGGGGGCGGCGCGTTCCAAGTGTTTATGCGCGTTTTCGATCATCACGATGGCAGCGTCGATCATCGCGCCGATGGCGATGGCGATGCCGCCAAGGCTCATTATATTCGCGCCGATCCCGAGGAATTTCATCGCGGTAAAGGCCATCAGCAACCCAACCGGCAGCATGATGATCGCCACCAAGGCAGAGCGAAAATGAAGCAAAAACAAGATGGTCACGAACGCGACGACCAGGCTCTCTTCCAGCAGCGTCGTCTTCAGCGTCTGGATCGCCGACAGGATCAAGTTTGAACGGTCATAGACCGGTACGATCTCTACGCCTTCAGGCAGGCTTTGGGCGACCACGTCCAGCTCGGCCTTGGCGTTCTCGATCACATCCAGCGCATTGGCCCCTACCCGTTGCAGCACGATGCCACTGGCCACCTCACCCTCGCCGTTCAACTCGGCGATGCCGCGGCGTTCATTCGGAACGATTTCGACCCGTGCTACGTCTTTTAGGCTGATAGGCACGCCGCCGATGCTACGCAGGGTGATGTTGCCAATATCTTCGGTTCCCGAAAGATAACCGCGGCCCCGCACCATGAATTCGAATTCGGCCAGCTCTACCGTGCGCCCGCCGGTATCCATATTGCTTTCAGAAATAGCCGTGCCGATGTCGGACAACGTAATTCCTTGCGCCCGCATCCGCACGGGATCGACTGTCACCGAGTATTGCTTAACGAAACCACCAACGCTCGCAACCTCGGAAACGCCTTCGGCCCGACTTACGCCAAAGCGCACGACCCAATCTTGCAAGGATCGCAATTCTGCCAGTGACAAGTTTTCGCCTGTGATTGCATATTGGTAGACCCAGCCCACACCCGTGGCATCGGGGCCAAGAGCGGGCGTTACCCCGTCAGGCAGGCGGGCCGCAGCGGCGTTGAGGTATTCCAAAACGCGGGATCGTGCCCAATAGGGGTCAACGCCGTCCTCGAAAATGATGTAAACGAACGAGATACCAAAGAATGAAAACCCCCGCACCACCCGTGATCGTGGCACAGTCAGCATGGCCGAGGTTAGCGGATAGGTCACCTGATCTTCGACCACTTGCGGGGCCTGACCCGGATAGTCGGTCAGCACGATCACCTGCACGTCCGACAGATCGGGTATGGCGTCGATTGGCAGCGTGCGCAGCGACCAGATCCCGGCCGCGATAATCAAGGCGGTGGCAAAGAACACGAGCACCAGATTGCGGGCCGACCATGTGATGATACGCGCGATCATTCGCTTGCCTCCGGGGTCAGCAGCGCCGCAAGAGCTGCGTTCAGGTTGCTTTCCGCGTCGATCAGGAAGGTGGCCGTGGTGACGATGCGGTCTCCTGCGGCAATACCTTCGCGAATTTCTACCATTCCGGCACCTTGCCGTCCCAAGACCACATCTTGCGGTGCAAACTTGCCCTCGCCCAGATCGCGGATAACAACCTGGCGGTCGCCGGTATCAATCACCGCTGTCTGTGGCACTTGTACCACCGGCACATCGTCGCCCGTCGCCAGCGTGACATCGGCAAACATGTTGACCAGCAAGCGCCCCTCAGGGTTGGCAAGGTCGATGCGGACGCGCGCAGTGCGGGTCTGCATGTCAACCTGCGGATAAATTTCGTTGATCACACCGCTGAAGGTTTCGCCCGGCAGGCCGGGAAAGGCGATCATAGCGGTGTTGTCACGCGAAAGGCCCGTCAGCGCGCTCTCGGGCACATCGGCCATCACCCAGACGACCGAAGTGTCTGCGATCCGAAATAAGGTTTCGCCTGCAGATGACATCATGCCCTCAACCGCCATCCGGTCCAGCACGACGCCCGATCGCGGCGCCATCAGGGCGATGTTGACAGGGGCTTTTTTTTCGGCGGCAATCTTGTCGATAACCAGCGCCGGAACGCCCAGATTGGCCAGCCTTTGGCGGCTGCCCTCGGTGCGTTCCACCCCGTTGCGCAGGTCCGAGACATAAAGCGCCGCCGCTGCTGCAACTTCGGGCGAATACAGCGTCGCCAACAGCGCACCCGCCACGACGGTTGATCCGGTCGTCACATCCTCGACCGTTTCGATAAACGCATCGGTGCGCAAGGAGATGACACTGACACGCCGGTCATCCAAAGCGACAATACCCGGTGCGCGGATCGTAGCTGCCATGGGTTCCAGCACAGCAAGGGCCGTGCGCACGCCGGTGCGTTGCAACTTGCCCGGCGAGACAGTCACCGAGCCTGCATCGCTGGCCTCATCTGCAAAGACGGGAAGGTAATCCATTCCCATCGAATCGAGCTTTGGCACCGGCGAGGTATCGGGCAGGCCCATCGGGTGACGATAATAAAGGATCTTGCGCGGTGCGCCGTCGGCCGCGGCAAGAGGGGCTGCGGTCGGATCGAATGACACATCTTCGCTTGCCAGCACGGGCAAGAACGCCCGGCCATTGAGGGTGTCGGTCGGCGTGGCAGACCATTCGGCCAATCCATCGGGATGGCGGTAGTAGATGACAGGGCCAGCCGCCACTTTGGCCGCCGCTGGCATCGCTTTGGGATCCTGCCCGGTCCACATCGCCACCTGCACCTGTGCGGCGTCCGCCAGCATCGCTGGTGTCAAGCCTTTGCCCCCCGCCGCAAGGCCCGCCCATCCGGCCAGACCGCCGACGGCACCGATCAGAATCAGCTTTCCAACCAAAGTCATGGCAACACCTCGATCACAATCTGCGCCTGCACCGTCTCCGCCTCGCCCTGCACTTTTGCCGCAACTGAAAAGCGCCAGTTGCCGTCCATCGTCAGATCGGTGGAAAAGCGGTAGTGGCCGGGTTTTTCGGTGGGCAATGCCACTATGGGCGTCGTCATAGTCTCCATGCCGTCCGGTTCCATATCCATCCGCGTCGCAAAAAGGATGGCCCCGTCGACTGGCGTGTTGGTGCGGGTGTCGATCAGGGCCACATCCAGAATTGCTCCGTTGCCGAACGGATATGTGGTTTGCGCAAGGACAAGGGAATAATCAGACGCGGCCGCCTGCGCCATCGGCACAGAAAATTGGGCCGCAACCACAAGGGCCGCAAGAAAGCGGGGCAATAAATGGAGCATGACAGACCTGTAAATTTGGACAAAGGGGGCGCCGAAACTTGGAGTGTATCCCCGAAAGGAACCTACCCCAGATCAACGTGCAGCTTTGGGGTGCGCGAAGCACCCCACCCTTCATGCCTTCGGTGGTCTTCGCAGGCCGTTGTCCATGTACTGAAGACTATCCGTTAGCCCAACAGTCAAAAAGACCGCAATCTTCGAAGTTGGAAAAAACTCCAAGACGGCCAGTTTCTTGCTTTGAACCGATGACACCGCACGGCATTGCATCGTGGACACGCACGCGGCATCACATTCCGGCAAATCTGGGCAATCAATTGGGCAGCAATCATCCTGCATGGTCATCATGACCGCTGCACTTGCGGTTGAAACATGACTCAGGCTGGTCTGCACCAAAAAAGCGCCGACCAGCAATCCAACTAGAAAAAGGCGCATCTTTATCCACACCAAATTGATATGAAGTAAATGTAGAACGACGACAATACACAATTCGTTGAGCTTTTGTGCCGAATTTCATGATGGTGGCAGCACCCACAAGGCCATTTCAAGAACGCATGGCGTTCGTTCACGCAGCCTCATAGCGCGAGAAGACTTCGGTCGTGCCATCGCGCCGGATCAGAAACACATCGTATGCTTCGCGCTCGTTATCCGGCCCCATTCCCGGTGAGCCGTAGGGCATGCCAGGCACGGCCAAACCTATAGCATCGGGGCGCTCGACCAGAAGGCGGCGGATATCAGACGGTGGCACATGGCCTTCAAGCATATACTGATCAATCCGACCAGTGTGGCATGAGATCATGTCTTGCGGGATACCGTTGTCCGATTTGTAGCGCATCAGCAATGTTCCAAGGCTGTCCTCCGTGGTAACCGCAAAACCTTCGGTCTGCAGAACATCGACCCAAGCCGAACAGCATCCACAGTTTCGATCCTTGACGACATGAATGGCAGGATCTGCTGCAAGGGCCGGCCGGGCGATGGCTGAAGCTCCGGCGATCAACATCAGGTGGCGGCGTGTTAAGGTGGCAAAAGACATGGTGAGCTTCTCCTCAGGCAAGAATGCGGCGTAGTTTTGGAACAGCGAAACGCCGATCCTCGTGGAAGTCAATGATGCTGGCAAATCGCCCGTTGGCATAGAACAGGAAAACGCCCGCAGTGTGGTTCATGGTGTAGTCGCTGTCCCCGGTAGGCACCTTATCAAAGCTGACGCGAAAATCAGTGGCCGCGCGAGCTGTCTCGCCCATGCTGCCGGTAAGGCCTATGATCCGCGGGTCGAAATTAGATATGTAATCCGCCAGCACATCCGGTGTGTCACGCTCCGGGTCGACTGTGATCAGGGCGACCGTCAGCCTGTCGGCGTCTGAGCCAAGCGCTTCCAACCAGTCAGCGATATCAAGCAGCGTGGTTGGGCAAACATCGGGGCAATAGGTAAAGCCAAAAAACACCATGGCAGGGCGTCCCCGCCATTCTGCGACGGTGACCTCTTGCCCTAGGTGATTGGTCAGACGCCAGTCCATTTTCGTTAAGGGCAATGGTAGCAGTGCGTTGGGAACGGCGCGGTTACGCGCTTTCCATGCCCCCAATCCCAACATGAAAGCCGCAGCCCCTGCCACTCCGGCAAGCGAGAGGATTACTTGGCGTCGACGCACGCAGCCTCCTGTGCCCGCATCGACAAAATATCAACACTGACGTCAAGCGCACCTGCCTTCTCGAAGGTTAGAGTGATAGGAAATTTTTCGCCTTCGACTAGCGGTGCGGTCAGGCCCATGAGCATCCCGTGAAATCCTCCCGGCGACAGAGCCACAGTTTGGCCTGCTGGAACGGGAATTGATGCAGCATGGGGCATCGCGGCGACACCATCTGTGACAGTGGTTTCATGCAGCATCGGCATGCTGGCCGCCGGTGTCGTGAGGCCAAGCAGGGCGTCATCCATCGCGCCGCTGTTGGTGATCTCCAGATACAAAACCGCCGGGCGCCCCGTTCCGATAGAGGCACGGGACCAAGCCTGTTGGACGATGATATCGCCGCTCGTAAAGGTTTCACAGGCTTGCGCCATTGGGGCCGCCAACAAAAATGCCATTGCAGGAAGGAGATTTTTCATGTGTCAGAACCTCGATTTCAGATCGGAAAGAATGGCATCGGCAGGGGTGCCATAGTCGAATTGGCGCAACCAATCACCCTTCGGGCCGATAAGGTAAAGGGCTGCACTATGCGACATGGTGTAGCCATCGGTAGCATCTGGCGCGTTCTCGCGCTCAAAGAATGTCTTGAAACTCTCCGCTGCTGCCCGCGTGGCCTCTGCATCACCCGTTAGCCCCAGAATTGTGGGGTGAAAAGCCTGGGTGAAGGCGTCGATGCCCAGCTTGCGGTCACGTTCGGGATCAATCGAGATGAAGATGGGTTGCACCTTTGCCGCAGCATCGCCCAGATAGTCCATCACCTGTGCTACCTCGGACAGCGTGGTCGGACAGACATCGGGGCAGTTGGTGAAGCCAAAAAACACGAGTTGGAACTTACCCGCGAATTCGTCTGTTGCGCGAAGCTGGCCTGCGCTATCGGCCAGAGAAAATGCAGGCCGAAACGTGGCTTCTTGGGTTTGCGCGTTCATTTGGGGCCGCAGCACCAAGGCACCGTAGGCTAGGGCCGCAAGCCCGGCCATGATCCAAAGTCCGATCTGAATATGTCGAAGCCTCATAGACGGCAGTCTCCATTAGCGTTTGTGATTGCAATCAGCCTGCTTGTTCCACAGCCAGCCGAATGTCGGCAACCAGAGTGTCGGCACTGAAGCTTTCCAACCGCTTGCCATTCAGGAAAAATGTGGGCGTCTGGCGGATGTTCAACGTTTCGACATCGGCGGCGTCCTGGTTCAGCACAGCGGTGGTGCCGGGAAACAGCATGTCGCCCTCGGCGCGGGTAAGATCAAGGCCAGCAGCCCCGGCGATTTCCCAAGCCACGTCAAGCTGGGGCGCTCCATGAACGGCCCAGCCTGGCTGCTCTTCTAGCAAAGCGTCCAAAACAGGCTCGAACAGATCCTGACGCCGCGCGGCTTCCAGCATCCGCACTACCTCATCTGACCCTTCGTGAAACACGGTGTAGCGCAAAACAATTCGCAGCTGCGTCGGGAATTCCTTACGCAACTGCTGCAACACGGGGTGATATGCGCGGCACGCCTCACAGGACGGGTCGAAAAATTCGACCAGCGTCACAGGGGCGTCAATCGGGCCAAGGATGGGCGAATAAGCTCGGATCAGAACAGCGTCATCGATAATAGGGGCTGTTTCTGCGGCAAGGGCGGCGTCACGCTGACGCTGGCGGGTGACGTAAAACGCGCCGCCACCAAAGGCTATTACGCCCAAAGCGGTCGAGCCGAGAACAAAAGCGCGGCGATTCATGTGCGGGATCCTTTTAGTAAGCTGAGATTGGCCAGGATGGCCGCAAAAGCGATGGTTGATAGATAGGGCAAGGGTATTCCAAGGACCACCTGTGCCTGATCTGTGCAGGACGGGCCTGATGCGGTGCAAGGGGCGATGGCAGCAGGGATCAACCCTGCATACAGCCCGCTGTGCCAAAGTGCCAATGCGAGCCCCGCCAGTGCGAGGGGCAGCGCGTATATCCGCACGCCTGTATCCCCGCGCAATGTGGCTATCCCCAAAAGCGGCACCAAAGGAAACATGGCGATGCGCTGATACCAACATAGAGTGCAAGGCATCTGGCCCAGCACCTCACCGATGAACAGCGCGGCCAGGGTGGCGACAAGGGCAATCCCGAAAGCTACCGCCAGCGCCCCTTCCAAACGGAAAGTTGTAAGGAATCCGTTTTCACGCATTGGCATTCTCCTGCTCAGGTGCCTTACGCAGCATTGCCAAAATCAATGCTACCGCCCCAAGGCTGATCGCCACATCGGCCATATTGAAAGTCGGCCAATGCCACGTCCGCCAATAGACGTCGAGAAAATCTGTCACCATGCCTTGCCGCCCCCGATCAATAATGTTTCCGAGCGATCCACCGACGATCAGAGTCAGCCCCAGCCGTTCCCATCTGTTGTTTGTCCGCAATGCCATGATGGCCATGAGCAGTGTCAAACCACCCGTCAAGGCAATCATGGCCCATGGCCTGCCTGCCATGACCCCGGACAACAAGCCAAAACTGGCACCTTCATTAAAGCCAAGAGCGAGATTAAACCCTGGCGAGACAGGATAGACATCCCCTTGCGTCAACCACACAAGCGCCATGAGCTTTGTGATCTGATCAAAAGCGACCACGCAAACCAGAACAAGACCCATCGCAAAACGCGTTTCCGGAATCTCTGCCCACAATCCGATCCAGCGTGGAACATCCTTGCAATATGTCAGGTAAGCCTGCCCAAGTGTACGGGTCAACGCGGCCTCTTCCGACCGGATCTGCAGGCTGGCCGAGATCAGGAACATCACGACGGCCAGGGCCGTCGGCAGCGCAGGGATCGCCAGTGCCACACCAGCCAATAGAAAAGCCTGCCCCAAAAAAGTAGGGTTGCGGCTGATGCGAAACAACCCGGTTTGTACCAGCGCCCCGGTATCGGCCTGAGGAACCCCTACCCGCCAAGATGCCCCCATCGACCTTTGGGCCGCAAAGGCGACCATCGTGCCAACTGCGGAGACGCATATCCCAATAATGCTAAGGGCGGCAAACGCGCCTTCGGTCCACAGCGGGTCGGCCTTGTGCAAGGCCGGAACTGCCAGCCAGAGCATCGGTCCAAAGCCCGCCACCACAAAGGATGAGCGAAAACCAAGTGCAGCGAGGCGATCTTGGCCTTTGGCCTTGTCAAACAGCCAGACCGATTGTCCGATCGCGCGTGCGGCCTTTGCATTGCCCCAGACAAACAGTGCCAGATATCCCGCCAACACGGCAAGGGCGGCCCAACCAAACAGCGATATCACGTCAACCCTCCCGCTCAGGATTAAAGCGCAGCAGGCGCAGCGCGTTCAGGGTAACCAGCACGGTGGCACCGGTATCAGCCAGAATGGCGATCCACAGCCCAGTAATTCCCAACACGGAGGTCACGAGAAAGACCGCCTTCAGCCCCAGCGCTAGTGTCACGTTCTGACGGATGTTGGCCATCGCCGCCCGCGCCAGGCGGATTTGCGCAGGCACATCCGTCACCCGGTCGCGCAGAATGGCGGCATCTGCGGTTTCCAGCGCCACATCGGTGCCCGACCCCATCGCTACGCCAACAGACGCCTGTTTCAGCGCCGGCGCGTCATTGATGCCGTCACCAATCATCATCACATGACCGGTCTCACCCATCTTCTTGATCGCCGTCAACTTGTCCTCGGGCATCATTTCCGCCTGAAACTCTATGCCGAGGCCGCCCGCAATAGCCGCTGCGGTGCGTGGGTTGTCGCCTGTCAGAACCACTGGGGTGATCCCCATGGCGCGCAACTGGCGCACCGCATCAGCGGCATCGCTGCGCGGCTCATCGCGCAACGCAAACAAGGCCAGCGGCTCGCGGGCGCGGAAAAGCACAGCAACCGTCTTTCCCTCTTCCTCCAGAGCTGTCGCGCGCCGCAACCCAATACCATCCAGACCGCCTTGTTCCATTGCATATTTGGGGTTGGTAACCCATACGGATGCGCCATCAATCACCGCCTCGACTCCTTTGCCAGGGATCGCGCGGGCGTCTTGCGCCGCCAATACAGGCGCATTTGCGTCTTTGGCCTTGCCAGAGATTGCCATGGCGAGTGGATGGCTCGACCCGGCCTCAACCGCTGCTGCAAGTGACAGTACTGCGGCCTCATCCATCCCGCCCAGCGTCAGCACATCCGTTACAACCGGGCGGCCATGCGTCAAGGTGCCGGTCTTATCAAAGGCCACATGGGTGGTTTTGGCGGCAGCCTCGATCACCGCACCGCCCTTCATCAACAACCCTTTGCGTGCGCCCGCAGACATAGCCGAGGCAATGGACGCAGGCACCGATATCACCAGCGCACAGGGGCAGCCGATCAGCAACAGGGCGAGGCCACGATAGATCCATGTATCCCAAGGCTCACCAAGTACAAGTGTTGGCACAAAGATGACCAGCGCCGCCACGCCAACGATGGTGGGCATATACCAGCGGCTGAACCGATCGATGAACCGTTCTGTCGGCGCGCGGGCCTCTTCAGCCTCCTCCACCAATTGGATAATGCGGGAAATTGTGTTGTCTTGCGCAGCTTTGGTCACCGTCACGCGCAAGGCGGCCTCTGTATTGATCGAGCCTGCAAAGACCGCATCGCCTGGCCCCTTGGTGCGAGGCACGCTTTCGCCCGTTACCGGGCTTTCATCGATGCCACTTGTGCCCGATGCAATCTCACCATCCGCTGGGATGCGATCACCGGGACGCACTAGAACGATCTGGCCCACAGTCAGAGTTTCAGCGGGAACTTCACGGGTGGTGCCATTTTCCTCCAGCAGCGCCGTTTTGGGCACGAGATTGGCCAAGGCACGAATGCCGTCACGCGCTTTGTTGGCTGCAACGCCTTCCAGCACCTCGCCCACCGCAAACAAAAAGACCACCAGCGCCGCCTCTTCCGCCGCGTTGATGAACAGCGCGCCTATGGCGGCAATGGTCATCAGGCTTTCGATGGTAAAAGGTTGGCCGACGCGCAGCGCGGCAATGGCCCGTTTGGCCACTGGGGCCACTCCGATGAGGCAGGCGATGAAAAACGCCCAATAGCCGATCTCAGACGAAGTCAAAAGTTCGATGCCCCAGGCGACCACCAAAAGAATGCCGGTCACGATGACCAGTTGGCCCTTGGAGGTTTGATACCAACGCTTGCCCCTGTCGGCGGGGTCGTCATGCACATGGCCTGCACTGCCGTGGCCCGCATCAGGGCTGGATTTGGCGTCATGGTCATGGCCGTCGTGATCGGAATGATCCTGCGCACCTGCCTGCTCGGGCATCACAAACCCCTTCCGCGCGGCGGCCTCGCCCTTTGGCGCAATGCCGTAGCCAAGCGATTTGACCGTCGCCTCAATCCGCCCGCGGGGGGTTTGCGCCTCATCCAGTGTCAACCGCAGGCGTTCGGTCATCAGTGCCACACTGATATCAGAAACCCCCGGCAGCCGCCCCACCGCATCCTTGATCTTGTTGGCACAAGATCCGCAGTCCATGCCCGAAACGGTCCATTCGCAACTGCTGTCGGTTTGTTCAACGGGTGGCGTGGTCATATCTGTCTCCGGTCTGGTCAAGGCATTGCTCTTATTGATTCCCATCTTTAATGTCTCTAGCAACTAGAGGTTCAAGAGGTTTTTTATGCTGACCATCGGAAAGTTAAGCAAGACTGCCGGCGTCAAAGTGCCGACGATCCGCTATTATGAAGAAATCGGTCTGCTGCCCGAAGCGGAACGAAGCGCCGGAAATCAGCGGCTTTATGGCACCGTCACAATGGACCGGCTGACTTTCATCCGCCATGCCCGCGAGCTGGGCTTTACGCTGGAGGCCATCCGCGACTTGCTCAGCCTGTCCGATACCCCAGATCAATCCTGTGCGGCTGCGGATCAGATCGCAAAGGCACAACTTGTCGCCGTGCGTGACCGCCTTGCCCGCCTGCGCGCCTTGGAAATCGAGTTGGAACGTATGATTGCCCAATGCGCCCATGGCACCATCGCCGATTGCCGCGTGATTGAGGTGCTGGGGAACCATGATCTGTGCGGCCATGCGCATAACGCGTCGGATCACCCATCCCTATAACGTCAGCCGACCGTCCGCGAGAGCCGCCGCCATCCCAGAACAGCAAGGCCGAGAAAAACCAAAAGCAGCACGATGCTGAAGGTGCCCCACCCGTCAACCACCGCACGCTCAATCGCGGCGCCAAAGTAATATCCAGCACCCACCAAAAGCCCCGTCCATAGCAAAGCCGAGGAAGCATTCAACACCGTAAACACCGGCCACTTCATTTGCGTCAGACCCACAGGCAGCGCCCCGATTGTGCGCATTCCCTTGGGATAACGATAGATGAAGATATAAGCCCAGCCATAGGCATCCAGCAGTGCTTCGGCTTTGTCCATCAGCGCCAAAAGACGCGGCCGTGACGCCAGAAAGCCTGCGCCAAACCGCCGCGCCACGGCAAAGCGCAATTCATCACCCAAATAGCCACCCGCAAATGTCGCAACCGCGACCAGTGCGACATCCAGCGCCCCGGCTTGCGCCGCATACCCCCCGAACAACGGCAAAGACCCGCTTTTCAAGGCGCAATAGCCAAAAAGCAGCAGGTAAACCAATGTGCCATACTGCGAAATCAGAGAGATAATAGCTTCCAAGAAAAACGATCCTTTGGGCGAAAGTTTTGTTGAGTGGCCGATGCTTATGGATCATGTAGCGTTCTGCCCTCAGCGTTAGATACATAGCGGACCCGCGCGGTGATGGCATTGGCGAACAATGATCTTTTTTGGAAATATACGCCCCTCCCCTCGGAATAGATCAATATGAGCCAGCATGCCTGTGGAGGTGAAGCCGAGCATCAGGAGCGAGCCGATGCTGCCGGTCCAGCCGAGAATTCGGCAAAGATGCTATACCGCAAAACCCATCATTGATTGCATTTGTCATTGAAGGTCTGTCCTGCCCACCAGAACGCGACCAAGGGAATAACAATCCATTGCAAAACCGGCGACAGGCCCGCATCGAGGAACGGAATGATCGGCATCAAATCTGAATAGGCCCAAGCTTCGCGGATCGTGATATTGAGCCATTCGCTGAAGAAAGTATATCCCAAGCCGAAAGCTACAGTCAAAGCTCTTACGGAACGCCGCGTCGCAGCGAAATAGGGCCAGCCTTTGCCTATCAGTATCAAGACGAGCATCAGTGTGCTCAGGGCGATCAGGATATCCCCACCCGTGCAATGAACGGCCGCAAAGACGATCTCCTTCCAACTGCCCGCGGTCCAAATCGTGTAAAGCGGCATGTGTGCAAACTCCCAGATCAGATTGGCTGGGATGATCACTGAAAAATATCGACGAACTGCGGTTAAAGAAATCGCGTCCGTAAACGACGGCATGACGCCTATTGTGGGATCGCTCATTGGCCCTCCTGGCTCGGTTTCCCATTTGGGTTGGCGATGTTCATTCTATAAAATCCCGCAAGAAGGACACCATCTTTGGATCGTCCCATTTGGCCGGCCCGATCAGTCGCCCAAGCTCTTGCCCTTTATCGTCAATCAGGATTGTCGTCGGCAGGCCAATTGCGCGCAGCGCGGTCATCGACAACATGGTATTGTCGACATACATGGTAAGGTTATTAACGCCAATATCATTGTAAAAGCGTCGGACTGCGGGCGCACCTGCCCTGTCTATCGACAGAGCAACCACCTCGAAAACATCGCTCCCTAGTTCTGCCTGTAGCGCATCCAGCGTCGGCATCTCTTCTCGACATGGAACGCACCATGTCGCCCACAGGTTCACGAGGATGACCTTACCTCGAAAATCTTCCATATCTCCCCGACGGCCGTCTTCTGTCAGATAGCGCACATTGACGATCGGTTGTGGCATTGCACGGACAGCAAACCCTTGCGGTCCCGCGAACGCTATTCCAAAAGACCATGCCCATACAATCAGAGCCCGCGTAAAATGTTTCATTGCGTTGGTCCCTTGGCAGTTTTGCGTTTCAAATACGGATCGCCAGCAGAGGCACCAGCATGAGCTTGGGGGTTCATTCTTGCTTGCAGACTTCTGCGTCATGGTTGTACCTTCTCATCCGCTTGGCTGCGGCTTTCCTGCAATTCGCGGATCCGGTCGGGCCATGTGTTCTTGATAAAGGCCAAGATTTCCACGATTTCTTCATCCTTCAGCACTTCTTCGAAACCGGGCATGTCGCTTTCATAGCCGTTCCCGACGATCGCCGCAGTTCCACGCTTTACAATGTCAGTCAATATGCGGTCCGAATGATGCCAAGTATGCCCCGATGGGTCATGCGGTGGGGCGGGCAATCTGCCGTTTGGCAATCTTGAGCGCCACTCAGGCTGCCCCTCAAGGTTAGCACCGTGGCAACTGGCGCAGTTTTCTTGATAAAGGCGCGCGCCCGTGGGTATGTCGTTCTGCGCCGCAACCGGTAAGACCGTTGCGGTGAACAAAAATGCGGAGAGCCTAATGGTGTTTTTCACTGCGCTTCCGCCTCCTCGTTGCGAGCCACCTACAGAGGATGAAAAATGCCACGAACAACGACAAGATAAGCAGGACTTAAACCGCCCAGGCCAATCCCATCATCAACAGGCTGTCGCCGCTACTGGCACCTTCAATCCGCATCTCGGTGCCTTACTATTTCCCGTTGTCCGAGCGGATGTATTTGACCAGTGCAATTGCCGCCAGCCCCAGCACCACCACAATCAGTAGCCAAACGAGACCCGTCGCAACAACCATACTGCCACCCATCATTCCACCGTCCATCATCATACAATTCATCCTTTTTTCCTGTGAAGCCGGTCTGGCGCGCAATTGCGCCAGACCGTGCAATTGATCATTCGACCATGTAGACAGTCGGGCTCACACCTTTTTCGACAGCGAACACTTTGAATGGCTCCTGTTTAGCGCCGCCCATACCCGGCGACCCCATCGGCATGCCCGGAAGCGTCACTCCGGCAATTTTTGGTCGCTCATCAAGAAGTTTTTTGACGGCGGCAATCGGAACATGGCCACTCACAGCATAGTCGCCCAGAAATGCAGTATGGCAGCCCTGAAAATCATCCGGGATACCTGCCTCGCGGCTGATTTGCGAAAGATCTTGGGTAGGTTTCACTTCTACCGTGAAACCGTTTTGGCGCAGATAGTCGGCGTAGTCTTCGCAACATCCACATTGCGGATTCTTGTAAAGCATGACCTCCTGCGCTGCCGTCGGTGCGGCATTCAGGCTCATCGCGAATATGGCGGCAGCACCAGCGGTGCCAAGGCTTGCAAACCCAAATATCTTTTTCATTGGTTCATTCCTTCATGTGATCAGTGTTTTGTGGGTCTTCAAATTTTAGTGCTGCCGGAGGCGACGCGGACGACGCCCATCATGCCAGCTGCCTGATGTTCTAGAATGTGGCAATGGAACATCCAGTCTCCTGGATTGTCCGCCACAAACGCAATCTCAACCCGTTCCTCGGGGGCCATCATCACTGTATCCTGCCATTCGCGATAACGCGTTGGTTGCCCGTTGCGCGAGATAACGCGGAACGAATGCCCGTGGAAATGGATCGGGTGATGCCAGGCCGTGCGATTGTCCATCTCGAACACGTGCGACGTTCCCTGCGGCAAAACCAGCAAGGGTTCCTTGATCGGACCTGTCGCTGCCTTGCCGTTTATGAACCAAATGTTGCCCTCGCGCATCTGGTCCATCATCGACCTCATGCCATTGCCCATCATCATCTGCCCCATCATTCCGCCATTGAAGACGATCTGATGCCGCTCAGCCGAGGCCATGTCAGGGTCGGCAAGCGGGTTAGGCTGCAGATCCATCGGCCAATCCGGCACCGTGTCCCGTAATCTGTCAGGCGCATAGACGAGATCGACCAGACGGTATTCCAACCCTTGGTAGAAAATATCGGTGACAAAAGCCGCATCACCAGGCTTGCCGGTCATGTCGATCACCAAATCAACCCGCATCGCCGGGCCGATAAGCACGATATCGCCTTCTGGTGCATGGGGCGCCACGGGCTG
The DNA here is from genome assembly GCF_052119765.1 of Pseudorhodobacter sp. W20_MBD10_FR17. Lineage (NCBI taxonomy): Bacteria > Pseudomonadati > Pseudomonadota > Alphaproteobacteria > Rhodobacterales > Paracoccaceae > Pseudorhodobacter > Pseudorhodobacter sp. W20_MBD10_FR17. The sequence continues at coordinate 24,573 of NZ_JBGQOQ010000028.1, read as the reverse complement.
ACCGTCCAGCGCGACAATAACTGGCGCAAACGTCCCAAAATTTAACGCGAAAATTCGGGCATTGGCTGCATTGATCAGCCGAAGTCGGATGCGCTCTCCGGCCCGGACTGAAATACGTTCCGGTATTTGACCGTTTATAGTCACAGAATTCCCAATACGTCCGCCATGCATGGCATCGGCCTGACTGCCGAAATCATCCACAATCTGCCCGTCGGGAGACATCCGCCAATCATCGAGCATCCAAGTCATGTCGCGATCCACGCGGATCGGGTCCGTTTCCTCAACGATCAATGGCCCGGAAAGCCCGCGTCCGACCTGTTCCGAACTGCGGTGGTGGGGATGATACCAGAACGTGCCTGCGTCGAGTGCATCGAATTCGTAGAGAAAGTCGCTGCCAGCCGAAATCGGATCTTGTGTCAGGAACGGCACGCCATCCATAGCATTCGGAGTCCGTATGCCATGCCAGTGGACCGTTGTGCCTTCATCCAACCCATTTTGGGCCAAAACACGAATACGGTCGCCCTGACGCACGCGGATTTCAGGGCCCGGAATAGATCCGTTGTAGCTCCAGACATCGGTCGGGCCATAAGGTGCTGGACGCAAGGCCGCCTGGCCGGACGCCGCGCGCAGCACGAACGGTTCGTCTGTCGGGCCTGCCATGGCTATTCGTGCAGGTGACAAAGCGGATATGGCTGTGAAAGCGGCACCAGTGCGCAGCACTTGCCGTCGTGAGATATTTCTGTTGAGCATCATCGCTTCTGCCTTGTTCTGAAAATGTCGCGCTGGCCAAATTCGGCCAAATCAACGGTCAGGCCTCGCCACGAGCGAGACCAAATTCAAATTCAGATAGGAAGCTTGGGAGGGAATGGGTCAAGCGAAGGGCTGACGCCGCGCGGGATCAAAGGTTCGTCAACCGAAACGATGAGACCAAATAGTATCGCAAATCGCCAAGAAGACGCTTGACCTATGATCCCAGCCGTTCCCACTGAACCGCAAGGAACAGGACACCCGCCCTCGCAAATTACGCCAGAAACATATCCCTCGGGACCGCACCCATCGCAACGCTGATCTGCACTTCCGGCGGTATCCATATGCACCATGGCGATGTCAGCCATGCTCGCCGACGATCCCTTTGGGGCAACCACTGCACCGAAGGTCAGGGCTAGAATCAAAGCAAGGCGAAGAACATGGATCATAGAAGCCATATGCAGCCTTCCAGTAAGGGGAGGTCAAGCGATACTCTGTCACTTGGCCGTGATAACCTTCAATTCCAGTGCTTATTCTTGCCTCTCTCATGTCGGAACCCATCACATTTTTTGGGCAGCTAGTCTTGGCCCCTATCCGGCAAGTGCGTTCACGCGGGTTAAGCGGCGCACGAGTCCTGAGCCAGCACAGATCGTTACTCAAATGCTGCAAGGTGCCTAAGAGTGCCGATGGCAATTCTTGAAAAAGCAGTGAAGGTTTTCTGGCTCCCTTCGTTTTGGCATGGTCAGCAATGTTGATTGCTTATACGCTGACAAGTATCGATACTGCCTCGATTAGGGGCTAGGTGCTGCGCAATGCCTCGCCCATGAGGTTCCTGCGATCTACTCTCGACCCGTCTGCGAATGCTGCGAAGAGCGCGAGCGTTCGATCGCTCACATGATGTTCAATCCCTTCGGCATCCCGTTCGGCGGTCTCTAAGTCGAGACCAAGGCTGAGAAGAAAGCGCAATACAATTTCATGCCGATGGCGGCATTTTTTTGCCAGAGCGCGTCCGTCTTCAGTCAGAAAGACAGAGCGATATTTCGCACGGGTAATCAGTCCTTCGCGTGCGAGACGATCGAGCGTCTTGGCAACGGTAGGTGCTGTAACCCCCATTTTCGTTGCAATATCAACAGGTCTCGCTTCGCCTTTCGCATAGATCAGCTCGGCAATCAGTTCGACATAGTCCTCCGCCAGTTCATTTCGTCGGGCCGCACGCACCCCGACAAAAGCTTCGGCACGGGAATCCACCGCGCGCTCGTCAGGCATGACGGCTTCTACTTCCTGATTATCATTCTTTTTCATCCGTTAAGTTTTGCATGAATTGGATTGACAGGTAAAGGTGTAGAGTAGACAAGTTAGCCTTGTCTAACTTTTGGTGCATAGACTTTAGCACTGCTCCCGCAAGGAAACCTGATTCATGGCCGACGCTTCCAAACCCTCTCTTGATCCTTCGCGCCGCGCTCTGCTGGTTGGTGGCCTTGTGGCCGCAGGCGGAGCAGCCATCGCCGCTGGCAGTGCGCGCTCTCAAAGCGCAGCGGATCCTATGGCTGGTCACGATATGTCCACCATGCCGGCAGATCCATATGCTGCCCCAATGCAGGGAATGGCGCACGGCAACATGACAACGGTTGGCTTGGTCGATCACAATCGAAACGGGTTTGATCCGACTGCCATGTTGACGGATTGGGAAAGGGGAACAACCGAGCTATTGCCTGATGGGAGAACGCTTCGAACATTCGAAGTCGATGCCATTGACAAGGAAATCGAGATTGCACCCGGCATTTTCTTTCCAGCCTGGACCTTCAATGGCCGGGTCCCTGGTCCTGCCCTGAGGGCGAAGGAAGGCGAACGGCTTAGGATAGTCTTTCGCAACTTAGGCTCGCACCCACATTCCATGCACTTTCATGGCATCCATTCGGCGCGGATGGATGGTGTTCCTGGTGCTGGATTGATTGGTCCGGGCGAGGAGTTTATCTACGAATTTGACGCTAAACCTTTTGGTTGCCACCTTTATCACTGCCACGCCTTGCCCCTAAAGCGGCATATGCACAAAGGTATGTATGGTCTTTTCGTTATCGACCCCGATCCTGAGCGTCACCCCGAGAACGCGACCGTCGCGGCATCGCGCCTGCTTGGCAGCCCTGAGAATGCTCATTGGCAAGAGATGGCTATGGTGATGAACGCCTTCGACACTAATTTCGACGGCGCAAATGAAGTTTATGCTGCAAACACTGTCGGCCAAGCCTACATGAATGAGCCAATTCGCATCGACAAATCGCGCCCAGTTCGCATTTACTTGGTGAACGTGACCGAATTCGACCCGATCAATTCATTCCATTTGCACGCGAATTTTTTTGACTATTACGACACCGGAACCACGTTGACGCCAACGCTGCGCACCGTTGATCTGATCATGCAATGTCAGGCGCAGCGCGGAATCCTTGAGTTCAGCTTCGCCGATCACGAAGATGGAATGTACATGTTTCATGCACATCAGTCCGAGTTCACCGAACTTGGTTGGGTTGGAATGTTTGATGTAAGGAGCTCTGCGAAATGAACGAGCAGGTTCAGCCAAAGCGCCCCGCACTGAGCCGCTTGCTGCTGGTGCTTGTGCCACTGGCAGCCATGCTTGGCATGTTCGTTTGGATCGCGTCGCTTGATCCCCTGCGCAGTTTCAACAATGGCGCGCCGCCAGTAGAGGCATTGACCGTGGAACGGACAATTCTGGACGAGACCGGGATCGGGCTTTTGGTCCGTGCCGGTGGTTCAGACGCCATGGTGATCGCCCAGGTGGCGGTGGACGACGCGTTCTGGACTTTCACGCAGAACCCGCCCGGGCCGATCGTTCGTGGGGGTGCTGTGTGGATCCAGATACCCTATCCGTGGGTTTTAGGCGAGGCGCACGCAATTAATATGCTGTCTAACACTGGTGCTTCGTTCGAACATGAAATCGCTGTAGCTGTGCCAACACCAAAGGCCACGGTGGGTCAGCTTCGCCTTCAGGCATTAGTGGGAGCGATTGTTGGGTTGCTGCCTGTGGCGCTAGGTCTGATGTTCTATCCGGCAATGCGAAGCGCCGGGCGTGTTGGGGTGAGTTTTCTTCTCGCGCTGACGGTCGGTTTGTTGACCTTCCTGCTCATTGACATGACGTCCGAGGCGTTGGAGCTTGCAGACCAGGCTGCAGCATTGTTCCAAGGATCGGCCATGGTCTGGCTGTCTGGGCTCGCGAGTTTCCTCATGCTGATGGCAATCGGACGCTGGCGCGGCACGCCGGAAGGGCTGGCGTTGGCATTTTACATTGCCCTAGGGATAGGCTTGCACAACTTTGGCGAAGGGCTGGCGATTGGCGGCGCGTTTGCTGCCGGATCGGCAGGGCTCGGTACGTTCCTCGTTCTCGGCTTTGCTCTCCACAACGTTACCGAAGGGATTGGCATCGCTGCGCCGATGTTGCGGATCCGGCCGCCACTCTGGAGTTTTGCAGCCCTGACACTTTTAGCGGGTGGCCCTGCCGTTCTAGGAATGTGGGCAGGAAGTCTTGCATACGCTCCGCAATGGTCGGCATTGGCGATGGCCGTTGGGGCTGGCGCAATTTTGCAGGTCATGGTCGAGGTTACGGCCTATCTGATGCGCCAGAGCAGCGACCGGCAAGCGGTGCTGTTTTCTCCCGCCGTTCTAGGCGGGTTTCTTGCGGGACTCGGTTTCATGTATGCAACTGCTGCGCTGATCAAGGTTTGATCAACGCACGTTTTATCCAGATCTCAACACTTCGGATCGTCTACGCGACAAAGCAAGAAATGCGGATACCCTATGCCACCACATTATGATATTTGGCCCGTGAACTTAGTTAAGGAACCTGCGCACATGGACAGCAAAATTCCCGTCGTGAAAAAACAAGTTCGGTCGATCTTACTTGTTTCCGGACTTCTGGTACTTGCAGCCTGCTCCACGCCGATAAATCAGACTACCGATAAATCCACCGGGTTCCTCAAGGAACTGCCTGAAGGGGTCGCCCTGATTGCGGCACCCTATCAAAACCTTCAGGAGGTGATCTTGCAACCCGACGACGGGTGCTATTGGTATCGCCATTTCGGACCCGTCGAAACGACAATGCTTCCTTTACTTACGGTCGATGGAAGACCAATCTGCACAAAAGTCGCAGGCTAACAAAACCGTTTATTAGGCTATACGCTGGCTTTTAAGCCGTGCATTCAGGTGTTTGACACACGGACTCGAGTTGCCTCTGTAAAGGATGAACTTCCGCCGCGGAGCCACGCCCGCACTAAGTCTTTTTGTTAGCTTGTCGTTAAACGACCTTCTTCTGCCGGATAAAGGTATGCTGTCACGCCGGTCTCAACTTGGTCGAACAGCGAATTTATGTGTGGCATGACCATACGCACACACCCGGAACTCGCCCGGTTACCTATAGAACGCGGAAGCGGCGTCCCATGGATCCGCAAATAGGTATCACGATCACCCACAAACAGATACAGTGCCCGCGACCCCAAGGCGTTTGCCGGTCCAGGCTCCATCCCATCTGCGTATTTGGCATAGATTTCGGGTTCGCGCTCGATCATGGACTGCGTGGGGGTCCAAATCGGCCATTTTACCTTGCGTTTGATGGTATAAGTACCAGGCTCGTATAATCCACTTCGGCCAATGGCGACGCCGTAACGCATGGCCGTGCCATCGAACTGAATGTGATAAAGATACCGAGCAACGGCATCGACATGAATATCCCCCGGCACAAGCCCCGCACGCGCTTCTACCCGAGTTGGTAGCAAGCGCGGTTGCAATCCCCAAGGGTTGGTCGTCGCAGCATCATAACCTGCTGGGGTAACGAGCGCATCCCAAGTCGCCCACTGATTTTCCATATGAGACGAGGCGAAAACCGGTGTTGCAATTGGCGACGAAAACAGCGCTGTTGCCGTTGCGATAAAATGGCGTCGTGTGAGCATGGGCGTTGCTTTCTCATCAATACTTGGAGCGTTACTTTATATTTTTCCGACGGGCTTTAAAGGTTAAGCAATACGGGACAGGTGTCCAGTCAAGTCTGTGTGACCATTGATGAAAGTTGAAAGCCTGCACACGTACTAGTCATTCTGACAATACCGTGATGTGTCAAAGGATCTATTGCACCTAAAGGAACTAGAGCCCCTAAGCGTCTTTGCTCGATATGGAGGGTTTTCAAATTTCGGTCCGAATGGAAACACATAGGCTTTGCAGCAAAACGCGTTTACAAAACTTGGCCAGATTTGCTGTCTCCGTCGCGGCGGGTGCATCCTTTGTCTTGGCCCTCCCACCCTATTCGATTCTGCCGCTTGCGCTCATTCCCTTTGCGGTCCTGGCGGTGTTGTTGCGTGGTGTGTCCCCCCTCAAGGCGTTCAGTTTGGGATATGTGTTCGGCTTGGGTCAGTTCGTGCCAGGCCTTTTCTGGATCACCGAAAGCTTCCAGGTGGAGGCAGACCGGTTCGGATGGCTCGCCCTGCCCGCCGTGTTCGGACTTGCGATGTTGCTCTCAGCGTTCCCGGCATTGGCATGTGCAATCGCTACGCGCATGACGCGGGCCGGCCTACCGTCGGCGCTATCGTTGGCATCAGCCTGGGCGGGAGCCGAGTGGCTGAGAGGGCATATTCTGACTGGCTTCCCTTGGAATCTAGCGGCCTATAGTCTGGCGGACTGGACGGTGCTATCCCAAGCTGCTTCGTTGGTCGGCAGTTACGGGTTAGGGTTTCTGATCGTGCTATGCGCAACACTCGCGGGATATGCCTTTTGTCCCTCCAATCACCGTTTGCGCAGGCTCCGTGTCGCCGGGACGGCCGCAATCTTGATTGGCATATCTGGGTTCGGCATAGTGCGGATAGCGGCCTCTACCCTGCCCCCAGAAGGTGGTACGCGCATCCGGGTTGTTCAGCCGAACATAGCCCAAAGCGCCAAATGGGATCAAGCTACCCGAGACGAGAACAAACAGCGGCTTATAACCTTGTCCGAACGCGCTGGATCGTTTGATCTTTTGCTCTGGCCCGAAACTGCTTGGCCAGGTTTTCTGGCAGAGGATGAAGGAGCACGCATTATATTGGCAAGCCTTCTACCGGAATCCGGCGTCTTGATCACGGGCAGTCCAGTGCAGGAAGAAACCGCAACCCGAACGACATACCGCAATGCCGTGCTTGCCATTGCCTCAGACGGAACGATTTTGGCGCAATACGCCAAACACCACCTCGTGCCCTTTGGCGAATATGTTCCCTTGCGCGGCAAATTGCCCCTTCCGCGCTTGGTTGAGTCTCGTGGCGACTTTGTGCCCGGCCCGGGGCCAAGCACGTTGGCGATTGGGGCCGGCCTCCCCTTGGTTGGTGTTGCAATCTGCTATGAGGCCATTTTTCCAGGTCATGTCGTTGATGGCGCAACCCGACCGAGCTGGATTTTCAACGCCACAAATGACGCCTGGTTCGGAACATCAATCGGGCCTTGGCAGCATCTGGCATCAGCGCGCATGCGGGCCGTTGAAGAAGGCCTTCCCCTTGTTCGTGCCGCAAACACCGGGATTTCTGTTGTGGTCGATGCGTATGGCAGAACAATTGCCATGATCGAGCTCGAAAGGTCAGGCATCATCGATGCGCGCTTACCCCGACCGCTTCCGCCAACACCCTATGCTCGTTTTGGTGACTGGACTGCAATAGCGTTGATCATGTTTGCATGGATCATCGCCGGATTGCGACTGCGGCTGCAAAAGCCAGCACGCCTTACAAGCATAATGACATGATCGGCTCGCTTTGAGAGCCTATGCACAATCTTTGCTGGCCGGGCAACACAACAAATGGCTCGAATCTGACCTTACGTCGGCTGGACCCCAACCCACTTGGCCGCCAGCGCCTTTGGCGATTGGCGGCTGGTTAGAACAGCCATCAGCCTGTTTTCTGTGCGCCGGCTTTTGAGTTGGCAACGCCTTTTTGAATGAGCTCTTGTCTGAACCTCGAAACATTGCGGTCCAAGACGCAACAAGCCATGCTTGGCTTCAAACAAAGATCTCAATCGGTGTCCCATCTCGTACCATCGCATAAATCTCTTCCATTTCGCGATCTGAAACCGAGATGCACCCCGCCGTCCAATCCGGCTTGATCGGATCGATGTTGCGCCTCCGCCCGCCGTGAATGAATATTTCGCCGCCAGGTTCGCGTCCTTGCGCTTTGGCGAAAGCGATGTCAGCCTCATTTGGATAGGAAATGCCGATGGAAAGGTGAAACAAGCTGTTCGGATTGCGCCGGTCAATGATGTATTTGCCTTCGGGTGTCTTGCCATCGCCTTCAAATTGCTTGTGTCCCATCGGCGCAAAGCCAAGATCTGTTTTATAGGATTTAAGAACGCGATCACCGTTGTAAAGAAACAAACGTCGGTCGCCCTTGAATAATTGTATGCGGGTGACTTCCGGGCCGTCATAGGTCCTGAACCTGCTATTGGCACAGCCGACCAAGCCAAGAGCAAGACTACCTAGAACGACTATGCGGCGTGTCGCATGTATCATATTCACTCCTCAATCCATTTAGGTCGGATTGCTATAAAGTACAATTTTGTGATCAGTCCTGACCAAAGTGAGATAAGCTCAACCACGGGCGTTGGCAAAAAGATAGCCTTGAGCTAGCGGCCTTGACTGCAGTCATGGAGAGATCCCGCGAGTTTTAGGGGTCCAGCAAATCATGGATTGCAGCCATCGGAAATCCACGCGGCGTAGGGTTGCCCAATTTGTCAGACGAGTGGCACCTAGAAGAAAATCGGCGCAGGGATACACTCCTGCGCCGAAAGTCGGCTGTTTATTTCAATGTGACGATGGTCACTTTGCCATTGACCCGTTCTTCGACGAACTCGATGGCCTGGCCTTCTGACATCGTGGCGATCATTTCCTTATCGGCGCGAAACACCATTGTCATGCTGGGCATTTCGAGATTGACGAGCGGACCGTGGTCAACCGTGACTTTGCCCGCCTTAGCATCTATTTTCTTGACGGTGCCCTTGCTGTATTTCACATCGGCCTGCGCCATTTGGTCGCCGACGTTCACCTCGCGGTGCATACCTGACTCGTAATGGCCGAGGATGAGGCAGGCCGCTTCGAATGTGCCCGCATTTGCAAAGGTCCAGACAACCTCGCCCGAAGCACCCGGTTCAAGACGAATACGGTTCGGGTCGTCATGTTCCATATCCATCTTTGCCATTTCTATCTTGTGCTCAGCGTTTCGCTCGACCGTGTCGAGAACAAACTCATGCTCCAACTCACCTTTGTTTGTGATGTTGAATCGAATTGTTTCGCCCTGCTTGACGTTCATATCTTCGCTTTCGATGAGCATTTGGCCTTCGTCGTTTTCAAGAAGGGTCACGTTGATCGTCCGGTCAATCTTCGCGGCCGCTCCGGGTGCGCCGACTTCCATCATTGACGCAGCCATTCCAGGTTTCTTGGCGTGGCCTGCATCGGCAAAAGCTCCCGTTGCGAAGGCGAAAGTGATGGCAATGCCGAGAAGTAGTTTTTTCATGTTTTTGTCCTATAAGTTGGTTTGTCTTGATGTGACGAAGGGCCGATCAGCCCTTCGAGGTTAGTTTTGGCGTGAGAATGGTCTTGGGGCTGTTGTTGGTGGCGAATTCAGGCAGCTCGCCCGTCCATTCGTAGGCCTGTTCACCGGGCGGATTTTCATACCAGCCTGGGTCTGAGTAATCGTCTGCGTCAATGCCTTCCCGCACCTTCACAACCGAAAACATGCCTCCCATCTCGATGGGCCCATATGGCCCCCAGCCGTTCATCATCGGGATGGTATTATCGGGCAATGGCATTTCCATTTTTGCCATGTCGCCCATCCCGGAGGTGCCCATTGGCATATACTCCGGCTGGAATTTACGGATCTTCTGAGTGAGCTGCGACTTGTCCACGCCAATAAACGTTGGAACGTCATGGCCCATCGCATTCATAGTGTGGTGCGATTTATGACAGTGGATCGCCCAGTCGCCAAGATGATCAGCCACAAACTCGTAAGCCCGCATTGCGCCCACGGGAATATCGATCGACACCTCTGGCCACTGTGCCGAAGGAGGCACCCAGCCGCCATCGGTGCAGGTCACCTTGAAATCATAGCCGTGCATGTGGATCGGGTGGTTGGTCATCGTCAGGTTACCAGCCCGAACCCGCACGCGATCGCCCTTGTTGACTACCAGCGGGTCGATATCGGGGAAAATTCGGCTATTCCATGTCCACAAGTTGAAATCCGTCATCGTCATGATGCGCGGAACATAGGTGCCGGGATCAAGGTCATAGGCATTGAGCATGATCAGGAAATCGCGATCCACCGGCATGAAGGTGGGATCTTTAGGATGGACTATAAAAAAGCCCATCATTCCCATGGCCATCTGGGTCATCTCATCACCATGAGGGTGATACATGAAGGTACCAGATTTGACCAAGTCGAACTCATAGATGAATGTTTTTCCTGGTGGGATGCTGGGATGGCTAAGCCCCGAGACACCGTCCATTCCTGAGGGCAAAATGAGACCGTGCCAGTGAACCGTGGTGCCTTCGGGGAGTTTGTTTGTGACATAGATGCGCACCCGGTCGCCTTCCACCGCCTCGATTGTCGGGCCTGTGGACTGGCCGTTGTAGCCCCACAGATGTGCTACTGTGCCCTCGGCCAGCTCGCGAACCACGGGTTCTGCGACTAAGTGGAATTCTTTGACGTTGCCGTTCATCCGATGGGGCAATGTCCAACCGTTCAGCGTGACCACAGGCGTGTAATCCGGCCCCGAATTGGGGCGCGGCGTGATTAGCGTGCTGGCGCTGTCCATCAGGGCAGTTTCAGGCAAGCCCATATTTGTGGTCTTGCTCCAAGCTTGGCTAGACACGAGGGCAGCACCCGCAGCCCCGGCTCCAATCAATTGACGTCTGTTCAACATGGGAAGTCCTTTCATTGTCGGGGTCAATGGCCTGCACCGCCGGCCGCGATTGCGGGGCCTTCGCCGCCGCCTGCACCGCCCGCGCCGCCGCCATAAATCGCTGCGGTAAGCTCAGCCTGCGCGAGGTAGAAGTCACGCTTGGCATTCGCCGCCTCAAGCTGTGCGCCAAGTTTTTCGCGCACATCTGTCAGAAGCTCGAATGTGTTGGTGATCATGCCGTTATAAGACAGCAGGCCTTCTTCCTCGACAGTAGTGCGCAGCGGCACCACGACATCGCGGTAATGGCGCGCGATCTTGTAGGACGCGTGATAGGCAACCTCAGCCCCGCGTGCTTCGGACCGCACGTTGACGGCCTTTTCGGCTAGCACATTAGCGGCTTGCAGATAAGAAAGCTCTGCCTTGCGCATCCGTGCCTTGCCTGAATCAAAGATCGGGATCGCAAATTCAAGCTCGACCTGCGGGGTCACAACCTTTTCGATGTCACCGCCCGCGTCCACCTCACGCTCAAGTTCGGCACCCGCCACAATCTCCAAATCGCTTACGATCCGGGTCTGATCTGTCAGGCCGAATGCCGCAGCCTGTGCTGCCAGCCCCAATTGCGCGACCCGCAGATCAACACGGTTGGCCAACGCTTTGCTCTCAAGATTGCTGATCTTTCCAACGGATTTGGGCAATGCAGGCAATGCATCGGGCACAGTATAATTAACATCACCGCCCCACAGGCCCATTAGGCGGGTCAATTCTTCTTTGGCCCGCGTGGCGTTCAGCCGCGCTTTTGCCACCTGCCCCGCAAGTTCGGCGTTAAACGCTTGTTCGCGTGCTTGTCCGGCCTTGTTCAAAGCACCTGTCTCGCCCAGCTTGCGGGCCAGTTCTGACCCCGCGTCTGAGGTTCTTTTGGCTTGGGTCAGATACCCAACAGTTTCAAACGCAGCGACAGCGTTGATCCACGCAACGCGGGTTTGATTGGCAAGTGCAAGCGTATCGTTTACGGCGGTCTGCTGCGCTTGTTGAAAAGCGGCATCAGCCACGGCAACACGCTGTTTACGGGTGGTTGCATCCAGAATATTGGCCCGAAACAGACCTTCAATCGCACGGTATGCGCCGAGCTCTGGGGCGCCAAGACCCAGAAGTCCGATGGAAACTATGGGGTTTACGGGGGTAGATTGCTGCCATGCGTCGGCCGCTGAAAGTCCTACGTTGGCATAAGCGGCTTGCAGCCCCTTATTATTTAGCAGTGCGGCCTGGACGGCAGTATCGGCACCGATAAGCTTACCTTTGACCATGCCTTGGACTTGCTGTTGCAGGGCATCATTCTCGGCCTGCGTTTGGACAAAGGCGGTTTGTTTGCCAATCGCGCCAGAGGTTTGCGCGGAGACTGCGGCAAAACCGGCCTGTGTGTCTGTGTAGGAGCCGGGAACGGCACCAACGCAGGCACCCAACAACAAAGGCGCTGTGAAAAATAAGGATCGTTTTAGAATGCGCATCACTTGCCCTCCGTCTGTTCTTGATTGACTTCGCGCCAGTCGCGCGGCCCGGTCGGGGCGCGGTAGGTGTATCCGGCAAAGGGGTCTTGCGGACGGAGTGGCGAGACTGCGCCAGACGCGCTGACAGCCTGTAGCGCGGTTGTATCGGGAAGCGGTGTTGGCGTTGATGCGCATGCACCAAGGGCCAAGGCACACGCCCCGCTAAGAAGTTGGGATTTCATATATTTTACCTGATCAAGAAGACATCTCGCGCGGAATGTGCGCAGAGGAGCAGCCCCGGACGTCAGGGGCCGAGCGTCAGATCAGGTGTTTTGGGGGGCGCAAAAAGCCGTACGAAACTGCGGCGACAGGGAGTGCCGATGGAAACACATTACCAATAACCGCCGCATCTGCCTGTGGTGATGCAAACGCTTCAGTCAGGATGGCCGAGAGGCATATACCTGTGCAGCATTGATTTTGGCCTGTGTCGTGTGAGGATGTGTCAGCTTTGCTTGACGCACAATGCGTTTGTGATGCCGAATGGGAATCAACATCCTGAAGTGAGGGTGTTTTGCCCTGCTCCATGGCAGAATTCCCGTCGCGAACGCCTGCTGCTGCATGCGCCCCCGCGGGTGGGGAGAATGTCAAAGCAAAAGCAACAACAAGGCACGAAAGCACCCGAACTAGCTTTGCTAAGGCATTTTTCTGTTTCATTCATCCCAAGTCTCAAAAAAATGCGGAGCTGTCAAGCCATCCAGCGTGGGAAGGTTTCTGACAAATCTGTGATAACTTGGTATATCTATACGACTTTGGTGATGTAACCGCCCCGGCGGCATCTCTGTGCCAAAGTGGGTCTGTGAGGATCCACAAAAGGGAGCGGTTACATCAGAGCCCCATGCGTATCTCGAGTCGCGCTTGCCTGAACGCGCGCATGCCGTTCAGACAGAGCGGAGTTGGCACCAGTTCAGTGACGTTACCGGCAAGCGGCCATCACGCTGGCGATGCGGGGAAACCAACTTTCGCCAGCGCGGCTGTTACAATTGCCGCATCAGCATTGCTTTCGACCGCGACCTTTCGCGCCGGCATGTCAAACTCGATGCGTGCTACTGGATCGAGACCGTGGATCGTTTTTTCTACGGTCGCCTTGCAGTGACCGCAGCTCATGTCGGGAATATGGTAGGTAATCATTGGTCTCTCCTTTCAGGTTTGCTTATAGATCAACCCGCCGCAGGCGCAGCGCGTTGGTGATAACGGACACCGAAGACAGGCTCATTGCAGCCGCCGCAATCATTGGCGACAGCAACAGCCCGGTGACCGGATAAAGAAGTCCTGCCGCAATCGGCACGCCGAGAGCGTTGTAGGCAAAGGCAAAGAACAGATTTTGCTTGATATTACGCAAGGTGGCGCGTGCCAGTTTGCGTGCCCGAACGATGCCCATCAGATCGCCGCCCAGCAGGGTGATGCCAGCGCTTTCCATTGCCACGTCAGCCCCAGTGCCCATGGCGATGCCAACGTCTGCGGCGGCGAGTGCGGGAGCATCATTCACGCCGTCCCCCGCCATTGCAATCTTGTGGCCCTTGCCTCGCAATTGATCGATTAGCTTTTTCTTGTCTTCCGGCAAAACGCCCGCGCGCACTTCGTCGATACCAAGCTTTCCGGCAACCGCCTGCGCGGTGCGCTCATTATCGCCTGTCGCCATAATAACGCGCAGCCCCTGCGCGTGTAGCTCTTTAATCGCTTGTGCTGTGCTCTCCTTGATCGGGTCAGCCACTGCCACAATGCCTGCAAGACTACCATCGACCGCGACAAACATCGCGGTCTTACCCTCGGCGCGCAGAGCGTCCGCCCTTTCCTCGGCCTGCGCCGTATCCAAACCCATCTCTTGCATCATCGCGGTATTGCCGAGTGCTACGGCGCGTCCCTCGACATTCCCCCGCACACCTTTGCCGGTCACCGACTCAAACTCCGTCGCTTCTTGCCGCGCCGCGCCTTGTGCCTCGGCCCCCTCGACAATTGCTTCTGCGAGTGGATGTTCCGAACCGCGTTCGAGGGCTGCAGCTAAAGACAGAATATCAGCCTCGGGAACATCACCTAATGCCACCGTATCGGTCAGCTTTGGCTTGCCCATAGTCAACGTGCCAGTCTTATCGACGATCAGCGTATCAACACTCGCCATGCGCTCCAACGCTTCGGCATCCTTGATCAGAACGCCAGCTTGCGCACCGCGCCCTGCCGCCGTGGTGATCGAAATGGGTGTCGCCAGCCCCAACGCGCAAGGGCAGGCAATGATCAGCACTGAGACGGCCGACGCAATGGCATAAATCAATGCAGGCTCTGGCCCGAAAATTATCCAAACGGCAAAGGCAAACACCGCGATGCCCACCACAGTCGGCACAAATACAGCCGACACGCGGTCGGCCATACCTTGGATCGGCGCGCGTGAGCGTCGGGCGCTCGACACCATCGCCACGATCTGCGCCAACACAGTCTCAGAACCAACCTTACCAGCCTCAATCACCAATGAGCCGTTCTTATTGATTGTGGCCCCGGTCACGGCATCGCCCGGCCCCTTTTCAACCGGCATAGACTCGCCCGTTAGCATGCTCTCGTCCAAACTGGACCGCCCCTCAACCACCACGCCATCCACCGGCACCGCGTCGCCGGGGCGCACGCGCAGGCGGTCGCCTTCCATGATATTCTCCAATGGTGCATCATATTCTGTGCCATCCGGCAGGATGCGCCGCGCGGTTTTTGGCGCAAGGTCCAGCAACGCGCGTATCGCATCGCCGGTGCGCTCCCGCGCCCGCAGTTCCAACACCTGACCGACAAAGACTAATGCGATAATAACAACCGCTGCTTCAAAATAGGTGCCAACGCCTTGCCCCATCCGGTAAGCATCGGGGAAAACACCAGGCAGAAAAGTAGCAACCAACGAGTAAAGATAAGCCGCTGCCACCCCAAGGCTGATCAGCGTCCACATATTTGGCGAGCGGTTGACAAGTGAGTCCCAACCGCGCCTGAAAAACGGCAAAGCCGCCCAAAGCACGATCGGTGTCGCAAGTACAAACTCCAGATAGCCGGCCGTCTGATGCCCGAGCCAATCGCGCACCGGCAGCCTGATAAGTTCCCCCATGGTCAGCACAATCAGCGGAATTGCTGCCGCCGCCGAAATCCACATGCGACGGGTGAAATCCGACAGCTCTTCGCTCGGCTCGTCCGAGGGCAGCATCGGCTCCAATGCCATGCCGCAGATCGGGCAAGCACCGGGCGCGTCTCGAACAATCTCGGGGTGCATCGGGCAGGTGTATTGGGTTTTTGCGGGGGCAGCCTTTGTACGTCCCTCAGCACGGCCCGAAGCATAAAACCACGGATCGGACTTGAATTTTGTCTCGCATTTGCCCGAACAAAAATGAAAAGTATTATCTGAAAATTCGGCGTGGCGCGTGTCAGCCTCGATCACGACTGTCATGCCGCAGACCGGATCTTTTGCCGTCTTTGCTCCTTTTGGGATCTCGGGGTTTGCGTGTTGATGATCGTGGTCCATGTCTTGCCAACTTTCTGTTGATTTATGTTGGCCTAAGACATTCCACCGCTGGAAGCTCAAGCCCTAACGGGAAGGGCCGTATTCGTCATCAAGGGGCGGATTGCGGGTCAAAAGGGACCGTCTAATTGCAAACTCCAGCACCATCGCGATCGTTCCCAAGAACGACGATCAGCGGAACAGACTGCCATTTCGTTACCCCGACACCGGCACCCATGGCTGGCGCGCCAGTCAGGGTGCTACTGTTTTCGTCATCACATGCGGTCATCATACTTCCTTCTTGTCTTGGCGTTTGGCCGCAATCCAAAGCAACGGCAATCCGGTCACAAGGCCAAACCCGAGGACGGCCCAAGTCGCACCGCCAATATCTCCGCTCGCGGCCTCACCGCCAAAATGCGCGAGCAAAAAACTGGCCGGAATGACCCCAGCAAGTGTTGCCACCGCGAAACGCCAAAAGTGTAGCCGACTCAAGCCCGCCGCATAGCTGATCATATCAAAGGACATGAAGGGCATCAGGCGGCTGGCAAACACGGTTGCTGTCAATGCGGTCTGCGACCCAAACAAGCCTACATCGACCCGCGTACCAAACACCCGCCGCAAGGCATCGTGGCCCAGAAACCGCGCCAAACCAAAGGCGATCAACGCCCCAATCTCGGCGCCAACAACGACCAGAACAGTGCCCCAAAAATGCCCATAAGCCGCGCCCGCAGCGAGTGCGATGGGCCCGCTTGGGATTGGGCTAGCCACGACTGCAACGGTCATTAGCGTGACGATCAGGACCGGCCCCCAGATTCCAGCGCGCTCGACCAGCTCCTTTAGGGCTTCGCCGTCCAACATTCCGCGTATTTCGGTAAACGCCGAAGGCGCAAAAATCCAGACCGCAAGAATGGCGAGACCGAGGACCATAAGTGCGAGAACTATGCTTGTTCGCACCCTCATGTCAGATCGCCTCGACGGCCTTTGCTAAAAGATCACGTACCTGGCCAGCTACAGCTGCAAGCTCGGCATTATCAATCGCTTGCATCGATGCCACCGGGTCAACAGCGCTGACCTCTACCCCGCCGTGAACAGCGCGCAAAATCACGTTGCATGGCAGCATTGCACCCACCCGCGGCTCTATCTCAATGGCTTGATGGGCCATTTTGGGGTTGCATGCGCCGAGAATAAGGTAGGCGGGCATCTCGACGTCCAACTTCTTTTTCATCGTCGCCTTGACGTCGATCTCTGTCAGAATGCCAAATCCGTTGTCGGACAGGGCTGCGCGGGTGCGCGCCTCCACTGCATCAAAAACAGCGTCCGTAATGATACGATTTATTGTGTATCCCAATGTTTTTCCTTTCAGGTCATTTACGTAGGTATTTGATCAACGCCGCAATGGCGAGACCGACAAGGACTAAGATAACAATCATCCAAAGCCAGCCAAAGCCCATGCCTAAACCCATACCATAGCCGTTCATCATCGTTTTCTCCTGATCTGTGATTGGATTGCCCCCACCAATTGGTACCTAGTCCGAACGGCGGGAAAAAAGAGCGTATCAGTTATTGCCCATCATGCCCTTGCCCGGCATGCCATCTTGTTGACCGCTCATGTGGCTTTGCATCAGTGCAGCCATCGCTGCCAATTCAGCTTCAGTCACCTGCGCGTCGCCATCTGGGTCGTGCATCTGGAAGGCGCGCACGGTCATCGGCCGAGTATGGGCCGCATGCATTGCAGCAAACTCATCCAGCGATAACGTGCCATTCACATCGGCATCATAGATCTTGATTTCGGCTTGAATGCCTGCCGTTATTTCCTCGGGGGTGAGCGTTCCGTCTGCGTCAATGTCAAAGGTGGCCATGGCATGGCTTTGGGCAGCACCCATCATCACGCCCATCCCACCGTGGTCACCAGCGCCATCGTGGTCAGCTGTTCCACCGTGACCACCCATCACCCTGCCATATTGCATCTGGGTTTGCTGCGCGATCACGGGCACGGCAACTGAAGCCACACCAAGAGCGGCGACGGCAGCAAGGATGAATTTGGTTGTACGTTTCATTTTTGTTCTCCTGGTTAGATCTGTCATAAACCCAATCTGGGGGGCAGATGTCCCACAGGTTTGTCAGCCGAACTGGTCTTTTGTATCAAACTGTCGCAAGGGAGGGGCGTACGACGTTTTGCGACAATCTATTGCGCGCATGCGCGGCGCGATCGGCTAAGGGCACGAACAGGAGATAACATGACAAGCAATCCGCCCCATATTCTGATCGTCGACGATCACCGCGAGATTCGCGATGCGCTGGCGAAATATCTTGAAAAGAACGGCATGCGAGCCACCTCGGCCGCGAACGCTACGCTGATGGATGCGGCGTTGAAGGTTGGCGAGTTTGATCTGATCGTGCTTGATGTGATGATGCCGGGCGAAGACGGGCTTTCTGTCTGTCGCCGATTGCGCGCGGCGGGCACTATGCCGATCCTGATGCTGACAGCCCTTGGTGATGAAACCGACCGCATCGTGGGGCTAGAGGTCGGCGCGGATGACTATCTGCCCAAACCATTTAACCCGCGCGAATTGCTGGCGCGGATCAAGGCGATCCTGCGCCGGTCAGACCGGGTTGAAGTGGCGGGTGGCAGTCTTGCCGGACATATGTTGGCGTTCGACCGCTGGGTACTGGATACAGACCGCCGTCTCCTGACGAACAAAGATGGCACCGAAGTGGCGTTGACCACCGCTGAATTCCGTCTGCTCACGGTCTTTCTCGAACGCCCACGCTTCGTGCTTAGCCGTGAACAGTTGCTCGACTTAACTGCGGGCCGCGCGGCTCAGGTATTCGATCGCACCATCGACAACCAGATCAGCCGCCTGCGCCGAAAGATCGAGGTCGATCCCGCGAAACCAATGCTGATCACCACTGTCTGGGGGGGCGGGTATAGCCTTTCCACCGATGTGAAGGGGAAGCCGTGAGTCCTGATCGTTCCATCCCCCGCCGGTGGTATCCGCAATCCTTGGGGGGGCAGCTTCTGGCGATGTTGTTGCTGGCCCTGGCTATCACGCAGGGGCTTGGGCTTTTGTTGTTGACCGACGAACGTAACCGGGCCGTGCGCGCGGCCTTGGGTGTGGAGGCGGCAAGCCGCGCCGCAAATGTGGTCTTGCTGCTCGACGATGCCCCCGCCGATTTGCACGCATCAATCCTTCGAGCCGCAGATTCACCCCTGGTCAGGTTTGAGGTGGGGTCCGAGCCGGACGCCCCCCCCCACAACAGCGCCGAAGTTGACGTCGTTCTGCGCCAGATCCGGCAGATACTTGATGAACCCGGGCGAGAGGTTCGAGTGGATATTCATGCCATTAAAGGTGACGCGATGTCGTTTCCCGATGGCATGCCCGCCGAAATGCGCCCGATGCACGAAGCGATGATGGCAGGACAAATCGACCCCGTAGAAATGTCGCTGTCGATCAGTCTGGAGGCGGGAGATTGGCTGAACGTGCGAACGATGTTTCATCGGCCGGCCCTTCAATTGTCGCCGCAGGCCTTGTTGCCCTTGCTGTTGATGGCAGCAGCCGTGGTTCTTGTGGCATGGTGGACCGCGCGGCGTGTCGTCGGCCCGATGCGCGCGCTTTCGGTCGGGGCAGACCGGCTGGGACGCGGGCTCGATGCGAGTCCCCTGCCTATGACGGGCCCGACGGAGGTGCGAGATACAACACTGGCCTTCAACCGGATGAAAGAGCGCCTTACCCGCTTCGTGAACGAGCGCACCCATATGCTTGCGGCCCTTAGCCATGATTTGCGTTCGCCCCTGACCGCTATGCGGCTCCGGATCGAAATGCTGGACGAAACAGACGACAGTATCCGGCTCAAGGCTTTGGTCGAAGAAATGCAGGCCATGGTTGAGGCCACGCTTGAGTTCGCGCGTGGCGTCGCCACAGTAGAGCCCGCCATTTCGGTCAATCTTGCCACAATGCTGAGCGATCTGGTGAGCGACGTGGGGGGTGATCGTGTGCGCCTCGCACCTTCGGAACCGCTGTTTGCTACCATCCGCCCCCGAGCCCTGAACCGCGCGCTGCGCAATTTGATCGACAATGCGCTCCGCTATGGCGGCGTCACTAACGTGACCTTGACGCAAGAGCCGATGACGGCAGTCATTTCTATCGCTGACAAGGGTCCGGGGTTGCCGGATGATCAGCTTGAGGCTGTCTTTGAACCCTTTGTGAGACTAGAAAATTCGCGCAACCGTGATACTGGCGGCGTCGGTCTGGGTCTCGCTATTACACGGACCATCATCCAAGCGCATGGTGGATCGATAAGTCTTAGCAACTTGCCAGAAGGAGGACTGAAAGCCGCTATTCGATTGCCGACTGGAGAGGCGTGAACAAACTTGGCGTCTCCTGCGAAGCCGGTTCGAACCAAATACACACGGATTAAAGTGAAGCTGCAAAATGTAGGAAGGCCGTTACTCGCAGAATACACTCATTAAGTTCTGAGGTGGTTCTGCCATTCGAGATAGCGGTGCCATCTTTCCCGTCGCCTGACTCTTGTCATTGATCACTTGGGACCATGTACGTCGGCGAATGGAATTTCTGTTGCGGTAATGCCGTCGTCTCGGTGTTGCTTGTCCAAGGACAGATCCGCCACGACGCGTTTAAGGCGTTGGTTTTCAGTCTCGAGCTCCTTCAGCCGTTTGAGCTAATCCCGACTCATGCCACCATATTCTTTGCGCCACCGATAATAGGCCTGACTGGTTACCCCGATCTGCCGCACAGCCTCGGAATCTGACTTTCCCTGCCCTTGCAAAACTTCAATCTGCCGAAGCTTTAGCACAATATCTTCTGGGTTCTCTCGTTTTCCAGCCAGACATTGCCTTCCATGAACTGTTGCAAACCGGCAAAGAGTGGCATCAGAGCAATCGGGAGGCAGACCCCCTACTGTTCTAATTGTCTCAAGCTTAGCAGGGGTTTCTATATTTTATAGATATTAATTGTTTTGATTAGTTCGACGGACCTATTCAATCGCCAACCCTGAGACAATAAGTACTATGCCAACTTGGCTCGATCATCCTTAAATGCCAGTAGCCTCAGAGCGTTGAAGACCACCATCAGGGTTGAGCCTTCATGGATCAGCACAGCCGGTCCTATTCCCAAACCGAACAATGTCGCGGGAATCAGCAGCGCAACAATACCCAAACTGGCCCATAGGTTTTGGCGGATAATTCGGCTGGTCTGTCGGCTTAGTCCGACGGCAAACGGCAGGGTCTGCAAATCGTCGGCCATCAACGCAATATCCGCTGTTTCTAATGCGACATCAGATCCTGCTGCACCCATTGCAATACCAACCGTAGCATTGGCCATCGCCGGTGCGTCGTTGACGCCGTCGCCAACCATCGCCACGCCCCCGTCGGCCTTGAGCGCCGCAATTTTTGTGACCTTATCCTCTGGCATCAAATCGCCAAATGCCTTGTCCAAACCAACCTCTTTTGCGACCGCGTCCGCAACATTCTGGTTATCACCAGAGATCATCATCATCCGCTTTAGGCCCACATCACGCAGCGCGGCAATGACAGCTCTGGCATCTGCTCGAGGGGTGTCCATCAAGCCGATTATGCCGAGATACCTTGACCCACTTCTCACGACCATTGTGGTGCGGCCCTTCTTGGCCATTTCTTCGACCGACGCGCGCAAATCTTCGGGCAATGGCTGGCCAGCGACATTGTCAAACAGCGCGATCTTACCGATGTGAACGATGTTTCCACCAACCTTTGCCGACACGCCTTGACCAATAATATTGGCAAAATCTGTTGCCTCAACTGGCAGAATACCCAAGCGTTTTTTAACGTCTCTGACGACCGCCTGCGCGAGGGGGTGATCGCTCAGCATTTCGACAGCGGCGCTGACCTCCAGCAACTCTGTTTCTGCGGCGCCACCGTAAGGTAAGATATCCACTAACCGTGGTTCGCCAATAGTTAGCGTGCCGGTTTTGTCAAAGGCGATGGCATCCACCTGACCCAGAGCTTCAAGGGGCGCGCCACCCTTGATCAAAACACCACCCCGCGCTGCACGGGCAATCCCTGACAAAATTGCACTGGGTGTTGCAATTGCTAAAGCGCACGGGCTGGCTGCTACCAGAACGGCCATCGCACGATAGAAGCTTTCAGTGGCTGTCTCGTTCAGAATTAGGAATGAAAAGCTGGTGATGACAGCCAGCAAAACGACGCATGGCACAAATATCTTCTCGAACTTTTTGGTAAAGTTCTGCGTCGGCGACTGGCGGGTTTGCGCTTCCGCAACCAGTGTCATCACCCGCGCCAATGTCGTTTCGCCAGCGAGTTTTGTGACCTGAATATCAAGACTTCCGCTGCCGTTTATCGATCCGGCAAAGACACGATTTGCCGCGGAGAGGCTGCCCGGATTTTTTGAAGCAAGCTCACTGTCTTTGACGGGCATCTTGTCCACAGGCACACTCTCGCCCGTAATTGGCGCTTGGTTTACCGCGCTCGATCCCTTAACGACGAATCCGTCCGCCGCGAGACGTTCGTTGGAGCGCACGACAACGATGTCGCCGACCAAGAGGTTTTCTATCAAGACAGTCTCGGTTCCATCGCCCCTTCGGACCAAAGCCTCGTTAGGTGTCAGGTCTGCCAATGCCGCCACGGCATTTCTGGCCCTGCCCATGGCATAGTTTTCGAGCGCATGACCAATGCTGAACAAAAACAGCAGGAATGCGCCTTCCGCCCACTCTCCCAGAAATGCAGCCCCTGTTGCGGCAACCAACATCAGAAAATCAATCTGGAACTGACCTTTAACAATCTTTTCAATGGCTTCGCGCAGAGCGAAGTAGCCCCCAAAGAAATATGCTGCCAGCAGCAAGCCAAATCCGAACTGTTCAGAAATGATGCTAAGCTTCGGTCCCAACCACCCTGACAACAAACAAAGCCCCGCAAACATCGCAAAGATGATCTCGGCCCGCCCACCCAAGGCTCGATTCAGAAAACTGTCGTGCGCGTGATCGTGCCCATCGTCTGCACTGTGATCATTTTGTGCGTGAACATCACTTTGAGGTTCTCGTTCGTGCGGGTGGTTTTCGGACATATAATTTCCTTTATCAAATTCAGATTCGTTAAGTGTCACAAAAACCGTCGCACCTTCGATTTATATTGAAGATACTCGGCCCCGTATTGCTCTTCCAGCCAGCCTTCCTCAGCAAACGGGAACGCCAAAAACACGATAATCCCAGCGACGACGGACGGCAGCACTGTGACGGTTGCGCTCAGTATGGCCCATCCAGTCAGGATCGCGATGTCGCTAACGTATTGGGGATTTCGGGAAAAGCGATAGAGGCCATCTGTCTTGAGCTGACCTGCTGCCCCCATCGTCTGGTCCGCACCGAAACCGATCACTTCGTACCAGACGCCCACATTTCCAACTAGGATCAGGATCGGCCCCACGACAAAACGTAGCCAAGGCGGCACCTGAATTTCTCCCCAGCCCAAAATTCCCAGAGCGACGACAGCCGCGAAAAAAACGAGCGTACCGGCCCAACCAACGAATGCTTCCACGGAACCGAAGGTTTGCGGCGGCCAGATTCGGCAATCGGGCCTCACGACTGACCATAAAACTGCCACAAGTGTCAGCCCGCTGATCGACAGCGCCACGCATGTGAACAAGGTTTCCGCCAAATTCATTCCAATCTTCTCGCGACACCAACATATGCTGTCAGGGTTTCAATGGCCATGCTCGTCCCGTTTTTCTTCTGCAGCGTGAAAACCGACGTTGGTAACAAGCGCAGCATCCGGTAAATTGGGTTCGATTCGGACCTTCGGCGCTCTCGGTTCGAGTGGCTGCTCTTATGCCGAACTAGCGCGTCGCTGAGTCCGTCTATTTCACCTAGATTGCCGACCGCCACATCCGGAATCTCCCCTTCCCGGTCACCTCGCGAACGAGCCCTCTGGCCTCCATCCAGGCCAGATTGCGCCCAACGGCTGCGCGGCTAGCACCAGTCAGGGCCTCGGCCATCGGCGCAGAGACCAGTGGCCACTCGGTCAGCGCGGCCCGCAAAGTTGATGATGTGCGCCCTGACAGCGGCGCCATGACGTTTTTCGCTCTTGCCGACCAAACCTCGATATCGTCCAGATGGCGCATCGCAGTCAGGGTCGCGCTGTCCATCCCGTCGAGCCAGCGGTTCAAACGCTCGGCCGTGGGGCCACCGGCACGCAATCCCCCTGCCCCACTCATGGCCATGGGCGCGAAGACCGCGCCCTTTCCCTCGCTAGCGGCAATCCGTCCCGCTGTAACGGCAGCCTCAATCCTGTCCCTATGCTGGCCAAGGCCGGCGAGGTTCCAAACGTGGAAACCCATGCAAGCGCGGCTGATCGGGTGCAGGTTGATGGCTGCGTCCATCAGGTTGAGCCACCCCGCCGCGCGATCCATGAAACGGTCTTCCGCCTCATCTAAATTCTCAGGGTCGCGACGATCCAGAAAATCGGCAAGCCCCGCCTCGGGTCCGGGCCCCCCTGTCAGCCGCCGCACGGCCCATCCGACGCGCGTCAGCGCCCCCATATCCTCCTGCACGCCCGACAGCCGCAGGGAGGTCCAAAGCGCAAGCCGGTCCGGGCCGACCCGGTCGCCGACAAACCAGCTCAGTTCGGCAGCTTCGATCAGGGCCAGACGGTGCCGCCAGCCTTCCGGGCCACGCCGCAGACGATCATCCAAGGCGCCAAGCCGACCGGCCACCCGCGCCAAGCGCGCTGCAAGTCCAGCCTCGGCCTGCGCCCAATCGGCGATGGTTGACGTCTCGCGCGGCTCCGCCCGCGGCCCAGGCGGCAGGTAATCCGGCTCCTCCTCCATCGGACCGGTGTCGCATTTTCTTCACCATTTCAGCACATGATTATTACGTGATTTCTGGAAGATACCGCGATATCGTAGATCATTT
>NZ_JBGQOQ010000027.1:0-51540 GCF_052119765.1 Pseudorhodobacter sp. W20_MBD10_FR17 | reverse complement strand
AAAAAGCTTTGGCCAGCTAATCGCTGCGCCCTCTCACCAGAAAACACAAAGGAACACATGATGAAACGTATTATTCTTGCCTCGTTGATCGCCCTGACAACTGTTGGTGCCGCGAATGCCTTTACCGACAAAACCACCCTTTCGGTCCCTGCTAAAATGGAAGCCGAGCACATCTTGCCAGGTGTATCGTTTGACAACCTGACTGCGCGCCAAGCCACCATTATCGAGGGTTTGTTGACGACCGACACGGATATGCAGGACTATGAAGTGAAACAAGCCATTGAGGTTGCTTTGTCTCGCTAAGCTGGGTTGAAAACCGGTGTAAAAATTGGGGTGCCTTTGCGAAAGGCACCCCCAAATGCGCGAATTTAGGGGGTTAGCACTGTGCTGACCCCTTCGCTTTGTTGTGCAAAGGGTGCCAATCGTCTAAGGGAGACGGGAATCCTTGGGCACAGATGTGGCCCATATAAGCCGGGGGCGGATATGACGGATAAAAACGGGCTGACCTATGCCGATGCAGGTGTGGATATTGATGCGGGTAATGCGCTGGTTGAGCGGATTAAACCTGCGGCCAAGCGGACGGCACGGCCGGGCGTTATGTCGGGGCTTGGTGGCTTTGGGGCGCTGTTTGACCTAAAGGCTGCGGGTTATACCGATCCGGTTTTGGTGGCCGCCACTGATGGTGTTGGCACCAAGTTGCGGATTGCAATTGATACGGGCAATGTTGATACCATCGGCGTTGATCTGGTGGCGATGTGCGTGAATGACCTTGTGTGCCAAGGCGCCGAGCCGCTGTTTTTCCTCGATTACTTTGCGACCGGCAAGCTGGAACTGGATCAAGCCACGCGGATCATCGAAGGCATCGCTGCGGGGTGTGAGGCCTCGGGTTGCGCGCTGATCGGCGGCGAGACGGCGGAGATGCCGGGCATGTACCACAAAGGCGATTTCGATCTGGCCGGTTTTGCTGTGGGTGCGATGGAGCGCGGCACAGCCTTGCCCCAAGGGGTCGAGGTTGGCGATGTGCTGTTGGGTCTTGCGTCGAATGGCGTGCATTCCAACGGCTATTCCTTTGTGCGTAAGGTGGTCGAGCTGTCTGGCCTTAGCTGGGATGCGAAAAGCCCGTTTAGCGCGGGCAAGCTGGGTGAGGCGCTGTTGGCGCCAACGCGACTGTATGTAAAGCAAACATTGGCTGCGGTGCGGGCAGGCGGCGTGCATGCGTTGGCCCATATCACCGGTGGTGGCTTGACGGAAAACCCGCCGCGCGTGCTGCCCGAGGGCATGGCCTGTGAGATTGACCTGTCGGCATGGACTTTGCCGCCAGTCTTTCGCTGGTTGGCCGAAATGGCGGGGATGTCCGAGCCTGAGCTGCTGAAGACGTTTAACTGCGGCATCGGCATGATGCTGGTGGTCAAGGCCGACCGTGCCGAGGCGCTGGCGATGCAGCTGCATGATGCGGGTGAAAAAGTCGTCGTGATGGGCCACGTCGTGCCCGGCGAAGGCGTAATTTACAAAGGTAAGCTGCTGTGAAGCGCGTTGCCATCCTGATTTCTGGGGGTGGTTCGAATATGGTCGCCTTGTGCAGGGATATGGTTGGGGATCACCCCTGCCGCCCTGTGTTGGTGGCCTCGAATGACGCGCAAGCGGGGGGGCTGCGGGTTGCGGGCGCGATGGGGATTGCCACGGCGGCGGTCGATCATGGCCCTTTTGGCAAAGACAGGGCGGCGTTTGAGGCCGCTCTGTTAGAGCCCATTTTGGCGGCAAAGCCCGATATTCTGTGCCTTGCCGGCTTTATGCGTGTTTTGACGCCCCGCTTTGTGGCGCAGTTTGAAGGGCGGATGTTGAACATTCACCCAAGTTTGCTGCCGAAATACCCCGGCCTGCACACCCATGCCCGCGCGATTGAGGCGGGCGACACAGAGGCCGGCTGTTCGGTGCATGAGGTGACGGCGGTGTTGGACGCGGGGCCGGTGTTGGGCCAAGCGGTGGTGCCGGTTTTGGCTGGCGACACAGCCGATGATCTGGCCGCGCGGGTTTTGGTGCAAGAGCACCGGCTGTACCCTGCCGTGCTGCGCCGCTTTGGTGCGGGTGAGCGCGGGATGCTGCGGCTTTAACTGGCGGCCTTAAAGTGGAGCTGAAAAATAGTTGGGATGGGCTGCCGCAATGCTGGGTAAATCTGCCTCGATCAGGCGCAGATGGGCGCGCATTTCCGCCTCGGCTGTATCAGAGGTATGTGCCTCGATGGCATCGACCATCGCTTTGTGCTGTGCGATCAAGGTCGGAATCGGGAATTCCTTAAGCTGCAAAAACCGCACACGGTCCATTTGCGATTTCAGGCGTTGCAGATGGTCCCACGCGCGGGCACGGCCTGCGATTTGGGCAATGGCGCGGTGAAAAGCCTCATCCAAAGCCATGAACTGCGCGGCGTTTTTGGCGTTTGCTTGGGCAGTAAGCAGGTCGCGCAGGTTTTTTATGTTTTCGCCATCGGCTTTTTGGCAGGCAAGGCGTATCAAATCGGCCTCAACCGCTTCGCGCACAAAGCGGGCGTCGAGTACCTCGGTCGCTGTGATTTTTGAGACAAACGTGCCGCGCTGAGGGCGGATTTCCAGCAAGCCTTCACCAGCCAGACGCAAAAACGCCTCACGCACGGGTTGGCGCGAGGTGCCGATGGTATCGGCGATTTCTTGTTCCGAAACTTTGGTGCCCGGTGGCAGGATGCCGGTCAGGATGGCGTGGCGCAGGGCCTCGGCGGCCTGAGGCTGGGCGTTTCTAGCGGGTTTAAGCGAAAACTGAAAGGCGGCGGGCAGGGGCATTGAGACGTCCGGTACATGGGCTTTGACCCTTGTCGCAGGAAAAGCGGGCGTAGGGAAGCGTTTGCCTTGACAGGAGCGTGCGTGGCACTGCCTATTTGTGCAAAATCAAGTCTGGGGGCGCGATGCAAGTTCAAGTTCGGGTAGAAATTGACGTTTTGGCGCGGTTTTGTGAGGCGGCGTTTCTGTCGGTGGGCGCGGATCATGAGACAGCGCGTGATGCGACGAGGTCGATGATGCACGGGTCGTTGCACGGCGTCGACAGCCATGGGGTGCGGTTGCTGCCCTATTATATCGACGTTTTGGCGGGAGGCGAGGTGGCGCAGGCACCGGTGATGACCTTTCGGCAGGTTAAGCCGGGGACGGGCTTGCTGGATGCGGGCAATGCGCAAGGCGCACGGGCGACCTATCACGCGCTGGATTTGGCGATAGAGATGGCGGCGGTGCAAGGGATTGCCGCGGTGGGCATTCAGAATACCAGCCATTTTGGGCCGGCAGGGGCCTATGCTTGGGCTGCGGCTGAACGGGGATATGTGGCGCTGGTGGTGGCCAACTCGGACAGTTTTGTGCGCCTGCATGACGGGGCCGAGCGGTTTCATGGCACCAATCCGATCGCGGTAGGGGTGCCTACGGGCGAGGCCAACCCGTGGCTTTTGGATATGGCAACCTCGGCTGTGCCGTATAACCGGGTCGAGCTGTACCGTTCGCTTGGGGTGGATTTGCCAGAGAGCGTGGCATCAGATGCCGCGGGTAATGAGGTGTTGGACCCCGCACTGGCGGCAATGTTGGCACCAGTCGGCGGGGCGTTCGGGTTTAAGGGCGCGGCCTTGGGCGGTGTGGCCGAGATATTTTCGGCAGCATTGACGGGAATGCGGCTGAGCCCTGAAATTCCGTTTATGGGCGGCGAGGATCATTCAGCGCCGCGCGAGATGGGGGCGTTTGTCATGGTGATGGACCCCGAAGGGTTTGTCGGGGGGGCAATGCTGCGTGCTGTGATGCACCGCTATTTGGCGGCCTTGCGCGGGTCTGTGCCGCGTGCGGGGGCACGTGTGCTGGCGCCCGGTGACCGTGAGTGGGAGGAAGCCGCGCGGCGCCGGATTAAGGGGGTGCCGTTGGACCCGGTGACGGTGGAAGCGTTTAACGGGCTGGCGGCGCGGTTTGGGTTGGGACTGCCGTGGTAGGGCGTTTATAGATTGGGTGGTGTGACCCATTAACCAAAGCCGGCCCCGAACCGGAGCCGGGGGGCCAGCCCCCCGGACCCCCCGGGATATTTGTGCCGAACAGAAAGCGGGGGAAGTGTAGGGGAAGTATTGGGGCAAGGGTTGGCTTTTGGGGGGCTTGGCTGTAGGGATGGCGTTTGATTTTAGGGGCTGGCCGCAGGGGCGGGCGATTGGGGAAACAGGATAGATGATTTCACTGGATTTGTATCGTCAGCAGTGGTTTGGCAATGTGCGGGCGGATTTGCTGTCGGGGCTGGTTGTGGCTTTGGCGTTGATCCCCGAGGCGATTGCCTTCTCTATCATCGCCGGCGTTGACCCGAAGGTTGGGCTTTATGCCAGTTTTTCTATTGCGGTGATTTGTGCGATAACTGGCGGGCGGCCGGGGATGATTTCGGCGGCGACGGCGGCGACTGCGGTGTTGATGGTGACGCTGGTCAAGGATTACGGGCTGCAATATTTGTTGGCGGCGACTGTGCTGGCGGGGCTGTTACAGATTGGCGCGGGGCTGTTGAAGCTGGGGCGCGTGATGCGCTTTGTGTCAAAATCGGTGATGACGGGGTTTGTGAACGCGCTGGCGATTTTGATCTTTTTGGCACAGGTGCCAGAGTTGGACCCGACCAAGGTGACGTGGTTGACCTATGCTTTGGTTGCGGCGGGTTTGGGGATTATTTATTTGTTTCCATATGTTACCAAGGCGGTACCGTCGCCTTTGGTGACGATTGTGGTGCTGACAGGTTTGACGCTGTTCTTTGGTTGGGATGTGCGGACGGTGGGCGATATGGGCGCGTTGCCCGATACGCTGCCGGTGTTTTTAATC
Source organism: Pseudorhodobacter sp. W20_MBD10_FR17 (assembly GCF_052119765.1). Lineage (NCBI taxonomy): Bacteria > Pseudomonadati > Pseudomonadota > Alphaproteobacteria > Rhodobacterales > Paracoccaceae > Pseudorhodobacter > Pseudorhodobacter sp. W20_MBD10_FR17. Next base: position 46,696 of record NZ_JBGQOQ010000027.1, on the reverse strand, counting down.
CCGCAAATTCCGCTGACGCTTGAAACCTTACAGATCATTTTGCCCTATTCGCTGGCTGTGGCTGTGGTGGGTTTGCTGGAAAGCCTGATGACGCAGAACATCGTGGATGATCTGACCGACACCACGTCTGACCGCAACCAAGAGTGTATTGGGCAAGGGCTTGCGAATACGGCGACTGGTTTTATCGGCGGTATGGCGGGCTGTGCGATGATCGGTCAGAGCATTATCAATGTGAAATCCGGCGGGCGCGGGCGGCTTTCGACCTTTGTGGCCGGTGTCATGCTGTTGGTATTTGTTGTGGGCCTTGGCGATTGGGTCAGCCGGATTCCGATGGCGGCACTGGTCGCGATTATGATTATGGTGTCGATCGGCACGTTTTCGTGGTCTTCGATCAAGGCTTTGCGGACGCATCCGACATCCAGTTCAGTGGTGATGCTGGCCACCGTGGCAGCCGTTATTTATACCCATAACCTTGCGATCGGGGTTGGTATTGGTGTGCTGCTGTCGGGGATTTTCTTTGCGGGCAAGATTGCGCAGCTGTTCCGTGTGAAGTCGACCTTGTCGGCGGATGGGGCTGAGCGGGTCTATAAGGTTGAGGGCCAGTTGTTCTTTGCCTCGGTTGAGGATTTTATGAAAGCCTTTGATTTCCATGAGGTTTTGGAGCGCGTGGTGATTGACGTGTCGGATGCGCATATCTGGGATATCTCATCGGTTTCGGCGCTGGATATGGCGGTGATGAAGTTCCGCCGTGACGGGGCCGAGGTGCAGATTGTCGGGATGAATAAGGCGTCAGAGACCATCGTGGATGAGTTGGCACTGCATGATAAACCCGGCGCGCTTGATAATATGTTGGCACATTAAATCGCTTCGACATGAAATGCCCTCACATAGCGCCTGCCTGAAATCATAGATTTCAACGCGTTATGTGAGGGCACGGTTTTGAGTTAAAGTCGAAACGCTATAGGAGGCGGATACATGAAGATCATCGCATTGGTGGATGGGTCGGTTTACGCGCAATCGGTGTGCGAATTGGCGGGTTGGGCAGGCGCACGGCTGTGTGCGGGTGTTGAGCTGCTGCATGTTTTGGGGCGGCGCGAGGGCGGAGCGCAGGATTTGTCCGGCTCGATCCGCCTCGGCGCGCGAACGGCTTTGCTGGAGGAACTGGCCGAACTGGATGCCCTACGCGCCAAGTTGGTCATGCACCGCGGGCGGGCGATACTTGAGGATGCCAAGGCCATTTTGGCCAAGGCAGGGGTTGCGGATGCGGCCACGCGGCTGCGGCATGGCGATTTGCTAGAGGAAATCGGCGCAGGGCCTGACCTGATTGTCGTGGGCAAGCGGGGCGAGGCGGCGGATTTTGCCAAAGGGCATCTGGGGTCCAACCTTGAGCGGATTGTGCGCGGAATCAAGGTGCCGGTGTTGGTGGCTGCCCGCGCGTTTGCGCCGGTGACAAAGGTGTTGCTGGCCTTTGATGGTGGCCAGTCATCGCAGCGCGCGGTTGAACATATCGCGCAAAGCCCGCTGTATAAAGACATCGCCGTGACAGTGGTCAGCGTAGGCGAGGGATCTGCGATGAAAGCGGGGCTTGCCGATGCGCAGGCGCGTCTGGCGGCGGCGGGGGGTAAGGCCGAGGTGCGGCAGGTTGCGGGCCAGCCCGAGACTGCATTGGCCAAGCTGGTTGAGGATGAAGGCTTTCAACTGCTGGTGATGGGCGCTTATGGCCACAGCCGTATCCGCAGCTTGATTATTGGCTCGACCACGACCGAGATGATCCGGTCTTGCAAAGTACCTGTGATGTTGGTGCGCTAAAGGGGCTTGCTTTCGGTGCTGGGTTTGGCGTTGCATAGGGCGATCCTTAGATAAGGCCCTGATATGCCATCCACCAAACCCAATGTGCTGTTTATCGTTATTGACCAATTGCGCGCCGATTGTCTTTGGGGGGCGTTGGCCGATGTGACGTCCATGCCGAATTTGCGCGCTTTGATGGATGAGGCGGTCAGCTTTACGCGGCATTATTCAGTGGTGAACCCTTGCGGGCCGTCGCGGGCGTCCATTCTGACGGGGCAATATGCGATGAACCACGGGGCGGTACGCAATGGCACGCCCTTGCCGCAAGACACGCCCAATATCGCGACCGAAGTGCGCAAGGCGGGGTATTTGCCGCTTCTCTATGGCTATACGGACTCGGCCCAAGACCCGCGCGGATATGACGCCAATGACCCCGCGCTAACCAGCTATGAAGAGGTGATGCCGGGGTTCCATGAGGCGGTGGAAATGCGGCTGGAGCAAAGCCTGCCGTGGCGGGCGGATTTGTTGGCCAAGGGCTATGACGTGCCGCCCTATCCCGATATTTTCCGGCCCAATGGCCCGCGCCTTGATGATGCGGCCCTGTATTGCGCCGAGGATAGCGACACAGCCTTTCTGACCGACCAGTTCTTGCGCGGCCTGTTGGGGCGGCCTGCGGGCTGGTTTGCGCATTTGACCTATATTCGCCCGCATCCGCCTTTGGTGGCCCCTGCGCCCTATAACCGGATGGTCGACCCTTCAACGTTGCCCCCACCTGTGGCGATGGGCGATCAGGCCGCCGAACAGGCGCGGCATCCATTTATCGGCTGCAGCCACGCGCGGGTACCGATCGCTTCGGTTGTCGAAGGGTTTGCCGATCTGCAACCAACGCCGGAAAATGTCGATACCTTGCGGGCCGTTTACTTGGGGCTGGCGGCCGAGGTTGACCATCACATCGGGCGGGTGATTGCGGCACTGAAAACGGCGGGGATTTATGACGATACGCTGTTGGTGGTGACGGCCGATCATGGCGAGATGCTGGGCGATCATCACGCGTGGGGCAAACAGACATTCTATGACGCGGCCTATCACACGCCGCTGATTATCCGTGATCCGCACTGGCCGCGGGGGCGCGTGGTAGAGCTGCCGACTGAGTCGATAGATATTGCGCCGACGATACTGGAATGGCTGGGGCAGGCCGTGCCCGATACGATGGATGGCCGCAGTTTGCTGCCGTTTTTGCGTGGGGAAACCCCGGCTGAGTGGCGAGACTATTCCTTTTCCGAACTAGATTTTGGCGATCCAGTCACGCCCACCTCGACGCAAATCACGCTTGGGCTGCGCACCGAGGAGGCCAACTTTTGCATCTTACGCGGCGCGCAGCATACGTTGGTGCATTTCAACGCAGGCCTTGCGCCTGTGTTGTTTGATCATGCGGGGGCGGGCGAGATGCGCGATATTGCAAGCGAGGCGGCGGCGCAGCCCGTGCTTTTGGCAATGACACGCGCCTTGCTGAACCACCGGATGCGGCACGGCGGGGGGCGGTTCCGGCGCACTATGATTAGCCAAACGGGCGTTGCAACGACGCAATAACAGGCAATCTGATCTATGGATCAGGTTTTTTACCAAACAGTTCACTTGACTGAAATTTAAATGCTCGTCCATACTTGCGGCAGGGCGAGGCTGTTGCAGGCCATACGCCTGAGTGTTTATGCGCGTTTAGATCTGGACCCAAATAGCACGCAATACTGGACCTATACCGAGGAGCCATAGCTTCGTAGCATTTTTGTTACATAAGGCGGATACGCCATAAGAAGGAAGAAACTTCCGCATTAACCCACGACAGGAGAGACAATGAAACGCCTATTATTGAGTAGCGCTGCGCTGCTTATTCTACCGTTCGCAGCCCTCGCCAACTGCCCTGCAATCTCGGTCGCCGATATGGGCGGCGTCGCCCCGGGTGCCTTTCCAGAACAATATGACCTTGCTGAATTCCAAGCGGCTGCCAACTGCACGATGGAGCTGTCGGAAAACCCTAGCATGGCCGATTTTAACAGCAAAATCCGCAACAACCCTGCTTTGCCTGCTGTGGCGGATCGCTTGCCTTCCGAGCCGCTGGTGGTGGTGCCTTATGCCTCAACCGGCAAATACGGCGGTACGCTGGACGCGCTGTCAAACGCGACCGAAGCGGGGACTTCGGATTTCATGTCGATCCGGCATGTGAACCTTGTGCGCTATTCGGATGATCTCGAAACCATCGTGCCAAACGTGGCTAAGTCATGGAAATGGAATGATGATTTTACGCAGCTGACCTTTACCTTGCGCGCAGGGCATAAATGGTCGGATGGCCAGCCGTTTACATCGGCGGATGTAAAGTTCTGGTATGACAATCTAGCACTTGACCCGAATATCAATGAGAAACCAAAGGATTATGTGACCGTTGGCGGCGAGCGGATGACGGTGGACACGCCCGATGATGTCACCGTGGTGTTTAACCTGCCAGCCCCGAAACCCGGCCTGCTTGCACATTTCGCGACCCATTTCGCCCAAGCCTTCCAGCCTAAACATTTTCTGGGCCAGTTCCATCCCGATATTAACCCTGATGCCGACAAACTGGCGCAATCCTTGGGGTTTGAGAATGGCTATGCGGTGATCCGCGCCTATTACGGCAACTCCGATTGGATGGATACCGCGACTCCGATGCTGAATTCGCCAGACTTGGTGGCAAAGATGCCGGGCGATGCCGCGCCAACGCTGGAAAGCCATATCGTGGTGAAAGAGACCACCGAAGGCAGGCATTTCGTGGCCAACCCTTATTTCTATATGGTTGACACAACGGGCCAGCAATTGCCCTATATCAATGAAATGGATGAGCTTTTTGCCAACGACCAAGAGGTCCGTTTGCTAAAGCTGGTCAATGGCGAGGTGGATTACAAAACCCAAAGCTTGCAGCTTTCCGATGCGCCACTGCTGTTGGAAAACCAAGAAAAGGGCGGCTATACCATTCAGCTAAAGCCCAAGATCGCGATGCAGACGATCTCGTTTAACGTGACCCATCCGGATGAGGCCAAGCGCGCCGTCTTTGGTGATGTAAAGTTCCGCACCGCGATGTCCGAGGCGATTAACCGCGATAACCTGAACGGCACGGCCTATTTCGGTCAAGGGCAGTTGCAACAATATACCGGCTTTTCACCACTGCCTGAATATATTGATCCTAAATGGAAAACCTTTGCGATGGAGTACAACCCAGACGCAGCCAAGGCTATTTTGGATGAGTTGGGGTTGAAAGATGTCGATGGTGACGGCTTCCGTGAATTGCCCGATGGGTCACCGCTGGTAATCAACATGCAATTTGCCACCCAAGGGATTGCGGGGCAGGTGGTTGAATTGGTCAGTCAGGATTGGGCCAATGTGGGCATCAAATCGGCGGTCAAAGAGGTGACGCCGGATGAATACCGCTCTGCGCAATCGTCGAACCAGCTGGATGTGGGCCTGTGGGAAAAAGGCCAGCCTTTGGGCATTATCCTTGGCAATAACGAGCTGTGGGTGCCGCCGTTTGAAAACTATTTCGCACATCGCAGCGGTATGCTGTGGGCCGAATGGGTGGATAGCAAAGGCGCCAGCGGGGTTGAGCCGCCGGAATATGTAAAGGGCTTGATGGCCGATATTGCGACTTTGCAATCCACGCCGAACGGCACGGATGAGTTTAAGGCTATTGCGAACCGGATGGTTGCGGCGATGGTCGAAAACGTGCTGTTCATCGGTACCGCGCTGACGCCAGACCCGATCTATGTGAACAATAAGGTCAAGAACTTCCCCGAGTTCAAAACCGCGTCTTATGAATACTATCGCACCTATCCGTATCGCGGTGCGCAATGGTATCTTGAGGAATAAGAACGGGTTACACCTTGTTCTTAAAGTAGTGGCAGGCGTTCGCGCCTGCTGCTTTTCCCGCCCCTCTCGTTAGGACGCGCCCATGCTTCGTTTCGCGCTGACCCGTGCCTTTTTGGCCATTGTCACTTTGCTGACGGTTTCCTTGATTGTCTTTACCCTGATGGAACTGGTGCCCGGCACCTGCGCCGAGCGGTATCTGGCGTTCAAAAATACCTCGGGGTCGCAGATATCCTTGGCCGATATTGAGGCCGAAAAGGTGCGGCTTGGGCTGGACAGGCCGTTCATGACGCGCTGGGGATCTTGGGTGTATGACGTTGTTGTGCATGGCGAATTTGGCGATAGCTGTATTTTGCGGCTGAATATTAACCAGCTTTTGGCGGATAAATTTTGGGTGTCATTGGGCATCTGTATGGCGGCGCTGATCCTGTCTTATGCGATTGCGGTGCCGATCGGGATTATTTCAGCTAGTTCAGACAGCCCGATTGCGAACAATTCCTTGCGCTTTGTCAGCTATCTTGGCCTTGCGCTGCCGAACTTCTTACTGGCGCTGATTATCATGCTGATCTCAACCGTCTATTTCGGGGATAGCCTTACAGGATTGTTTTCAAAGGAGTATCGAGATGCTGCGTGGTCTTGGGCCAAGTTTGGTGATTTCCTGTCTCGTGCGTGGCTGCCGGTGTTTATTCTGGGCTGGTCGGCCACGGCGTTTGCCCTGCAAACCGTGCGGGCGCTGATGCTGGATGAGATTGGCAAACTTTACGTCACTGCCGCCTCGGCACGGGGGGTGTCGGGGTCGCGGCTACTTTGGCGCTATCCGGCCAAGCATTCTTTGGGGCCGGTTATCAACTCGCTCGGTTTTGATTTAAACAGGATTTTCAATGAGTTGCCGATTGTCGCGCTGATCCTGACGTTGACCGAGGCCGGGGCGCTGTTGTTTGACAGCCTTGCGCGGTCGAACGATCAGCAGCTTGCCGGCGCGATTATTTTCCTTCTCACCGCCAGTATCGTTGCGCTGAATTTCGTGACCGATATCTTGCTGGCCCTGATTGACCCGCGCGTGCGTCGCGGGCTGATAGGATAGACTTATGTTTTGGCGCAAAACGGCAACCGCCCCCGATATCGACCAAAAGGCCAAAGAGGCATATTTTACCGCAGGCCAAGGCCAGCTGATTGCGGCGCGGTTCAAATCGAACCGGACGGCTATGATCGCGGCTTGGGCGTTGATTATCATGATTATGATGGGGCTGTTTGCGCCGTTCCTGTCGCCCTATGATCCGACGATTGCAGGGCGCGATGACCAGTATGAAAACGGCGCACCGCAGATGCCCAAGATGTGGGATGAGAACGGGTTTTCCCTCCGCCCCTTTATTTACGCGACCGAGCGCGAGCGGTCTATGGCCACGAATTTCCGCTGGGTTGTGAAAGAAAATCGCGAGCAACGCCTGTATATGCAGTTTTTTACCCGCGATTGGGAGTATTCCATTTTTGGCATTGATATCAATGCGTTTGGGTTGAATGTTGATCTGGCCTTGATCCGGTCTAACATCCATTTGTTCGGGGTGGAGGGTGGTAAAATCCATCTGTTCGGCACCGATGCCAGCGGCAAGGATATCTTTAGCCGCACGCTGCACGCGATCTGGACCTCGCTTGCCGTAGGGACGTTGGGGGTGCTGATTTCATTCGTGCTCGCCTTGGCGATTGGCGGGGTAGCAGGGTATTTTGGTGGCTGGCTGGATAGCGTTCTGCAGATGATTACCGATGCCATTCGGACCGTGCCACAGATCCCGTTGTTCATGGCAATGGCGGCATTTTTGCCGCCTGAGTGGTCATCGGAGGCGCGGTTTTTCTTTATCTCGATCATCCTTGGGCTGATCGGTTGGCCGACGCTGGCGCGGCGTATTCGGACGCATTTGCTGACTGAGCGAAGCCAAGAATATGTGCTGGCGGCCGAGCTGTGCGGCGCGTCCAGCAGCCACATCATCCGGCGCCATTTGTTGCCAAGTTTCACCAGTTATATCATCGTCGATTTGATGATTTCTTTCCCCTATATGGTGCGGTCTGAAACCGCGCTGTCGTTTATTGGGCTGGGGTTGAAAGACCCGGTAAACAGCCTTGGCGCGATGATGCAGAACGTCTCCAAAGCGGATGTTTTGCTGAATTATCAATGGTATTTCATCCCCGTCTTCTTTTTCATAGCCCTCGTTTTGGCCTTTGTTTTCGTGGGTGATGGCCTGCGTGATGCCGCCGACCCTTATTCGGATAGCAAGAAATGACCGTGCTGATTGACGTTCAAAACCTGACCCTGAAATTCCGCACTGATGAGGGGCTGATTACCGCCGTGGATGATGTGAGTTTCAGCATTAACAAGGGCGAAGTGATGGGGCTCGTCGGCGAAAGTGGCTCGGGCAAGTCGGTAACGGCCAAGGCGCTGATGCATCTGAACGCCAAGAACGCCGTCTATAGCCCTGAAAGCAAGATCATTTTGCACACCGATGCGGGCGCGGTGGATGTGTTGAAACTGCGCACCGCGAAAGAGCTGAAAGTCGCACGCGGCGGTGCAATTTCGATGATATTTCAAGAGCCTATGGCGAGTTTTGCACCTGCGATTACGATTGGCAGCCAGATGGTGGAACAGCTGTTGATCCATGGCGATATGAACAAAGCGCGGGCCAAAGAAATCTCAATCGAGATGCTGGACCGCGTGGGGATTTCGGACCCCAGTAAGCGGTTTGATCAATATGCGTTTGAATTGTCAGGCGGAATGCGGCAGCGGGCGATGATCGCGATGGCGCTGTCAACCAAACCGAGCCTTTTGGTCGCGGATGAGCCGACGACCGCGCTGGATGTGACAATTCAGGCGCAGGTGATTGATTTGATGAAGGATTTGGTGTCCGAATTTCACATGGGCATCTTGTTTATCACCCATGATCTGGGGGTGATTGCGCAGACGGCGGACAGGGTTTCGGTGATGTATTTGGGAAAGGTTATTGAAACCGGCCCCGTGCGCGATGTGATCCGCCACGCCAAGCACCCCTATACCCAAGGGCTGCTGGCGGCTTTGCCAAAACTCGATGATCTGGATGCACCTTTGACGCCGGTTGCGGGTGATATTCCGTCCCCGCTGGAACGGCCGCCGGGCTGTGTGTTTCACACCCGTTGCCCGCAGATTATTGGTGACGTTTGTAAGGTGAAACTGCCTGTGCGCGCGAAGATTGATGCCAACCATGCGGTTGCCTGCCATCTGTATACCGAAGGGGCCAAGGCATGAGCGATAAACCGTTAATTTCGGCGCGGGGCCTGTCGGTCGGGTTCAAAATCGGCTCGGGGATGTTCAATAAATCCATCCTCAAGGCTGTTGATAATGTCAGTTTAGACATCGAGCGTGGGTCGTTTTTCGGGCTGGTGGGCGAGTCTGGATCGGGCAAAACCACGCTTGGGCGGGCGTTTCTAAAAGCGGTGCCAATCACGGGCGGACATGCGGCCTATAATGATGACGAGGTCAGCTATGACCTTGGCACGCTAACCGGCCCCGCGTTGAAAGATTACCGCAAACGGGCGCAGTTGATTTTCCAAGACCCCTATGCCGCCTTGTCGCCGCGCATGACAGTGCGCGATATCATTGCCGAGCCGCTAGAAGTGATGGGCCTGACCAAATCGCGCGAGGAAACGGATGCCCGCGTGCGCGAGATTGCTGCGAAATGTCGGTTGAACCTAGAGCATCTGCGCCGCTTTCCACATGCGTTTTCGGGCGGGCAACGGCAGCGGATTTCTATCGCGCGCGCACTTGTGTCACGGCCGAATTTCATCGTGGCGGACGAGTCTGTGGCGGCGCTGGATGTGTCGATTCAGGCCGATGTGCTGAACCTGCTAAAGGAAATTCAGCGTGAAATGGGACTGACGTTTTTGTTTATCAGCCATGATTTGTCTGTTGTGGCGCATACTTGCGACCATTTGGCCGTAATGTATTTGGGGCGTCTGGTGGAAACCGCGCCGACACGGACCTTGTTCAAGGCGCCGCGCCATCCCTATACCAAAGCGCTGTTTTCCGCGATCCCTTCGCTTGACCCCGATGACCGAAGGGGCGGGCAAAAGCTGATCGGCGAGATCCCTTCGCCCACCAACCAACCGCCGGGTTGCAAGTTTCACACCCGCTGCCCGATGGTGATTGACCGTTGTCGTATCGAGGAACCCACGCTGGAGAACCCCGGTGATGGGCATGCCGTTTCCTGCCACCGTTGGCGGGAGTTGCTAGCAGTTTAGGCGCAGCAAAAAGCCCGCCCTGTGTAAACAAGGCGGGCTTTGGTTTTACCTTAACCGGTATCAGAAGCCGGCTTTGATTTTCTCAAACTCTTCCAGCATCCGGTCGCGCATTGTGTGCTCAATCGGGGTTTGGGCCAGCAAGGTGGTCTCAAGCGGGCTTACATCGGCGGCAACCAAATCGGCTGCAGGGATTTCCGACATGGCGACATCATTGGAATGGGCGTAGCCAAAACCGTCAAGCAACCCACGGGCAGAGCCGTGATCGAGCCAAGCGTTGATGAAATCATAGGCTTTGTCTTCGGACCCGGGCGAGTCTTTGAAGTTCACATAGCCACAGAACCAGCTGGTCGCCCCTTCTTTGGCTTGGCGTTGGAAACCAACAGGAAAGCCTTCTTCGCGCATCAAAGCGATGGAGTCATTCCACGACCACGCCACTTGCACCTGACCACCCGCCATCAGCTGTGACAGCTCGGACGGGTCTGCCCAATAGGCGACGACGTTTTCATGCGCTTGGCGCAGCCATTTGGCGGCGGCTTGGAATTGATCCTCGGTCACGTCTGTCCAGTCGGTGACGCCGGTTGCAAGCAAGGCCAGCGCCCAAACATCATCGGTGTTGTCGGGCAGCGAGATGCGGCCAGCGTATTTCGGGTTCAGAAAGACATCCAGCGAGGCCACATCTTCGGCGGGCACATCGGTGGTGTTATAGGCAATGGCTGTATAGGCATAATCGGTTGGGATGTACCAAACGCCGGTGTCATCGCTGAACGTTTTTGATTTCAGGAAACGCGGGGCGATTTCACCGAAATTAGGGATGCGCGACACGTCCCATGGCTCAATCAAACCGGCATCGCGGTATTTTGATACCATTTGCGAGCAAGGATGCGCGACATCGGCCTTAAAGCCGGATGAGACCTTTTGGAAGGCTTCGTCATCATCGCCAAAGAATGCGTATGTGGGCAGTTGTCCGTATTTATCGACATAGGGTTTGATCAGGTTTGCATCTTCAAAACCGGCCCAGTCGAACACGATCAAATCGGGGTCGGCTGCATGCGCCATAGTGAAGGGCAAGCTGAGCGCAAAAGCGGCGCCGATCATCAGTTTGTTTGTGGTTTTCATTTGTAACCTCTGTTGTTGGTTCGTTTTTAAGCGTTGGGGCATAGGCGCCCATTGTACGCAAAGGCTAGGCGGTTGCGGCGGGCGGCTCAAGGGGAAAAAGCGTTTTTTGCTGCGTCAAATCGGAGCGTAAGGTGGGTTGCGGGCGCGCGCCTAATGGCTAATCTTGGCGGTGAAAAAAACCGCGTATTTGGGCGCGGAGATTATTTTTACGGGGACCTTATGGATTTAGATGTGGATTTCGTGCGCAGCCAGTTTCCAGCGTTTCAAAGCGCGGATTTGGCGGGGCAGGCGTTCTTTGAGAATGCGGGCGGCTCGTACACTTGTGTGCAAGTGATTGACCGGCTGACACGGTTTTATACGCATCGCAAAGTGCAGCCCTATGCGCCCTATGCGGCGTCGCAGTTGGGCGGGGCCGAGATGGATGAGGCCCGCGCGCGGTTGGCGGCGATGATGGGGGTAGAGGGCGACGAAGTATCTTTTGGACCGTCAACCAGTGCGAATACCTATGTTTTGGCGCAGGCCCTGCGGCGGATGATTGCCGATCAAGGCGGCGCCGTGGTGGTGACAAACCAAGACCACGAGGCGAACTCGGGTGTATGGCGGCGGCTGGCCGAGGACGGGATCGAGGTCCGCGAATGGAAGGTTGATCCGCAGACGGGGCATCTGGATATAACCGCATTACGCGGGTTGCTGGCTGATGGCCGCGTGCGGATGGTTTGTTTTCCGCATTGTTCCAACGTGGTTGCCGAGGTGAACCCTGTGGCCGAGATTTGCGCCATTGCCCGCGCGGCAGGGGCGTTTACCTGCGTCGACGGCGTTAGCTATGCGCCGCATGGCTTTCCGGATATGAACGCGCTTGGGGCGGATATCTATTTGTTTTCGGCCTATAAAACCTATGGCCCGCATCAAGGGATCATGGTGCTGCGCCGTGCTGTTGGTGCGGCCTTGCCAGCGCAATGCCACTATTTCAATGCGGGCAGCCTGTATAAGCGTTTTACGCCTGCGGGGCCGGACCACGCGCAAGTGGCGGCCTGTGCGGGGATGGCCGATTATATCGATGCGCTCTATGCCCATCACGTGCCGGGCGGCGATGCGGGGCCGTTAGAGCGTAACCAAGTTGTGCATGACTTGATGCGCGCGCATGAGGTGCGGATTTTGCAGCCGTTGCTGGATTATTTGGCGGCCCGCAATGACATCCGCTTGATTGGCCCGCGTGATGCAAGTCTGCGTGCGCCGACTGTGGCGGTGGCATTAGACCGCGCGGCCGAGCCTGTAGCGGCAGAGCTGGCCCAGCACGGGATTATGGCGGGCGGCGGTGATTTCTATGCTGTGCGACCGTTAGAGGCGATGGGGGTGGATGTAGAGAAAGGCGTGCTGAGGTTAAGCTTTGTGCATTATACCACTGAGGCCGAGGTGGCGCGATTGATTGTAGCGTTGGACGCGGTTTTGTAAGGACGGTGGGGGGGCTGTCTGCCCCCCAACAGGGTTTGCGGTGGCAAACCCTTCCCCCCCGAGGATATTTTTGAACAGATGATGAGGGGGAGTGATCTGTTCGGGGCGTTGGGCCGTAATGACTGCGATTAGATTGGTATGGAGCCTATGACGGATAGCCCTTTGATTGTTTGGATACGCAGGGATTTGCGGCTTGCGGATAACCCGATGCTGGCGCAGGCGGCGGCATCGGGGAGACCGGTGGTGCCGGTGTTTGTGCTGGACCCCGAGACAGAGGCCTTGGGGGCGGCGGCCAAGTGGCGGCTTGGTCTTGGGCTGGCGGCTTTTGCGCGAGCATTAGAAGGGATTGGCGCGCGGCTGATCTTTCGGCGCGGGGCGGCGTTGGACGTGCTGCAAGGTTTGGCATCCGAGGTGGGCGCGGGCGCTGTGCATTGGGCGCGGCTTTATGACCCCGAGGCCAAGGCGCGGGATACAAACGTCAAGGCTGGCTTACGGGCGGCGGGGATCGAGGCGCATAGCCATGCAGGGCATTTGCTGTTTGAGCCGTGGACAGTGGCCACAGGGCAGGGCGGGTTTTACAAGGTGTATTCGCCGTTTTGGCGGGCGGTAAAGGGGCTGGATGTGGCCGTACCTTTGCCTGCGCCTGTGCGGTTGCGCAGGCCTGCGGTTTGGCCGGCCAGTGATACGTTGGAGGATTGGCAGTTGGGCCGCGCGATGCAGCGCGGAGCGGAGGTTGTGGCGCAGCATGTGGGCGTGGGTGAAGCCGTTGCACAAGCGCGCCTATCGACGTTTTTGGAGGGTCCGATTGACGGCTATAAAGAGCGGCGCGATTTTCCAGCGGTAGAGGCCACCTCGCGCCTGTCAGAAAACCTGACCTATGGCGAGATTGGCCCGCGGACCGTGTGGCACGGCGGTATGCTGGCGCTACATGAAGGGCGCGCAGGGGCCGAGCATTTCCTGAAAGAGCTGGTTTGGCGCGAATATGCCTATCATTTGCTGCATCATTCGCCGCATATCACCACCCGCAATTGGCGCGAGACATGGGACGGGTTTGGCTGGCGCGGCGACAATGAAGATGCCGAGCGTTGGCGGCGTGGGATGACGGGCGAGCCCTTTGTCGATGCTGCCATGCGTGAGATGTATGTGACAGGCACGATGCACAACCGCGCGCGGATGATCGCGGGCTCGTATCTGACCAAGCATTTGTTGATTGATTGGCGCGTGGGCCAGCAATGGTTTGCCGAATGTTTGACCGATTGGGACGTGGCTGCGAATGCGATGGGGTGGCAATGGGTTGCTGGTTCTGGCCCAGATGCCGCGTTGTATTTTCGGGTGTTTAACCCCGAAACGCAGGCGACAAAGTTTGACGCCAAGGCAGTTTATCGCCACCGTTTCATTGCCGAATTAGCGCGCGTACCGGGGCGCGAGGCTTTGAGCTATTTTGACGCGGTACCACGCGCTTGGGGGCTGGATGCGCGGCAGGCCTATCCCCAGCGGATGATTTCATTGGCGCAGGGTCGGCAGCGTGCGCTTGACGCCTATGCGGCGCGCGATAAGGACTGACGCTGGCCTTTGGGGTTTTCAAATCTGGGGCCTTGCGCTTGGATGGCTGAACGCGGAAACTGTGGTGCGATGCAATCCAAAGCGCGCGCCATAGAACAGGCGTTACAGCACAGTCAGACAGGGGCCCTATGCCGACCATTTCAAAACTGATTGCGGCCATTTGGTTCGGGGCAGTCGCCTTTATGGCCGCACAAGCGTTTAAGCTGGGGATGCCAGAGGGCACGCAATACGCCCAATTCAACGCAATTTGTATCGTAATCGGTGTGATTTCTGGCTGGCGGGTGATGGGCGGCCTGGTTGGGCTTGGCTATCAGCGGGCCGTCGGTTCGGGGATCAGAACCTCGGTCACCTTTACAGCTTGGGCTCTGTTGATCTGTTCAATCGTTTTGATGGTCCGCAAGGCGTATAGGATGCGGTATGGCAGCCCGATGGAGGCGATTGTCGACATCGTTGCGCTGGCGATTGAGCATGGGCTGTTGGTTTTTACCGTGCAGGTCCTGAGCGTTTTGATTATTGGCGGTATTTTGGGTGGGCTTGGCGCCGAATGGGCCAAGAAACGGTGGGAATGATATGACGACGCCGCTTTTTATTTATGGCACGCTGTGCCACGCCACGCTTTTGCACCTTGTGTTGGGGCGCGCGCCTGCCGCCTTTGCCGCAAAGCTGCCAGACCATGCGGTTTTCTGGGCCGAGGGGCATGATTTTCCGCTGATCGAACGGGTACAAGACGCCAAGGCCGATGGGCTTTTGCTGACCGATTTGACGGATGAGGATGTGGCGCGACTGGATTACTATGAAGGGCCGTTTGGCTATGAATTGCAGGCCTGTCGGGTGCAATTGGCAGAGGGTCCGCAGGAGGCGCGGGTTTATGTGCCCACCCCCGGTTTGTGGCAGGCGGGTGCGGCATGGAGCCTGAGCGATTGGGCCACGCGCTGTGGCGAGGTTATTGTGGCCACTGCGGAGGATGTGATGGCGCTATACCCTGCGCCGATTGCGCCCGCGCGGCGGGGGCCGATGTTGGTGCGGGGGGCAAGCCGGATACGGGCAGGGCAGGCCGGACCAAATGAGCAGCGGCGGGTGACGCAAGCAGCGGATGTTACGGTGCAAAACCAATCGCTTGCCTATGTTGATTTCTTTGGGGTTGAGGAATACCACCTGTCGTTCAAAAAGTTTGACGGCGGACAAAGCCCCATGGTCAAACGGGCGGTCTTTGTATCTGGCGATGCGGTGACGGTGCTGCCCTATGACCCCGTGCGCGATAGGGTTCTGTGTGTGGAGCAGTTTCGCGTGGGGCCGTTTGCGCGGGGCGATGTGCAGCCGTGGCAGTTGGAGCCGATCGCAGGGCGGATTGACCCGTTTGAGACGGCCGAGGCCGCGGCGCGGCGAGAGGCTGTTGAGGAGGCAGGGCTGACCCTTGGGGCATTGCTGCCGATCGGGTCGTATTACCCGTCGCCGGGCGCGAAAACCGAGTATGTTTATTCCTATGTTGCCATGACTGACCTGCCCGATGAGGCCGCTATTTTGGGCGGGGAGCCGAGCGAGGCCGAGGATATCAAGGGCCATATTCTGACGTTTGCCGCATTTGCAGCACTTGTAGCACAGGGCGAGGCCACAACCGCGCCGCTGTTGTTAAGCTATTACTGGCTAGCGCGCGAACGCCCACGGCTGATGGCCGAGGCGGCGCGCACAGAAACGTGAGGCAATGTTAGGGCCATGGCCCGTTTGTTGGTGGTGTCACGCTTGAGTTTGGGGCCCCCACGCCGTAGATAAATCACAAGGATAATGGCCACCACAACACATGGCCTTAAAGATAAGAGGAATGCGCAGATGCAGATTTACAGCGATTTGGCCGATGCTATTGGCAAAACCCCCCTCATCCGCCTGAAAAAAGCGTCAGAGGAGACGGGCTGCGAAATTCTGGGCAAGGCCGAGTTTATGAACCCCGGCCAATCGGTCAAGGACCGTGCAGCGCTTTACATCATCAAGGACGCCGTGGCCAAAGGGCTGCTGAAACCCGGCGGCACGATCGTTGAGGGGACTGCGGGCAATACCGGCATCGGTTTGGCGCTGGTCGGGGCCTCGATGGGGTTTCGCACGGTGATCGTTATTCCTGAAACCCAAAGTCAGGAAAAGAAAGATATGCTGCGGCTTGCGGGCGCAGAATTGGTGCAGGTGCCTGCCGCGCCCTATAAGAACCCGAACAATTATGTGCGCTATTCCGGGCGTTTGGCGGCCAAACTGGCGCAAACCGAACCCAATGGCGCGATTTGGGCCAATCAGTTTGACAACACGGCCAACCGGCAGGCGCATGTGGAAACCACAGGCCCCGAAGTCTGGGAACAGACCGGCGGCAAGGTTGACGGGTTCATTTGCGCGGTTGGGTCTGGCGGCACTTTGGCTGGTATGGCGCTTGCTTTGCAGCCCAAGGGCGTGAAAATCGGGCTGGCCGACCCAGAGGGCGCGGCGCTGCATTCGTTTTATACCACAGGCATCATGGACAGCCCCGGCTCGTCGATCACCGAAGGCATCGGCCAAGGGCGGATCACGGCCAATCTGGAAGGGCTAAAGCCCGACTACAGCTATCGCATCCCCGATGCCGAGGCGCTGCCGATTGTGTTTGACCTGCTGTCAGAAGAAGGGCTTTGCCTTGGCGGCTCGTCGGGTATCAACGTCGCAGGGGCCATTCGGATGGCGCGCGAAATGGGGCCGGGGCATACAATCGTGACCATTCTGTGCGACTATGGCACGCGCTATCAATCCAAGCTGTTTAACCCGGAATTCCTGCATTCCAAAGGCCTGCCTGTGCCAAAATGGCTGGACGCAGGCCCGCGCGATATTCCGGCTGTGTTCGAAGAATGAAGCATTTAGCCGATCGTAAAATCGCACGCTTTTTCCTGTCGCTGACTGTGGCGATGCTGCTTGGTTTTGGCAGCATCGCGCCGGTTTTGGCACAGACCAATTTGACAACCGGCGTAAACCCGGACGCCGAAGAAGTTGAGGCACCGCTGGATTATGCCGAGTGGGAAAAATTTGCGACCTCGGCAGATGATTTGATTGGCGATCCCAACTCTACCGATATCCGGCTAGAGACATTGCGCAGCGAGATCGCATCTTGGCGTGAAAAGTTTTTGGCGGCGCAAGGCACAAACGCGGCACGTTTGACGACGATCAGGGCGCAGATTGACGCCTTGGGGCCGGCGCCGGCAGAAGGCACGACCGAGGCCAAAGATATCGCCGCGCGTCGGGCTGATCTAGGCAAGCAGCTGACTGTCTTGCAGGCACCATCGATTGCCGCCGTCGAGGCCTATAGCCGTGCCGATGGCCTGATCCGTGAAATTGATGTGCTGGTCCGTGAGCGCCAGACCGATGCGCTGCTGCAGCTTTGGCCAACGCCTTTAAATCCGGCGGCTTGGCCCGAGGCGATGGATTCGGTACTGGCATCGGCCAAGGGGTTGACGGATGAACTGACGACGAACTGGCAAGACGAATCCAAGCGCGCGACAGCGTTGGATAAATTGCCGCCGATTGTTTTTCTGCTTTTATTCTCGGCGCTTACCATTCTACGGGGCAGGGCGCTGATTGAAGGCGTTGCCTTTCGTCTGTTAGAGCGCGGGCAGTCCAACGCGCGTGAGATTTGGGCCTTTGTGGCCTCACTTGGCCAGATTGTTATCCCGACGCTTGGGGTGCTTGCATTTTCAACCGCCGCGATCATGTCGGGGATGCTTGGCCCGCTGGGCGAGG
Source organism: Pseudorhodobacter sp. W20_MBD10_FR17 (assembly GCF_052119765.1). Taxonomy (NCBI): domain Bacteria; kingdom Pseudomonadati; phylum Pseudomonadota; class Alphaproteobacteria; order Rhodobacterales; family Paracoccaceae; genus Pseudorhodobacter; species Pseudorhodobacter sp. W20_MBD10_FR17. The sequence goes on along the minus strand of NZ_JBGQOQ010000027.1, from coordinate 28,885 downwards.
TTGTCGCGGGCGAACTGGTGGTTTTTGGCGTCATTGTGTTTGTCGCGCGTTGGATCGGATCAAGCAATTTTCCGCGTGCTAACAGTGTTCAGACGCATTTGCGTATGTCGACGGCGGCGCGCGCCAAGGGCCGGTTTCTGGCGCAAGCCTTGGGTTTGGTGCTGGGCTTTGAGGTGCTGCGCAAAGCGTTTTTGCCTGCCGGTCAGTTGACCGAGGCAAGCAACTCGATCCTGTCTTTTCCGACGATCTTGGTTGCTGGGTATTTCCTGTTCCGTTTGGGCAAACTGCTGCTGCGCAATTCGAATGAAGAGCAAGGCGACGAAGAGGATTTGAATACAGCGCAATCTTTTGCGACACGTCTGATTTCACTAGTCGCGCGCGCTGCGATGGCTGCGGCAGTCATTGGTCCGTTCTTGGCAGCAATCGGCTATATTCCTGCGGCGCAAGGCTTGGTGTTTCCGATGGTGGCCTCGCTCGGGTTGATCGGGCTTCTGTTGACCCTGCAAAACCTTGTCGGGGCGATTTATTCGGTGGTTATCCGTTCGGATGAGCGTGGGCGCGATGCGCTGGTGCCCGTGCTGATCGGCTTTTTCCTTAGCTTTGCCTCGGCCCCGTTCTTTGCGCTGATTTGGGGCGCACGGATCGCAGACCTGACCGAAGTTTTCACTAAAATGCGCGACGGGTTTCAGATTGGCGAGACCCGTATTTCGCCATCAGATTATGTTTTGCTGGCGGTGGTGTTCGGCTTTTGGTTCTTGGTGACACGTCTGCTGCAAGGGGCGTTGAAAACGACGATTTTGCCCAAGACCAACCTGGACCAAGGCGGGCAGAACGCGATTGTCGCGGGCGTTGGCTATATCGGGATTTTCCTTGCGGCGTTGATCGGGGTGACGGCTGCGGGCATCGATCTGTCGGGCCTTGCGATCGTGGCTGGTGCGCTGTCGGTCGGTATCGGTTTTGGTTTGCAGAACATCGTTTCAAACTTTGTCGCGGGCATTATTTTGCTGATCGAGCGGCCGATTTCCGAAGGCGACTGGATTGAGGTAAACGGCGTGATGGGCACCGTCAGCGGGATTTCCGTGCGCTCGACCCGTATCCAGACCTTTGACCGGACAGATGTAATTGTTCCGAATTCGGATTTTGTTTCCGGCATGGTGACGAACTGGACGCGGTTTAACCTGTCAGGGCGCTTGATCGTAAAGGTCGGCGTTGCCTATGGCACCGATACCCGCAAGGTCGAGACGATCTTGCGCGAAATTGCCGAGGCGCAGCCGCTTGCCGTGTTAAACCCGCCGCCAAATGTTCTATTGGTTGATTTCGGCGCAGATAGTCTGGATTTTGAGATCAGGGTGATTTTGCGCGATGTGAATTTCTCTATGGCCGTTCGGTCCGAGATGAACCACGAGATCGCACGCCGCTTTACCGAAGAGGGGATTGAAATACCCTTCGGGCAGCGTGACATCTGGTTGCGCAACCCCGAGGTCTTGGCCCAACTGGCGGCGGCACCCGCGCGCCAACCCGGAGAGCCGGTGGCCTTGGTTGAGCCGGTCGAGGAGGTGCACAAACCAAGTTTGCCGCGCAAGGAGCTGTAGATGACGGATTTGTTGTTTCGCACCGACCCCTATCAATCCGAGGCCGAAGCCGTGATCGTGGCGCATACGCCCGAAGGCGCGATTGTATTGGATCGAACTGTGTTCTACCCAACCGGCGGCGGTCAACCGGGCGATAGCGGGCATTTGCTGTGGGAGGATAAGATCCTGCCGATTGCAACGGCCGTTAAAGTGGGGACTGACCAAGTGGGCCTTGTGGCGGCCGCGCCTGCCCAAATGCCTGCTGTGGGAACCATGGTTCGCCAAGTTTTGGATTGGCCGCGTCGCCACCGTCACATGCGGGTGCATACTGCGTTGCATTTGCTGTCGGTGGTCATTCCCTTGCCGGTGACCGGCGGGCAAATCACGGCCGAAAAGGGCCGGCTTGATTTCGCGATGCCCGAGGCACCCCGCGATATGCACGCGATCGAAGAGGCGCTGAACCGCTTGATCGACCGCGATTTTCCGGTGACAGAAAGCTGGATCACGGATGAAGAGTTGTTGGCCAATCCCGGCCTTGTGAAAACCATGTCGGTTATGCCCCCCGTGGGCACAGGCCGCGTGCGTTTGGTGCGCATCGGTAACGCTGAACGGCAGATCGATTTGCAGCCTTGCGGTGGTACCCATGTCTCGCGCACCGGTGAAATTGGCCGGGTGGTCCTCGGAAAAGTCGAAAATAAGGGGCGGCAGAACCGCCGTATTAGCCTAAGTTTGGTTGATTGAAGTATTTGGGCGCGCAATCGCATGAATTGTGGATTGTCCCCCTTGTCAGCGCCCATAAATGCAGGCTAAAGACCCCATAACGGAGCGGTGGCCGAGTGGTCGAAGGCGCACGCCTGGAAAGTGTGTAGGCGGGGAACCGTCTCGAGGGTTCGAATCCCTCTCGCTCCGCCACATTACCTTTTTTGATGATTTTAATGGGTCGCCTTGGGCGGCCTTTTTTCTTTATTTCATTGGGCTTTCTTGCGCTTTTTGATTGTTCTGGATTTCTTTCGATTGGCCTCGTATGCTTTTCTTGAGTGGTATGAAATGTGGTATGACCTATGGCCCTGACTGGTAAGCTGACAAAGAAGCTGGTGGAGAATCTGGGCGCTGGGCGTCATGGCGATGGCGGCGGGTTGAATTTGGTCGTTGATCCATCGGGTGCACGGCGCTGGATCGTGCGGGTTGTGGTCAAAGGCCAGAAGAATGCCAAAGGCGCACCTTTGCGAACTGACTTTGGTTTAGGCGGGGCCGATGTGGTCACGCTGAACCAGGCACGGGAACGCGCGCTGGAATATCGCCGCATGGCTAAACAAGGCCTGAACCCCCGATTTAATGCCACTCGTGAGATACCCACATTTGAGGAAGTCGCGGGGCAAGTTCATATTGACCGGATGCCAACTTGGAAGAACACCAAGCATGGTGCGCAATGGATCAACACCTTGCGCGACTATGCCTTTCCCAAGATCGGGCGGATGCCGATTGATAGCATTGGTCAGCCGGAGGTGCTGATGTGCCTGTCGCCTATCTGGACCGAAAAGCATGAAACTGCGCGACGTTTAGCGCAGCGTATTAAGATCGTGCTGGATGTCGCCAAGTCAAAGGGCTTCCGGTCGGGTGAAAACCCCGTGATTGCGATCCACGATGCCCAAGTGTTGCCCAAGGTGAAGGCCAAGCCTAAGCACCACAGCGCGATGACGTGGGCAGATGTGCCTGCGTTCTATGCCGATTTGAAAACCCGTGATGCGATGGCCGCAAAAGCGCTGATGTTCACCTGCCTAACAGGATCACGCACGGGCGAGGTCTTGGGGATGCAATGGGGCGAGGTTGATTTTGAGGCGAGGTTGTGGACCTGCCCTGCGGATCGGATGAAAGGCGGCGTAGTTCATCGGGTGCCGTTAACCGATGAAATGATGGCGATCATCGAACCCTTGCGTGCGATGCAATCGGAATATGTGTTTGAAGGCCAAAAGCGGCACAAGCCTTTGTCAAACATGGCCATGCTGATGCTGTTGCGCCGGATGGCTGTTGAAGGCGTCACTGTGCATGGGTTCAGGTCCACTTTCCGCGATTGGGCCTCTGAGGCGGCAAACGCACCGCGCGAGGTTGCGGAAATGAGTTTGGCGCATAAGGTGGGGAATGATGTGGAACGCGCCTATGCGCGGTCTGATTTGCTGGAAAAGCGGAGAATGCTGATGGCGCAATGGTCGCAATTTGTCTCATCCGGCTGCAATCCCATGTGCAAGGAAGGAAATACTTAAATGTTTTGCCCTGCTGGCTACGTCACACTTGCTGAACTTTGGAAGGAATTCTTTGCCAAGTACCGTGTGCCGCTTAGCCGTCGCGCGATAGATCAGTTTGGGAAAAGCGACTTCCAATTAGGCGAGACCTTCGGCTCTCCCGATGACTATTGCGAGGACGTTTTTCTATCGACATTATCGGACATGCGCGTCTTTGCCGCTGCAGCCGATGGTCGCGTAGCGCAACTTGAAACAGCGCCGGATGGGGCCCGCTCAAGGCTCTTTGCGAAGATGTCGCCCTTTGAGAGTTTTCTTGCTGCGCGCAATCCGACAGAAGCAGGTGTGGACGGCTTCTGGCTGCGCAGGATCGGATCTGACCATTTTCAGGAATGGAACGTTACAACCCAGACATTCAGTGATTGGAACGCGCAGTTTGGTGGATCGGACGGCCAGGTTTCTAAACGTATATACTTTCACTCTTTGCCATTCGCTTTTGAGCGTGGTCGCTATGTCGTGCCCGATGATGCGCCACCTTGGATCTGCGACGTCATCGATGAGCACTATTTACCGCGCATGATCGCGACTTTTCGCGGCAGCGCGCTGTGCATTGAGGATAAAGCAGCCCGTAAATGGCGTAACTTGGTCCTCAACGCGCTCGAACTGCCGCAGCTTGGTGATCTAACCTTGCAGAAACCCTTAAGCATGGGGCGACCAAACAAGGTCGCAGCAATCTCACAAGCCTATCATCTTCACTACCCTGACGGGCATAGTGTGACGATGAAGGAACTAAGCAGAGTCCTCGAAAAAGAAACGCGGATGACCTTTTCCGTGAAAACACTGCGCCGCGCGATTTCAATGCCTGTAAACGCGACCGACAAAACTCCGGATTAAATGGGACAAAACTAGGGACAAAAGTCGTTTAGAGTTTTGTCCCTTTTGCCCGTCTTCAAAAACGAACCTCATCAAGTGCAGTTCTGAACCCTCAAACAAACCAGAGGTGACCAGAACGTGGCCAATCTTTTTCAACATAATCGTACCTATGTGCTGGGCGATCCCGAGCTCGACGTCATCGGGGATCGTGAAAAGCTGGCGCAGTGGCGTCACAAGGGTAACGGGCCCGCCTATTACAAACTCGGACGTAAGATCATCTATCTCGGCGCTGACCTGAATGCTTGGGCCGAGGGCTGTAAGGTCGAACCTCTATCGTTGGAGGTGAAGTGATGGTTGCCCAACCTTCCCAAGCTCAGGCCGATCTTTTCTCTGAAACGCCGCGCAAGATGCCCCCACCTGCAAGGAAGCCCGCGCCCAAAGCGAAAACTTCCTGCGCACAGTGCGTGGAAAGCTACTGCAACGTTCAGGACGTTGCGGATCGGTACAAAGTCTTCCGATCAACTGTGTGGCGCTGGGTCAAAAAAGACCCTGATTTTCCAAAGCCCATAAGACTTACACCCGGCACGACGCGATGGATTCTCAGTGACCTCGTGCGCTTCGAACACGCACAAAAATCAAAATCAAACCCGAAACGTCATAATAAAGGAGGGTTCTAACATGGCTCGGTCTTATAAAGGTGTGCCGCTCAAAAAGAACCGCGTTTACAACGTCGAGGATATTCAGCGGCTCTTTGATGTCAGCGCCAATACCATTTCGAACTGGGTTGGCGAGGGATTGCAGCCTTCTGATCTGTTGCGTCCCTATGTGTTTCAAGGCGCGTCGCTTCAACACTTCCATCTCCAGCGCCGAGAGCGTTCACGCAAGAATCTTCGGGCGGGCGAGTTTCACTGCACTGGATGCAAGGCGGCGGTTTTTCCGGATGTTGAAACAGTCCGAGACTTAGATGCGAAATCTGGAAAGCACATGTATATTGCGGTCTGTCCTGACTGTGAAAACCCGCTTTATAAGCTATCAAATGCGGCGGATCGCGACATTGTTTTGGATTGTCGCAATCCAAACTCCAGCAGGCAACGCCTACACGAAGAGAAAGATCAAATCCCAGGTGGTATTGGGATTGAAGCGGCTGTGCTCGTGCCAAAGCTCTATCTCGCCAATGACCGGACCATTTACAAATGGTTGACCTATTCAGGGCGCTTTGACGATAAGACGGTCGATGGCCATCTCTCGGCGATCCGGTATTGTGACGAAATCTGTGGGGGAAAGCTGTTTGAGCACTACACGGTCGAGGACGCCGCAAGGGTTCGCGATGATCTAAAGCGGCGGGTGCGCAAGGATGAAGACGACAACCTTTCCACTTCGACGGTAAAACACCGCGCGTCGCATCTCGTCTCTTTTTTCGAATGGTGCTTAAAGCAAGACAGCTTTTCGCGGCTTCCCAAGGATCTGTCAGCATATTTCCAGCTACCAAAGGCGGCATTTGCTGCGGCCCCGATGCGCGTGTTGCGGGCATTTCCGACAATCGACGAAGCACAAACCTTGCTGTTGGCGATGCCGTCGGCGTCCCTTTATGATCGGCGGGCGCGGGCGATCTTTGCCATCGCGTTTCTTGGCGCTTTGCGCGCAGATACGGTTATCTCATTGCGCTTGAAACATGTGGATGTAGCGGGGCAACGGGTCATCCAGGATGGCACAACGCTACGCTCCAAAAACGGCAAAAGCGCCAATATCTCGTGGTTTCCGATACCTCCGGTCTTCGCTGAAGAAGTAGTGCGGTGGTACGAAACCCTACATGCGTTAAACTATCGCGATGAAGATGCGCTGTTTCCAAGTGCCGAAAACCTGTTTAGCCACGGCCTTTCGGTCGTTCCGAACCGCAAGCCAATCCCTGTCATGCTCACCAAACACGCCGCCTCGGAAGCTTTCGCTATTGCCTGCCGAAATGGAGCCAACAATTACTCGCCGCATAGTGCGAAGCACACTATTGGTTCTTTGCGGGACGAAAAGCATCTGACCCATGCCCAAAGGCGCGCTTGGTCCGAAAACATGGGGCACGAAAGCGAACGTATCACTGAGACGCATTACGCGAAGTTCTCTGAAGTTCAGCGGGCTGAGGTCTTGGCAAGCATCGCGCATGGGAGTGCGCCTATCGTCAAGAGCCTCTCCGACGAGCAAAAGGATGCGTTCTTGGAAGATCTGTTTGAGTTGCTGAGTAGGCGAGGGCGGCTTAATGCTTTGGGCTGAAGTCCTGGCAAAATGAACTGATGCGGTGGATGCCCCCACCCAGCGGCATCAATTGGGCCAAGATGTTTTTGTTGTAACCACCAAGAGGGAGGCATCCATGTCGGATATTAGCATATTGGCGATCGATCTTGCCAAGAACAGTTTTCAAGGTTGCGGCGTCAAGATCGATGGCGTCGCTGTTTTCAACAAATCAGTGTCGCGGTCACGGCTTATCCAGCTTTTGTCGGATTACACGCCGTGTTTCGTTGCGATGGAAGCTTGCGCCACGTCGCATAGGCGTCGTCTCAAAATCGAGACTGGAGTGTGAAAAACTTGAATTGTAGGGAAGTCCGTGCTTCCTGTACCTGAAATCTACTTGAACCAAGGCGATGCCCCAATGTCTTTCTTACGCAACGTTGCGATGGCAGCGTCTATCATCAGCGCCGAATTGGCTACCGCGGACACCTTAACCTACGGGAGCCTTCAATACAGTCACGACGTTCCTAACGTGCTGTTTTTGATGGGCCATATCAAAAGTAACGATTCTTTCGAACTGCGACGCGCCATGCGCGATCAAGCGATCGATCTTGTTGTGACGGCTAGTCCGGGAGGAAACCTTTACGAGGGGCTACAGATCGCTGCTATCCTACATGATAACAAAATAGGAACATACGTCCCAGAAGGCGCAAGTTGCGAGTCTTCCTGCGCCAACATTTTCCTAGGCGGTACCAGCCGTTTGCTTCTTGGTGAACTAGGAGTTCATCAATTCTACTCGGGCGGGCCTGACGCCGACAATGCTACCTCTCAAAGTGTGACGACCGCTGTGACACAATACACCACAGCAGACATTATCGGCATCATGAACCAATTCGACACCCCCCCCTTTGTCTATGAAAAGATGTTCGGCACGGAGGACATTTACTACTTTAGTGGTGCCCAAAAAGCACGACTTAACTTGGGACTGGACGACACTGCTTTCAACGCGCGGGTGACGGAGGTGAACGCCTTTCTTTCACAAACACCGATTAGCAGCATGCGCCCCGATAGTTTGCGCGCCCCTGCCACGGTTGCCAATTTACCAGCATCGGTGACACCCCCAGTTGCGCCGAAATATCCAACAATCGAAGAATCCGCCGTCGTCCTTTTGGCATCCATCAACAGCGACTGGTCTTTGCCAAACGAACAGGCCCTACCACGACTGGCCGCTTATTACGCCCCTGGCGTGGATTTTTTCGGGAAAAGCATGTCTCATGCTGAGGTGATGGCCGATAAGAAAGCTTTTGCCAAACGTTGGCCGATCCGTGACTACTTGGTCGAACCCGGAAGCGTTCGCATGGATTGCAGCTCAGAAGGTTGCGCCATAGAGTCTACGATTGCGTGGGTTGCGGCCTCGCCACAGCGCGGAGCTAAAGCGTCGGGGCGTTCGACATGGACGCTGCTGCTCGTTGCATCAGGCGGTACGCTGAAGATCGCGAGCGAGGGGGGAAAGACTCTAAAGCGCAACTGACACTTTCCCGTTGCGGCTACCCCCCTGGCGCTTTGTCTCGGACAGCGCGATGCAGTTGTGTTGGTCGAGAAACATGCAAGTTTATGATAAATAAAAGAAATGGTGATAATTTATGACTATTTTTGAGTGGCCGGGTAAATCTGCAGAATCCGAAGGCGGGGTGGAGCATCCGGCGGTTTATCATATGCTGGATGTGGCGGCAGTTGCCGAGCTGTTGACTGCACGTTTTGTGTTGCCGGTACCACTGCGTGATGCTTTTGTGCTTCTGGCCGCTTTGCATGACCTTGGCAAAGTCAGTGATAGTTTTCGGCGCATGCTGCGTGAGGGTGTGGCGCAACCTTTCCGCCATTGGGAGCTGACAGAGGTCTATCTGTTGGCCAATGACCAAGCCCTTTCTGCGCAGTTGGGCGGGACGCCTCGGGTGCGCGAAGTGCTGTATGCTGCCAGCGCAGGCCATCACGGGCGGCCCCCCACCATGGCGGGTTCGGCGTTTCGGCGGGCGATGATGGCGGCGGGCAGTGGGCAGGGTGATGCCAGCACCGCGCTGAGGCAGGTATTGGCGTTGTGGCCAGAAGCGCGGTTGGACGGAGTGACCCTTCAGCGCGCGATAGAGCTGTCTTGGTGGCTGCCGGGGTTGGTGACTGCAGCGGATTGGATTGGGTCCAACACGAAATGGTTTGCACCGTGCAATCGCGAGATGCCACTGACAAGCTATCTGAGCCATGCCCGCGAGAATGCTCTCCTTGCGGTAAGGGAAGCGGGGTTGGCCGACATCGCACCCTGCAATACCCAGATGTTTGATTTTGCGTTGCGCCCGATGCAGTCTGCCTGTGCCGAGATCGCGTTGCAGGACGGACCGGTGCTGGCGGTGATTGAGGACGAGACCGGTGCGGGTAAAACTGAAGCGGCCCTGATCCTCGCACAGCGGATGCTGATGGCGGGCAAGGGGGGCGGGCTGTTCTTTGCCTTGCCGACGATGGCGACAGCGGATGCGATGTTTGCACGGGCCGTTGATGTTGTGGGGCGTATGTTTGATGCATCCCCCTGCGTAACTTTGGCGCATGGCCGCGCGGGTTTGTCGCAATCGTTTCGCGACTTGCTCCCCGTTGCGGCGTATAGTCCCGATGATGTGACCTGTACTGATTGGCTGCGTGATGGGCGCAGGCGTGCGCTTTTGGCGGATGTCGGGATTGGCACAATCGATCAGGCCTTGCTTGCGGTTTTGCCTACCAAGTTTCAAACGCTACGGCATTTTGGGCTGTCGTCGAAAATTCTGATTGTGGATGAGGTGCATGAGTTGGGCGAACCCTATATAGGGGCTGAGTTAGAGCAGCTTTTGCGGATGCATCGCGCGGCGGGTGGCTCGGCCATATTGCTGACGGCAACGCTGCCTTTGGCCCAAAGGGCGCGGTTGCTGGCAATTTATGGCGGGGCAGCTAACAGCCGGGCCTATCCGGCACTGACCCTGGCGGCTGGGTCTGCGCGCAATGATTTACCGCAAGAAACTGGTGCGAAAGGTGCGGTCGCGGTGGAACGGCTCGGCAGCATGGATGCGGCAGTCGATTTGTTGGTGGATGCAGCTTCACGAGGTGCGGCCTGTGTTTGGGTGCGCAACGCGGTGGATGATGCGATTGCGGCGGTAGCGGCGTTGCGGGCGCGTGGGGTTGCGGCGGATTTGCTGCACGCGCGCTTTGCGTTGAGTGATCGCAAGCGGATAGAGGCCGACGCGCGGGCACGGTTTGGCAAGGATGGCACGGGCCGTGCAGGGCGCGTTTTGGTCGGAACGCAGGTGTTGGAATCCTCACTCGATCTGGATTTTGACGTGATGGTGTCGGATCTGGCCCCGATGGCGGCGCTGATCCAGCGGGCAGGGCGTTTGTGGCGGCATATGGATCTGCGACCAGCTGCGGGCAGGCCAGTGGCGGCTCCTGTGTTGTATGTCATCTCACCTGATCCGACAGAGGTGCGGGATGATAAATGGTTGCATGGTGTGTTGGACCGTGGGGCCTATGTGTATCCGGTGGCGGACCAGTGGCGCACGGCGGATCATCTGTTTGCGGTGGGGCAGATTGTGGCCCCGGGTGGCTTGCGCGACTTGATTGAGGCGGTGCATGGGGTGCAGGCCCGTGATGTTCCTGACGCGCTGACGGGGGCCGAACAACAAGCGCAAGGCAAAGGGCAGGCCGAGCGGACTCATGCCGCGCATAACATCATTCGGCTGGAGGAAGGGTTTCGCGCGGCGGGCCGTGGCGATGATGATGCGGATTATCCCACACGGCTGGGACAGATGCAGCGCGTGTTGGTGTTGGCAAGGCTGCAAGCGGGGCAGTTGGTGCCATGGGCCGAAGGGGAAGCGTGGGAGGCTTGGACGCTGTCCGAGGTTTCGGCGGCCTTGTCGCGGCTGGATGCCTTGCCCTTGTCCGATCAAACCACCTCGGAAATCGCCGCCATCACCGCCGATTGGCCCGAATGGAAGCGCAGCCAGATGCGGCTTTGCCCGGTGGGGGAGGAGGGGCGGATTTGCGAGGGATTGCGCTATGACGCCACGCTTGGGTTGGTTTGGGACTAGGCAAACCGCATATCCGACAGAATTTAACTTTACAGGGTTGTTTTTAAGTGGTCTTCTTCCCGTATTAGATGTGTTGAGGGTGGTGTTTTGTCGCTCAATTTGATTGATGATGCTTGGATTCCAGTTATTTGTGAAGATGGGTCGCGGCGGGTTATTGCGCCGTGGCAAATGGCAGAGGCGGGCGTGTTGCGCCCAGATTGGCCGCGCCCGGATTTGAATATTGCGTGTCTTGAATTGCTGATCGGCCTTGTGGCTTTGGCTGACCCGCCAGCGGATGTCGAGGATTGGGATGCAAGGCGCAGCGCCAATCCGGCGCGGTTGCACGAACGGCTGGCCCCTTTTGTGCCCGCGTTCAACCTGGTCGGCGACGGGCCGCTGTTTTTGCAGGAACTTGGTGGGTTAGAAGGCCAGCCGAATGCGCCGGATATGTTGTTCATTGACAGCGCAGGCGCGAATGCGGCCAAGAATAATGCGGATTTGATGGTACATCGCGGCCGCTATCCTGCGCTTGCCTTGCCCTTGGCGGCCATGGCGCTGTTTACCTTTCAGGCCCATGCCCCTGCGGGTGGGGCTGGCAATCGCACCTCAATGCGGGGCGGTGGGCCTTTGGTCACGCTGGTCGATCCGGGGCAGGGGCTTTGGTCGCTGGTCTGGGCCAATGTGCCAGATTGCGCGGCGGGTAAGCTGACCGATTTGCCGTGGATGCGGGCCACGCGCGTTTCTGACAAAGCGCTGGAAACCGCGCCGCCAGAAGGGCAGGTTTTCGGGGTCGAAGGGTTTTTCGGAATGCCACGCAGGTTGCGTCTGGTCGAGGGAGGCGGGCAGATCACGGGTGTGATCCAAAAGCCTTGGGGCACCAATTACGCAGGATGGAAGCACCCGCTGACCCCCTACTACCGACAAAAAGTCGCCGACATCTGGTTGCCAGTGCACCCGCGCGCGGGCAGTTTTGGTTATAGGCATTGGTTGGGCATTTTGGCCGAGGCTTCCGACGGGACGCTGCGTGAGCGGGCAGCGTGTTTGCGCAAATGGCGGGGGCGGGTGCTGTTTGACAATTCCTCGGTCATTGTAGCGGGTTGGGCGATGGACAATATGAAGCCGCGCGATTTCATCTGGTCGGTTCAGCCGTATCTGGAGTTGGAGGCCGATGGTCCTTTGATGTTGGAAGGGTTGATCCTTGCCGCCGATCAGGCCTCGCTCGCGCTGCGGATGGCGTTGGAGCCAGTTTTGGCGGGGGGCGAGGCGCGGGAGTGTGAGAGAGAGCAGTTTTATAACGCAACTGAAGCAGCGCTTGGTACAGGCATTGCCGCGCTGAAGGCGGGGCAGGCGCTACAGGAGGTTGCGCGCTATTGGTTGGCGGTGTTGCGCGCGCAGGCTTTGGAACAATTTGAGGCACTGGCGCTGCCAGGGCTGGACCAGCGTGAAACTGATATCATCGCTAGAATCATCCGCGCACGTGGGATTTTGGGGGGCAATTTCTACGGTTACGGTAAATATGGCCGCGAGATTTATCAGGCGCTGATGATGGAGCCCCCGGCAACCAAGAAAGGAAAAGCAGCATGACGGACGAGGATAAAACCCCCGGCCAGATTATTCTTGGTTGGTGGGGGCGGGCGCTTGGCGATCGAGAGCGGCCTGCCGCGCGCGCGTTGGCGGCGCGGTTACGGCGGGCTGGCCCGATAGAGGCGCTGGTGGAACGCGAAGTGCAGGAGCTCGCGCGCGCCTTGTCGCTTGGCCCTAATGATGCGCCCCGCCTAGCGCGGCTGGTCTGCCTGTTGGCAGAGCTGCGCGATCATGTGGCGGCCCCTTTGGCGGCGCGTCTAGGAGGGGCAGAGCCAGTTCTGTCCACGTTGCGATTTCAACGGCTGATGCGGGCAGAGGGCGATGAATTGGTGCCATTGTTGCGCCGTGCCATTGGCATGGCCGACGGTAAGGCAAATATCGCAGCGCTTGGCGCGGACCTGTTGTTTTGGAACGACAAGACCCGCGCGCGCTGGTGTTTTCAGTATTTCGGGGCTGAAACCCCGGCAGATATGCGCAAGGAGATGACCCAATGACCCAATTCGTGCAGTTCCATTTGCTCACCAGCTATGGCCCCTCTAACCCCAACCGCGACGATCAGGGGCGGCCCAAGCAAGCAATGCTGGGTGGTGCGCCGCGTCTACGGATGTCGTCGCAATCGCTGAAACGGGCGATCCGCCAAAGCGCCTTTTTCGCGTTGGATCTGGCAGATCATACCGGTACCCGCACCAAACGCTTGCATGAAAAGCTGGTAGAAAACCTTGTGGCAAAAGGGCATGATGCCGAGGGTGCTGGGAAAGCGGCGGATGTGGTCGCGGTGATTTTTGGCAAGTTGGACGCGCCCAAGAAAGAGGGCGGCAAGGTGGCGACGACTCTGACCTTTATCTCTCCTCATGAGTGGAGCTTGGCCATGGAGCTGGCCGAAAAAATCGTTACAGGTGAAGAGGTCCCAAAGGATAAGGAGCTGAAAAAGCTTGTGCTGCGCCGCGCGGATGGGGCGGTTGATATTGCAATGTTTGGCCGGATGCTTGCCGATGATGCCGATTTCAACCGTGAAGCTGCGGTGCAGGTGGCCCATGCTATTACCACCCATGCCGCACAGGCCGAAGAGGATTGGTATTCGGCGGTTGATGATCTGAACAAGGCGGATGAGACGGGCGCGGGCCATTTGGGCGAACATGCTTTTGGGTCGGGGATTTACTATCAATATGTCTGTGTGAACTGTGATCTGCTGATTGCCAACTTGGGCGGAGACAAAGCGCTTGCCGTCAAAGGGATTGAGGCTTTGGCTCGCGCTTTGGCCCAAGCGACCCCGCGCGGCAAGCAAAACAGCCATGCGCACCACCCTCGCGCCTACTACATTCGCGCCGAATGCGGCGACCTTGCACCGCGCGATCTGTCGGGGGCATTTTTTACGCCCATCAAGACGCAGCCTTGGCTGGAGACCTCTGTGGCGGCACTGGACAAGACCCGTGCCGATCTGGATGTGGCTTATGGTCAGGTTTGGGCCGATGCCTGCGTGATGCATGTCGGGGTAGGGGGGAAGATGGATGATATCGTTCGCTTTGCCGGTGATGCTGTGCGGGCGGTCTGATGCAGCCGCATTTGGTTTTCACGCTGACCGCTAGCCTTGGGGCCACCGGGGAACTGGCGGGGCATGAGCGTCGCGGTTCATTGGGCTGGCCGGGGCGTTCTGCCGTTCTGGGGCTGGTTGGGGCAGCAATGGGGATTAAACGTGGCGGGGATTTTTCGGGGCTGGATGCTCTGTCGCTTGCGGTTGCTATTTTTGACGAAGGTGTGCCGTTGCGTGACTACCATACGGTGCAGACCATCCCTTCGGCAGTGGTAAAGTCTGCGAACTCCCGCCCCGAGGCGTTGGCCGTGGCGGGCGAGCGGACCAATACCACGATCACCCTGCGCGACTATCGGGCCGGACCGCTTTATGGGGTGGCGTTGTGGAATGGTGATTTGGGGCCGCTCTGTGCGGCATTGGCGCGCCCGCAGTTCACGCTGTATCTGGGGCGGAAATCCTGCCCGCTTTCGGCCCCGTTGGCCGCGCGGATTGTGAGCGCCGAAGGGCCGGAGGCAGCCTTGGCAGCTCTGACCCTGCCACCTTGGTTGCGGTGCCGCCCTGATGGGGCGCCAACCTGTGCGGCCCTGATGGCAATCGACGCCTCGCCGCAGGATAACCACCGGATTGCTGTGCATGACGTGCCGCTGGATCGCTGCTACTGGCATTTCGCGCCGCGCCAGGTTGCCTTGCGCCGCGTGAACATTCAACCGCAGGGGGCCGCGTGACATTGTATTTAAGCAAGCTGGAGATATCACGCAGCCCATCGGCGCAGGCATTATCCTCGTTGATTTCCCCCGAGGAAGAGGGAGCCCGCGTGGTAGCCCATCACAAGCTGCTTTGGGCGGTGTTCAGCGATGGGCCGGACCGCGACCGTGATTTTCTATGGAGAGAAGAGCGTGAGGGTGTTTTTTTCACGCTGTCTAGCCGCCCGCCTGTGCAGACTGACCTGTTTGATCCGATTGAGGTGAAACCTTTTACCCCTGATCTGGCCGTGGGGGACCGGCTGGCTTTTGCGTTGCGGGCAAATGCGACGCGGATGAAGCGCGGGGGCGCGCGGGTGGATGTGGTGATGGACGCGCTGCACGATTTGCCCAAGGGTGAGCGGGCAGGGGCGCGGGATGCGATTGCCCAGCAGGAAGGTGCTGCTTGGGTGGCGCGACAAGGAGATGCGGCGGGGTTTGTGCCGCGTTCTGTTGTTGTGCAAAGCTATGCTGCGCGGGCCTTGGCTGGGTATCGCGGCCCGCGTAAAGGTCAGCCGCAATTCGGGGTATTGGACATGGTTGGCGAGGTTGAGATCACCGACCCTGCGGCCTTTGTGGCGCAACTGGCGTTAGGGTTCGGGCGGGCCAAAGCCTTTGGCTGCGGGTTGATGATGATCCGCCGCGCGTCATGAGTGGCGAGTTGCCAGGGCTTACACCCCCGCGCCCGATTCCGCTGAAAGATCGGGCATCACTGGTGTTTGTGGAACGGGCGCAACTGGATGTGCTGGATGGGGCCTTCGTGGCAGTAGACGCCGATGGCACCCGCACGCAAATCCCCGTGGGCGGGCTGGCCGGTATCATGCTGGAGCCGGGCGCGCGGATTTCCCACGCCGCGATTGCATTGGCGGCACGGGTGGGCACCTTGATTACTTGGGTGGGTGAAGGGGGCGTACGGCTTTATTCTGCGGGGCAGCCCGGCGGTGCGCGGTCGGATCGCTTGTTGTGGCAAGCGTCAATTGCGCTGGATGATACCGCACGGCTGCGGGTAGTGCGTAAGATGTTCGCGATGCGCTTTGGTGAGGATGCGCCGCTGCGCAGATCAATTAATCAATTGCGTGGGATTGAAGGGGTGCGTGTACGCGAAAGCTATGCTTTGCTGGCGCAGCAATATGGGGTGAAATGGACCCGCCGTAGCTATGATCCCAAGGATTGGGAGGGGGGCGACGTCCCCAACCGCTGCCTTTCCGCTGCGACGGCGTGTCTACATGGCTTGACCGAAGCCGCCGTTCTGGCCGCAGGATATGCCCCAGCCATCGGTTTTTTGCACAGCGGCAAACCTTTGTCCTTCGTTTATGATATTGCCGATCTCTACAAATTGGAAGTTGTGGTGCCTGAGGCGTTTCGCATCGCGGGGCAGGCGGCGCGCAACAAGCTGGATATGGCACCCGACCGTGCCGTGCGTCTTGCCTGTCGCGATGTGTTCCGTCGCAGTGGGCTGCTGGCCAAGATTATCCCAGCGATTGAAGAGGTGCTTTCGGCGGGTGAACTGCCGCAACCAGTATCGCCCGAAGATGTAATTCCGCCCGCGTTTGATGATCCTGCACCCTCTGGTGACGTGGGGCATCGCTAGATGATGGTGGTCGTCATCTCTAACGCGCCGCCTCGGCTGCGGGGGCGGTTGGCAGCCTGGTTGGTGGAGGTGCGTGCGGGCGTGTACGTCGGCGACTACTCCACCCGAACCCGCGAGATGATCTGGGAGCAGGTGCTGACTGGGCTGGACCAAGGCGACGCCGTCATGGTCTGGAAAGCGCCAACCGATCAAGGCTATGATTTTCTAACAACCGGCAAAAACCGCCGTGTGCCGGTGGATTTCGACGGATTGAAGCTGGTCAGTTTTTTTGGAGATAAGCGGTCATAATAGCCGTTTTAAAAGGCCGATAAAATCGGTACGCTCTTTGACATCGTAATTTTCCTGGTAGATCAATTATCTACAGGAAGTCTGTTCCCCGCATGTGCGGGGATGAACCGGTGCAGAGGCTCTTTCCGCATTATGGTATAAACTGTTCCCCGCATGTGCGGGGATGAACCGCGCCACAGCCCGCCGATTTACCGCTGGAAGGTCTGTTCCCCGCATGTGCGGGGATGAACCGGCATTGCTGCTATTCCGTCCGTATTGGACTTGCTGTTCCCCGCATGTGCGGGGATGAACCGCAGCCTCTACAGCCGCCCCTAGCCCCATAGACCTGTTCCCCGCATGTGCGGGGATGAACCGGGGTGCATATATGTGTGATGATACTTTGGCATCTGTTCCCCGCATGTGCGGGGATGAACCGCGGTGAGTACCATCATTGTTAAACAGCTTTTCCTGTTCCCCGCATGTGCGGGGATGAACCGATCACACGCGCATACGATGCAGCGCCGTGGGTCTGTTCCCCGCATGTGCGGGGATGAACCGGTATATGTAAATGCCTAATGAGCCGATTGAGGCTGTTCCCCGCATGTGCGGGGATGAACCGGCGTCGCAGGGCCTGCTTGGGATCCCTCGGGCCTGTTCCCCGCATGTGCGGGGATGAACCGCTACCTGTAGAGGTTTCATCGTGGTTTCCTGCCTGTTCCCCGCATGTGCGGGGATGAACCGGCGGCCCGCGTACAAAAGCTGCCGTTGGTGAACTGTTCCCCGCATGTGCGGGGATGAACCGCTCCGCCAGCGGATCGAGGCGATCCTTTCGTGCTGTTCCCCGCATGTGCGGGGATGAACCGTGATACAACCACGGGACTGGAAACAACCGCCACTGTTCCCCGCATGTGCGGGGATGAACCGAAATCCGCAATCCTCGCCCTTGTCCCCGCATCCTGTTCCCCGCATGTGCGGGGATGAACCGACTATCCTAAACGCCGCGATGACCAGAAGCTCCTGTTCCCCGCATGTGCGGGGATGAACCGCAGCCCAAGAAGGTCACGTGTCAACGCCTGAACTGTTCCCCGCATGTGCGGGGATGAACCGCTGTACGGCAGCGATAGCACGCGGGCTTGGACCTGTTCCCCGCATGTGCGGGGATGAACCGCATGGGATTGCCGTTTTGCAGCCCGCGTTTGACTGTTCCCCGCATGTGCGGGGATGAACCGGTTCATTATTGCCGGTGACTGGTCAGGTTCGGCTGTTCCCCGCATGTGCGGGGATGAACCGTGTCAACGCAGCTGGCCAAATGAGCGTTCGGCCTGTTCCCCGCATGTGCGGGGATGAACCGTATAGAGGCGTCTGAACAACAGCCTGCGACGACTGTTCCCCGCATGTGCGGGGATGAACCGCCGGTGTTTACGCAATGCGTTTCCCGTCCATTCTGTTCCCCGCATGTGCGGGGATGAACCGAATTTGGTATCAAATCCGCGTCAGAAGGTGACCTGTTCCCCGCATGTGCGGGGATGAACCGGCTGGCTTAGTGACGCCCTCCGCCGTTAGTGCCTGTTCCCCCGCATGTGCGGGGATGAACCGGGCAGTCCAGAACACGCGCTGCGCCTCGGGTTCTGTTCCCCGCATGTGCGGGGATGAACCATGGGCAGCACAGGCGGCACAACAATGATTGCACTGTTCCCCGCATGTGCGGGGATGAACCGGGGTGCCGGTCGATCAGGTTCTCGGCCACTACCTGTTCCCCGCATGTGCGGGGATGAACCGGTCATGGATCGGATCGAGCGGTCCGTCAAAAACTGTTCCCCGCATGTGCGGGGATGAACCGCGCTTGCCGACTACATCAACGAACGGGGCGTCCTGTTCCCCGCATGTGCGGGGATGGACAATCCCGCCACTTCCGTGGCAAATTTTTCAACTGCCGTTCTCAAAACGTGAATTCTTGTTTGAGATATGCAATTTCGTTGAGTGAGGCGGCAAACTTACAAACCGTACTTATGGGAGTGATGTCAAAAACAGCAATTTTCAACCGTCATGTGGTATTTTTTGTGGTATGTATTTTGTGGAAGTTTTTATTTTTGTTTTAAATCAGCGCATTGATGGCTTCATTCTAAGGACTCTCGCTCCGCCATTTCATGTATTTTTATTGATATTTTTCAATAACTTAGATGAATGGCGTGAAATTTCATCCCCCACCATATCCCCCAGACCATTTTTGCGTCACCCAAAATCCGATTGGAAGTGACCAGCTTTTTCAACACCGGATAGCATCAACTTTTTATCTCCGAAGTGGCCGCGCGCAAATTTTGCTACCCCGCCCGGTCCTGTTTTGAAGGCGCTGGGGTTTGCACCTCCCCCGGGCCTTAGGCCAAATCCTCTGAATTGTGGATGCGTGCAAAGTGCAGCCCACTCCGGTACTCGCGCCGATAGCCCCAAAGATTTGCCGCCCCCCCTTGCCGTTTCGCGCTTTAGCCATTCGCATCGCTTTACGCCCGCGCGCGCAAGGGGGCATCCAATCTTTCGGACCTTAGGCGTCAGCACCAATGGTCCCGTTTGGCGTGATTGCTAATACAGTTTTTTTGCTGGGGGGGGCATCTGATGTCCTAGACCTATGCGCCGGGACCGTATCTTGCCCCTTCGTTCGCAGCATTAAGCGACCAAATAAGGGGGTAGGGATTCTTGCATGCACAAGGTTTTCTCCGGTCAGCGCACTATCGTTTCCACCGCGCCCTTCCAAAGCAGGGACACATTTATCAATGTTCAATCCAAGGTAAACTTGACGTTAACGGGAATGATACTTAGACGAAATCTACTAAGATGGTTCGGAGGAGTATCCAATGCGGAAAATGGTGCAGCGTGCAGCAAACTACATCTGCAAACGCAAAATTGACCGATTGTTGCCCGGCGTCATGGATGATTTGCAGGAATACGGAAAGAAATCCGGCACCACAGGTACACAATTCATCACCCTTTGGATGTCAATTAATGCCATCCAAAAGTACCACCCCAACTGGATCCTCGAAAGCGGGACCGGCTCCTCGACCCTTGTTCTGGCTGCCCTAGTCAAGAAGCTTCGGAAAGAGCATCCAGATTATCAAGGCAACATTGTCAGTATGGAAAGCGTGCCCGAATGGTTTGACGTGGCGACGAAGAACCTGCCCGAGAAATACAGGGATGTGGTCGAAATAGTCCTTGGCCCAAGGCAAAAATTCGAGATGGCGATGTATCGCGGCTATATCCATTCTAACATTCCGAAACACGACTACTCTTTCGTTCTGATTGACGGACCAGCCTTTACCGACGAGTCTGGAGTCGCATTCTGCGCTGACATCTTCCATGCCATGGACATCTCATCTGCCCCTGTGATGCACGGAGTGTCAGATGGCCGTGCTTCGACGGTTATGGTTATCCAGCATCTATATGGCGTGAGCGCCGCGCGCTACTGGCATGGTCTTTTTGCCGCGCGCTTCTCTTTGCCACGCATCGACTTTCGCAATCCCGATTTCATCACCCCCAAAGATTTTGCGACATCGCTTCTTGGCCGATTGGATTTCGTCAAGTTTCGGCGCTAAAGTCCTGCCGCAATCCTTTCGGTATTTAGTTTAAACTGTCGGGTCCCTAAAGGTCTATGCGCCCTAGCGGACGCAGTGGGCTAAGCTTGTCAAACGGCCTTGTGCGTCTTAACGCGCCCATGATGCAGCCCCATCCCTTGCCAGTTTCACCAGTGCCATCAGGGTGCGCCTGTTTTGCTCCACCGCCTGCGACCTATCCCCATGCACCCAAGCCCCATTCGCGGGGCCAGTAGGCGCACCACCGCCCGCGCCGTGCATCCGGCAAACCTGCCAGCCGCGTTTTGCCGGGGATTTGCAGCGATTGCCCGTTGCCTTGGCTTTGGCTGTGCATCTGGGCGCGGTATGGGCGCTGTGCATGGGGTTGGCGTTAGTTTTCATTACTACCCCGCCCCCCATGCGTCACCGCCCCCACAATCGCTTGCCCGCCTGCGTTGACGGTCACATGCTCCACCGTCACCTTTTGCTGCCCGCCAGTGCGGTAGCGTTTCAAGGCCTCCATCTGCGTGGCATAGGTTCGGGCCAGCTTGTTCAATGCCCGTTCGGCGGCGTCTTGCTGGGGAATGTTCTCCACATGGTTTAACCGCCGGGCCATCATCATAGTGGCTTGATGGATAGCGCCCATCTGCACCGCCAGCATGGACTCTATTTCATCACGCGGCTGGACGCCTCGCACCACCGACAACAGGAAATTGCTTGCGCCTTCGTCTATCTTGCGGCCCTGCGCGCCGATTGTTGCGACCTGGCCTTGTATGCCCTCCCAAAAGCTGGGGTCGCATGTGCCGAGGTCTGCCATCATCAGGATATGCGCCAACGCGGTATCGTCATGGGTAAAAGCGATTTGCAGCACCCCATCCACCATTTTGAGTTTCATCGGGGGGCCATCTGCCCGCGCCGCCTGCTTTGCGGCCACCGCCTTGATACGGTCCATTTCCTTGGCTTTGGGGGCGTATGGTTTCACCGCGCTGGGGGCAGCTTTGGCTTGGATTGCTTTAGCTTTGGTCATAGCGGTATTTCTCCATCTGATGTTTTGCGATGATGTAGCACAGCGCGCCACAGCAAAGGTCGGCCACGCTATCGGCAATCACGGGCCAAGAGCCGCCCGCGTTCGGTATGTCGCCCAGCAGTTCCTTTGCCACCCAGCCGACAAACACAGCCACCACCAGCAGGGCAGTGGCGCGGAATAGGGCAAGGGTTGCGCCGATTAGGATATGGGCCATCTGCCCGGTCGCAATGATGTGCCAAAGTGGTGAAGGAGCTGGGCCAAGGTCGGATTGTGCCAGCTGGGCGGCGGCGGTTTGGATCCAGTCAAACATCCCTCTAAACTCCCTGCCTATGGCTTGATGTATATGTGTCATAAAAAAACGGGGTGCGCCTTTGTGGTTTGGGTGCGAAAGCGCCCAAGTTTTTCGGACGCTTTCTTAGTTTTTGCCGCCCTTAGCGGGTTGAGTGTCCTAATTATTGGGGCGGGGCACCTGATTTTCTGGACGGGGTTTTGTTTTTCCCTGCCACGCAATGAAACCCTTTGCTGCGGGTTTTCCTTGCAAGGGTTCTTCTTGGAGCGCGTACTGCGCCGCTTGCCCAATGCCAGAGGGACCAAGATGGCCCCCCTGCGTTGTCATAATAAAGCCCCGCTCGGCCAGTTCCCTAAAATAGCCTGTCACCGTATCCTTGGTAACATTCAACGCCTTTGCCGCGTCCCTTTGGCTTAGAAAAAACTGCCCGTTGTTTGTGCCGTTAAACCTCCGTTTCAATTCGATGTAGAGGGCGCGAGGGCCGGGTTTCAGGCTGGCCCACGCCTCGGTCGCTTGCAGGTATTCGGAAAGCTGGACGTGACGCCCAGCCCCCCTTTTTTGCGCTTTGTATGGTTTGCGCCCTAAGGCCATTGCAGGGCCTCGCCAAAGTGCAGATCGGCTAGGACAAGGGCCATTGATGCCCCAGACCCATAGCGCCGCCGTATGCGCCGTATTTGCATTTCTTTGGCATCATGCGCAGGAGTGCGCCGGGGTTCTGGGGCCATCATGCTGCCCCCACAGATACGCCGCTTACAAGCGTGTAGAGGGCATGGTAGCCGGGATATGCCCCGCCGTGCGGTTCGCGTTCGGTTTCGATAATGAAACCCATTTTCCGCAAAGAGTGAACATGCGCGGCAAGGCGCAGCGCAGGGCTTTCTAATGGCGTTATGCCTTTCTTGCCCGCTAGGTGCAGGCGGTGAAGTGTTTGGCCGATACGCCCAGACAAAATGAAACGCCGGGGGCAATCGCCGCCCAATAGGGTGACGTTAATGTTCATTCGAACCTCATTGAAAGTTGAGGCGCGGTTTGATACGCTGAATTTGGATAGACTGCCCAGCGCCCGCGCCTTTTGTTAAAGAAGGCGTGGGTGTTGGTTTATGCAGCGCCGCGTTGGGCTAACCATTCGCTGATTTTGCTTTCCGGCCATGCAACGGCTTTGCCTGTCAATTTGACGGGGCGGGGAAAAGCATTTTTTGACATCAGATTGTAGATGGTCGAACGGGAAAGCCCGGTCAGGTCTTCTACTGCGCGGCGGCGTAAGTGCCTGTCGGCTATTTTGTGTCGCAATTTTTCGGACATAAAGCCCCTTTCGAGTGTTTTTGCCTTTGCGATAATTCGCAGGCCATGCAAGAAAAGGGTCGGAAACGCGAAACCAATTCGATTCCAAACCCCAGTAGCCTTTGGTGCCTGCAAGCACCATTGGCGGCTACTCCCGTCCAAACAGGGCCGGGGAGTTCCAGTCTCGGTTGTTATCTGTGGTGGTTCAACGGCCTTTTTGCTTTTCTCCACAGAATTTTCGTGGCCTGTGGGTGGTTATTATTTTTTTTGCAAGATTATTCGTTAAGTATTTTGTTAACAAAAACAATATATTATGACCCTAACTTAAGGCGGTATCTTATGGCCTGAGCTTGAAAATTTCACCCGCCTCTTGTGCCAAATATGCCGCCCACCCCTCCATCATCTTGCGCCGTTTGTCGAACACATCCGAGCGCGCATAGGCTGCCTCGGCCTTGTCTTTGATGGTATGGGCTAGCGCGGCCTCGGCCACTTCACGGGGGAAATTGGTGCGTTCCTGCGCCCATGTGCGGAATGACGTGCGAAACCCATGAACATCAGCGTCAAAGCCCAGTTCTTTGACCAGCTTGGAAAGCGTCATATCAGAAAGCGGTTTGCCCGTTTTGGTGCCGGGGAAAACCAACCCATCGCCATCGGTTAGCCCCGTGGATTCGGTCAGTATCGCCACAGCGCGGGGCGCTAGGGGGATGCGATGGTCACGCTTGGCTTTCATCCTGCTGGCGGGGATGGTCCAGCAAGGGGATGCGCCCAAATCAATCTCGGCCCATGTAGCGCCGCGCGCTTCGCCGGAACGGGTCGCAGTGAGTACCAAAAACTCCAATGCCAACTTGGTGGATAGCCCAGCGTTCGACGCCTGCACCACCTTTAGACAATCGGCCACCTCGGCATAGGTCAGGGCTTTGCGGTGCTGCTGTAGGCTCTTATCGCGCTTAGGAAGGGCCTCGGCAATGGATTGCGCGGGGTTGTCTTGCCGCCACCCTTGAGCAACGGCCCATTTCATTACCGTGCCGATACGTTGGCGCACCCGTGCGGCGGTTTCGGGCTTGGCGGTCCAGATCGGGGTCAGCACTGCCAAAACGTCCGAAGTCGTTACCTCGCCCACCTTCAAAGCGCCGATGCGCGGGAAGGTGTAGGTTTCGAGAGTGCTTAGAAATTGCGCGCCGTGTTTGGCGTTGCGCCATGTGGGAAGGTGCAGCGCGTGAACCTTGCGCGCGGCTTCTTCAAAGGTCAGCACGGCCTCGGCTTCTTTTTTCGCCAGCATGGGGTCGCCACCCGAAACGGCCAGCTTGCGGTTTGCCAGCGCCGTTTCGCGCGCCTCGGCCAAAGATACCAATGACGGGTTGCCCAAGCCCAACTCGCAGCGCTTGCCGCGTATCGTGATGCGCTGCACCCACTGGCGCTGTCCGTTCGGTTGCACCCGTAGGAATAGGCCATGCCCGTCAAAATACTTGCCGGGGTCTTTGACGGTTTTCACGAATTGCGCCGTTAGCGCCTTTTCGGGGGTTCGAATTCCTTTGGTCGCCAATTATCAATCCCCCAGCCTATCCCCCACTATAGATAGGATAACACGGGAATCTTGGGGAACATAGCGGAAAGAAAAACTGTGTAAGGCTTTTGAATCATTAAACTATGGGTCATTTAGTGGAACGTCTCGGAATGTGTTGCGGCAGACTCTCGCTCCGCCATGCAGTTTGACTCAAAAAATATTATTACTGTTTGAAATCAAACAGTTAGATCGACCGTGACGGGCGGAGATCAACACTCCCCCTTATTTTGCTACCCTTTCTGCACCACATTTTGCACTACAGTGCGGATTGTAAGGTGGTCAGGAATGTCAAAACCTGTGTTGCGTAGGAAAACCTGGTATCTTAAACGGCGCGTCCCGAAGCGGTATGCGCAGGTCGAGCCCAGGCCGGTTATCTGGGATAGTCTCAAAACGGATTCTTACAGTGTCGCCATGCAAAAGTCGGCGGGCGTCTGGTTGTCATACATCGAGGGTTGGGAAGCTCGCCTTGCCGGACGTGATGATGATGCGGGAGTAAAGTTTCGAGCGGCGCAGCAACTGGCTGCAATCCAAGGCTTTCAGTTCCTATCGATGGATAAGGTTGAACAAGCGCCTTTGGAGGAAATCATGTTGCGCGTGGAGGCGTCGCGCAATGCGAATGGCGCGCCCGACGCAGCAGTGGCCTCTGCGTTATTGGGCGCGGTTGAGGCGCCAAAGCTGAAGCTATCCGGACTTGTGGAACATGCCGAAACACTGGCTGCACATGACAACCGTTTCAAAAACAACGAGCAAATGCGATTGTGGCGCACTCCTCGCCAGCGCGCAGTAAACAACCTGATGTCAGCTTTGGGCAAGGATATCGCTGTTGCTTCCATTGGCTCGACGGAAGCGCGGGCATGGAAAAAATGGTGGAAGGCCAGAATAGCGCGGGAAGGGCAATCATCGGAGACGGCGAACAAAGACTTTACGTATATGAACGGCATGCTTGGGCGCTTTTATGAAGATCTCGAACATGAAGACCCGCCGCGACCCTTTGCCGGAATATCTATTCGCGACCGTCATGCAAAGCCGTCGCAGAAACTTGAAGTGCCTGTCGACTGGATCGTTGAGAAATGGTTCGCACCGGGCGCCCTTGATGGACTCAATGAAGAGGCGCGCGATATTCTTCTGATCTCCATTGAAACGGGATGCCGTCAGAACGAAATTTACAATTTGCCGTCTTCAGCAATATGCTTGAACAACCCAATCCCACATTTACGTATTGCGCATGAAGCCTCGGACGATCCTGATGAGCGGCGAGAGGTGAAGAATTTGTCGTCGCATCGGGAAATACCATTGGTTGGCGTCGCCCTGGCAGCGGCCAAGCGGCATCCTGATGGTTTCCCCAGGTATAGGAACAAGAGTAGCTACAGCGCTTCAGTCAACAAATACCTTCGTGAAAATGGCATGTTGCCGGTTGGCGTCACTATCGGCGGCACCAGACACAGCTGGGAAAGCCGGATGAAGCGCGCGGGCTATCAAATGGATGATCGTGGAGAACTGATGGGCCACTCGCTCAAAGCGAGCCGCGGGCGCGAGACATATGGCGACAGTATGAGCCTAGCCGACCGACTTCTTATTGCGCAGGAGGTCATGCTTTCCACGCCCGAGCATTTCATCTGAGAGGGGCTCGTAAGTGGTTGCAGAACCGGTGGCGGTGCCAGTGACGGTCAATTCGGGTTTGGTAGATAACCCCCGTCCGGAACCTTCGCGAGATTGGCAGCAAGGAATGCGGCCTCGATCAACAGGATCGGTGCGAGGACCACCATGGCAACGACCTTTGGGAGGCCCCAGACACGGTGCAGCATGAGGTAAGCAAGCACCGTCGTGACAATCATGCTGCCACTGACCGCGATGCCATATGCCGCAGCCAAAGCTGTTGAGGTCTCAAAGGAAAGGACCAGGATTACGACCCCTTCTTCTGCGGTGGGGCGCAGCGCCTCGCGAAACGCATAGAGCGGACTTGTGCCGATGTCGCCGTAAACGATGCCAACTGCGCCGAGTGTCAAGGCCGCGGTCCGTTTGGGGCGTTGGGTGACTCCGTTGTGGCCTTGCAGCGCTGTGGAGGCTTCATTCTGCGATAGCATCACTTGAGTCCTTAAAAAAAGCTCAGCATTGCGAAGGTGCCTGCCGCAAAAATGGCAAATACGATTGCTGTTGAGACGAGACTGGCAACCACGCCGCCAGTAAGCCACACCCCATCATGTTCACCCAGACCAAGCGCCAAAGTGATCACCGACACGGCTGGCAGGGAATTGGCAAAAGGAATGGGGAGGAACATGAAAATGGCCATCACGAGGCTGGTCAGTCCGACGATCCTTTCCGCCACGACCCGCGAAAACGGCCAATAGCGCGGCCGCGCCATGCGCTCCACCCATTCGATCCAAGGAACGGCATGGGTGACAACCCGGGTGAACGCGCCGTGCTCTATCGAACGTTCGTTCAGAACCTTGGGCAGCCAGACAGCAGGGCGCCCAAGGACCAGCTGAAACGCGATGAAGATAAGCGGCAATCCCGTAATGACAGACGATCCTGGAATGAAAAAGAACACGTTCGGCAACGCGAATAGGATCATCAGGGGCACGAAACTTCGTTCCCCTAACGCGGTGACAAGATCGCCTAGCGAAATCCGCTCGCCCGTGCCCTCATCGAGTTCCCGCAGGACATCAGAAAGCTTCTTCGCGGGTGCGCCTTTGCCAAGTGGCAGTCCGGAGGACAGAGTGTTCATTCGGCTTTGACCTGAACAATGGGGGCAGAAGCAGAACTGTCAGCCGTAGCGCGGGTGCGCCACAAAGACACGACGATGCCACCAATCAGAATAGTTATCGTAATCCCCAGTGAAATCGAAGCTGGCACTTTCTCCAGACCCAGAATTTCGGCTGCAATGACCTTGCCTCCGATGAAGATCAGGACCAGCGACAATGCTGCTGGAAGGTAGGTAAAGCGATGGATCATGGCAGACAAAGCAAAATACAACGCCCTAAGACCGAGGATGGCAAAGATGTTTGATGTGTAGATGATGTAGGGATCCTGCGTAATAGCAAAGATTGCGGGGATCGAGTCGACGGCGAAAATCACATCGGCCAGTTCGACCATCACAAGCGCCAGGAAAAGCGGCGTCACATACAATGCCACCTTGCCGGTTTTGGCGTGCGGCACGTTGACAAAAAAGCGCTCGCCGTGCAGATCGTTGGTCACCCGGAACTTGGCCCGCATGAAGCGAAGCACGGGATTGGCCGCAACATCGTATTCTCCACCACCCGACATCAGCATCTTGATGCCGGTAAAGATTAGAAACGCCGCAAAGATCAAAAGAACCCAGTCGAACCGTGCGACCACCGCAGCCCCAAGGCCGATCATGATGCCGCGCAAAATGACGACACCGATGATTCCATAGACCAGCACCCGATGCTGATAGGCGCGCGGCACTCCGAAATATCCAAAGATCATCGCGATGACAAAGATGTTGTCCAGTGCGAGGCTTTTCTCCACCACAAAGCCGGTCAGATACTGAAGCGCCGACGCTTGGCCCAGAAAGTACCAGACCCACAGCGAGAACAGTAATCCAATGCTGATGCAGAAGGCTGACAGCATCAGGCTTTCGCGCACCCCGATTTCGTGGGATTTGCGTTGCAACACGCCAAGATCGAAGATCAGAAGTGCCAGAACGAGAAAAAGAAAACCAATCCAGCTCCAGACAGGTTTTCCCAAGAAATCAACGAAAAGTAGGTCCATGTTGCCAAAACTCCGAAACAGACGGTTGACGGGTATTCGAAAGTCTCATTCACCCAACGCGCCGTGGCTTCAGGAGCAAACCTTGACCCAGCACATTTGAAGTGGCATGCGGCAAATTGGCGCGCAACACCTGCCAGAGAAATCTATTTTTTGAATGCGACCTTGATTTTCTACTGTCGCAACAGGGACGGGGCGTTCACATCTAGGCAGGCGATTAGCCGCCGATCTATGTTCCGATAATCGCAATGATCGGTGTGATTGCCTGGCGCAGCAGGTTACCAGCCGTCTTGGTCCCTAGCCCACGCGCGTCACCAAAAGCTTGTCGATGCGGCGACCATCCAGATCGACCAACTCGATTGACCATTTATGCAGATCAAGTCTTTCAGCGACCTCTGGCAGCCTGCCGACCTTCTCAAGGACAAATCCGGCCGCAGTCTCGTAATCGCGATCCTCGTCAAGCTCCAGCGACAGCAGGTCGGCGAATTCGTCTACTGGCATCCAGCCTGCGACAAGGTATGATCCGTCGGCGCGGGTGACGACTTTAGGCTCGTCGGTTTCGCTGTCCGGGAAGTCGCCGGTTATGGCCTCCAGAACGTCCATCGGCGTGATAATACCTTCGAAATTACCATATTCGTCATAGACGAGCACCATATGCGCGGGTGCTGTGCGTAACCGGTCGATGACCCTTGCAGTTACCCATAAGTGTCTGGCGGCGACGTTGCGATGCGGGCTCCCTCGACGAGAT
>NZ_JBGQOQ010000026.1:0-52434 GCF_052119765.1 Pseudorhodobacter sp. W20_MBD10_FR17 | reverse complement strand
CGGAATTGAAGCCACAACCCCAGACCAGATCGCCGCATGACCGACAAGCCTCAAACACCAGATTTGACAATAACTCTAATCAGGCGGCTTGACTGCCGCCCATGCCAGCACAGTTGCATGCGCCACATCGGTACGCCGCAGCAGCCCGTCCCAAATGGCGCGGCTTATCAGCTTTAGATAGCGAACACGCTCACCCCGATAGAACCGCACCTTAAGCGCCCATTTCACCACCATAAACAGCAGCACCAACCAGAACCACCGCCCCGCCGCCAAGCGGTAAACCATCAGCAGATTGCGAAAGTGGTAATACGCCTTCCACAGCGGATGAAACCGTTGGTCTGCACCCAGCAACGTGGTGAAATCATGCTCGAACCGGAGTGCGGGATCAAACAAGATCTGGCCGCCAGCCTGCCGCAGACCCAGCGAATACAGCACATCATCGCCATAAATAAACAGCGCGCCATCAGGATAGCCCACAGTCTGAATTGCGTCGCGCGAAATGAACAGCCCGACAAATGACCCGCTGTCTACAGACCGATGCGCCGTACCCGCATAATCAACCGCATTCAGATGAAACCCGTCACGCCCCCGCCCCCGCAGCACCCCGATCAGGGTGCGCCGCACCATGCCACGGTGCCAAAAGGGGTTAAGGGTTGGCCTGTTCATATCACAAATCCGGCCATCAGGATGATACACAGCCGCCGCCCACGCCATTGCCGTGCTGCGATCCGCGCTTAGAAAGGTCTTTATCACGCCGGGGGTTGGACGCGCATCATCATCCATCACCAAAACCCAATCAGGATCAGACTGCGCCACGGCAAGGCGCATACCCTGTTCAAAGCCGCCTGCCCCACCGCCATTGATCGCGCAACGCAGCACAACAAGGCGCGGATCGTTTTGGGCCGCAAGCCAAGCGGCGGTGCCATCGGTCGAGGCATTATCAATCACAATCACACGGTCCAGCCCCTCGGCCCGCGCGGCCAGCAAACGCTGCACAGTCACTTGCAACTGATCCAAACGGTTGTACGTCACAACAACCGCGACAAGGCGGGGCGGGCTCTGCATCTTTAACGCTCCTTTATCCCGAAGTCTGACTGTCAGTGATCGCAAAACCAAAACAAGTTAAACAACAGGCGCCACAGCTAATCTATCCCCTGCCACTCGGGCAAAATGCACCCTTGGCCGCTGGATTGATCAGCGGTGATCAGCATCTTGGCAAATCCTTAAAATTTGGTGTGATTTTTCGCTTGAAAAATCATTCGGCTGATATACCTATGCCCACGCTGAATGAACGTTCATTCTCGGGGGTGATGGTGACAGTAAAACAGATAAAATCGCTGCCCTTGGTAGACCAGCGAATCGCAGGCATCCTTGCCAGCGCGCGCACGGCCTTTTTAGAAAAGGGCTTTGACGGCGCGTCGATGCAAGATGTTGCCCGCACAGCCGACATGAGCGTTGGCAACCTGTACCGCTATTTCCCATCCAAGGCGGCCATCGTCGAGGCATTGGTGATGTCTGATATGGCCGAGATGGAGCAGGACTTTGCGGCGATATTAGAGCACGCCGATCCCCTATCGGCGTTGCGCGCCGCAATCGCCCAGCGCATTACAGCGGCCTGTTGCAGCACTGATACCCAGCTATGGGCCGAAATTGATGCCGCCGCCCTGCGCAAACCCGAAATAGGCAAGGCCTCGGCCCGAATGGAAGACGCGATTGTGGACCACCTGACCACCATCTTTGCCCGCAGCACAGGGCAGCCGCTGGCCACAGCACAACAGAAATTTACAGCCCATGCCCGCTTTTTGGTGATGCTGGTCAAGGCGGGCTCGTCCCAAAGCCGCGACTTGCCGGAAACCGATGATGTCACGCGGCTTGTACTGCGCAATATTAACCAAACCCTTGATGAAATTTCCCTGACAGCCCAGAAAGGCTGACCACATGACCCCCAAAATTTCTTTTTTAGTTGCTCTGTCTTTGCTTGGTTTACCTCTGGGGGCAGCAGCACAAACAGCCGAAGCCCCTGCGGCCCTCGTTTTGCCTGCCATCACGGTATCGGCGGTTGAACAGCGCATGTTGCGCGACCGTGCCATAGTGACCGGATTGATCGCACCCGTGGAATCCGTTCAGGTTGCCCCTTTGATTGAAGGCCAGCCAATTGAGGCGCTTTTGGCCGATGTGGGCGACGTTGTGACCGAAGGGCAAACACTTGCGATTTTGTCCAAAACCACGCTCGAATTGCAAAAAAGCCAGCTCGCAGCATCGCTCGCCTCGGCCCGCGCGACGATTGCGCAAGCCGAAGCGCAAATGATAGAGGCGCGGACAGCCGCAGATGAGGCGCAGCGCATCAATGAACGCACGACCGCGCTGCGCAAGCAAGGCTCGGCATCGCAGGCCGCCGCAGATACCGCCGCCTCTAACGCCATTTCCGCCACCGCGCGCGTGACTGTGGCCGCCCAATCGCTTGAAGGGGCGCGGGCGCAAGTTACCTTTGTTCAGGCGCAAACCGAAAATATCGACCTGCAACTGCGCCGTACCGAGGTGAAATCGCCGGTAAATGGCGAAATTACCCAGCGCAACGCGATTGTTGGCTCTATCGCGTCGGCGACAGGGGCGCCAATGTTTACGCTGATCCGCGATGGCGAACTTGAAATGGACGCGGATGTCGCCGAGGTTGACGTGATGCGCATCGCGGCAGGGCAAAAAGTATTGCTGTCGCTGGTTGGCGCAGAGACGGCCCTGACGGGCACGGTACGGCTGGTGGAGCCAACGATTGACGCCATTACACGGCTGGGCCGCGCCCGCATCACGCTGGATCAACCGCGCCAGTTGCGGTCGGGCATGTTCATTGACGCCGAGGTGTTGGTTTCGGAACGCAATGTGCTTGCGGTGCCTGTCACAGCCATCGGGCGCACACCTGAGGGCGCAACGGTCAAACGTGTCCAAGACGGGCTTGTTACCCAAGTGCCGGTACAAACCGGTGTCCGCGATTCTGGCTGGGTCGAGATTGTTTCGGGGCTAGTGGCAGGCGACAGTATTGTCACCAAGGCTGGCGCTTTTGTGCGGGATGGCGACCGGATTAATCCGGTCCCCGCGACGAACTAAGGGGGTTTGCAATGAACTTTTCAGCTTGGTCCATCCGCAACCCTGTTGCACCCCTACTCGCGTTCTTTTTGTTAATGATGCTGGGGTGGCAAAGCTTTAACGCGCTGCCGATCACCCGCTTTCCAAACATTGATGTGCCGCTTGTGGCCGTTTCAGTCTCACAGCCGGGGGCTGCCCCTGCTGAAATGGAAAATCAGGTTACCAAAAAGATCGAAGATGCGGTTGCCGGCATCAACGGTGTTAAAAACGTACGCTCGACCGTGAATGACGGGGTTTCGACCACTGTGGTTGAATACAACATGGATATCCCGACCGACAAAGCGGTACAGGACACCAAGGACGGTATCGACCAGATCCGCGGCGATTTGCCCGGCTCGATCGACGCCCCGATTGTCACCCGCATTGACGTTGAAGGGCAGGCGATTATGACCTTTGCCGTCAGCGCGCCGAATATGTCCTTGGCCGAATTATCTTGGTTTGTGGATGATGTGATCACACGATCCTTGCAAGGCAGGCCCGGCATTGGCCGCGTCGATCGCTATGGCGGGGCTGACCGTGAAATCCGCGTGGAATTGGATTCGACCCGCCTGAACAGCTTTGGCATCACCGCCGCCCAAGTGAACCAACAGTTGCGCCTGACAAACGCCAACACGGGGTCTGGGCGGGCCGAGTTGGGCGCAGGCGAACAGGCGATCCGCACCTTGGGCGATGCCGCCACTGTGCAACGCTTGGCCGCAACCACCATCGCCTTGCCCTCGGGGCGGCATGTGCGGCTGTCTGATCTGGGTACCGTTGTCGACACGAATGAGGAATTGCGAAGCTTTTCCAGCCTGAATGGCAATCAGGTTGTCAGTTTCGCGGTGTTCCGCGCCAAAGGCGCATCCGAAGTGTCGGTGGCCGAGGTGGTGAACGAACAGCTTGTCAGCTTGCGGGCGAACAACCCTGAGGTTGACATCAAGCTTGTTGATGAAACGGTATTTTACACCTATGGCAACTATGAAGCGGCGATTCACACCCTGCTGGAAGGGGCGTTGCTAGCCATTCTGGTGGTGCTAGCGTTTCTGCGCAACTGGCGGGCAACGTTGATTGCCGCCGTGGCGCTGCCCTTGTCTGCGGTTCCGACCTTTTGGGTCATGGATATGTTGGGGTTCTCGCTTAACCTAGTGTCATTCTTGGCGCTGACGCTGGCCACGGGTATTCTGGTCGATGATGCGATTGTCGAGATAGAGAACATCGCCCGACATATCCGCATGGGGAAAACCCCGTTTCGCGCCGCGATTGAGGCGGCGGATGAGATTGGGTTGGCGGTGATTGCGACCACCTTTACCATTATCGCCGTGTTTGTCCCTGTATCGTTTATGCCCGGTATTCCTGGCCAATATTTCCGACAATTCGGGCTGACTGTAGCGATTGCTGTGGCGTTTTCACTGCTGGTTGCGCGGCTTATCACGCCGATGATGGCGGCCTATTTGATGCGCGACAAAGACGCCCATGCCGAGGGCGACGATGACGGCCCGATCATGCGCGGCTATTTGCGGATGATCCGGCAAACCCTGCGCTTTCGCTATGTCACCTTGGTGGGGGCTATCGGGGTGCTGGCGGTTTCCATCTATTTCATGGTGCAAATCCCCGGCTCATTCATACCGCCCGAAGATGTGAGCCGCATTCCGATTTCGGTCGAACTGCCCCCCGGCAGCACATTGGACCAAACAGATAAAACCACGCAAGCGATGGTTGATGAAATCAAGTCGATTGACTGGGTAGATGATGTGTTCGTGCTGGGCGGGTCATCCCCCACCGGCGACCGCGACATCCGCCGCGCCTCGGTGACTGTATTGCTGGCGCGTCTTGATCATTCGTTGTTGTACAAACTGTCGCAAATTGCGTCTCGAACCCCGCTGATTGGCTCTTATATTCCCAAAATTGAAAGCACGGGGCGGACGGTTCCGCAAAACCAGATCGAGGCCGAAATTTTCAAACGTCTGGCCAACATTCCCGACGTGCGCGCCTTTAAGCTGAATGACAGGGGCGAGCGGGACCTTTCCTTTTCTATCCTATCCACCAATGAAGCCGACCTGAATGAGGCGGTGGCGCGGCTGGAAAAGGCCCTGTCAGGTGAGCCGCTTTTGGCCAGCGTTGCCTCATCAGGTGCGCTGCCACGGCCCGAAATTCAGATCAGCCCGCGCACAGATGAGGCGGCACGGCTTGGTATCACCTCGGCGCAAATCGCCGAAGTGGTGCGCGTGGGGACGATTGGCGATGTGGATGCGGCCCTTGCAAAACTGTCCATCGACAACCGGTTGATTCCTGTGCGCGTGCGGCTGAATGATGCCGCCCGAGAAGATTTGACCCGCTTGGGCGCCTTAAAACTGACCACGGCAACCGGCGCAGTTGTGCCGCTGTCAACCGTGGCCGATATTGCGATTTCCGAAGGGCCATCAACCGTGAACCGCCTGAACCGCGAACGGCTGGCAACCATTGGGGCAAACCTGCCGGTGGGTGTAGCACTTGGCACGGCAACGGCACGGTTCAATGAGATCATTGCATTGGTGGAATTGCCCCCTTCGGTGCGCGTAGCCCCCGCAGGCGATGCCGAGGTGCAAAATGAGCTGATGACCGCCTTTGGCAACGCGATGCTGATGGGGTTGTTCTTGGTGCTGACCGTGCTGATCTTGCTGTTCAAATCGGTGATCCAGCCGTTCACCATCCTGCTGTCTTTGCCGCTGGCGATTGGCGGCGTGGCGGCGGCCCTGATCCTAACCGGGTCGGCCGTATCGATGCCGGTGTTGATCGGGATATTGATGCTGATGGGGATTGTCACAAAGAATGCCATTCTGCTGGTGGATTTTGCTGTTGAGATGCGCGTGCAGGGCATGGACCGTGTCAAAGCGGTGATGGAGGCCGGGCACAAACGCGCACGGCCCATCGTCATGACCTCTATCGCAATGTCGGCCGGCATGTTGCCTTCGGCGCTTGGCGTAGGTGAAGGCGGATCCTTTCGCGCGCCGATGGCGACGGCTGTGATCGGCGGCATTATTGTGTCTACGGTGCTGTCGTTGGTAATCGTGCCATCGTTCTATCTGATCATGGACGATCTTAGCCGCTTGTTGGGCCGCCTGTTCGGGCGCTTGATTGGCAAAGCGGATGTTGAGGTGGCATCCCCAACGTCCGAAATTCTGGCCGAACGTATCGCCCTGCTGAACGCCGAACAGCAATCCCTGCGCGATAGGTTAGACGCCATTAGCGGCCCCAAGCCCCAAAAACCGCTGGCGGCCGCCGAATAGCCGCCACCAATGATTGCCCGTCAGCCTGCCCTTATTTCGGCGGGCTGGCGGGCCAACGCCAGCCGTTCATGTATGGGCCCTTACCAATGCACAGCATCAAAACGCACCTGAAGGGATGATTGCGACACATCAAACAGGTCAATATTTGAGCGATTTTCCATATACCCAAGCTGAACCGTCAAACCGGCGCGTGGTTGATAGGAAAGGCTAATGCCTGTTGCGGCGTCACTGCGCGCCGTTCCCAAAAACGCCCCGCCGGTAAAGCGTTGATGCCACAGGCCTACGCCCACCGCGTGCCCCCCCATCAACCACTGTGCATCGGCGGCAATCCGGCTGTTCAGGGCGATTTCTCCGGCTTTTGGGGCTGCTTTGGTCAGTGACAGCTTTGTTGCGGCACGGTCCCATATGGCCCCCCATGACAAAGTGACTGCAGGCTGAAACCCTGCCTCATCCTGCAATTGTGCAACCTCGGCCGTCATTTCGTGGTACCCTGCACCCGTCTGAAACAACTGCGTTGCAGATAGGGCTGTTTCCCGTGAAACACTGGACCCAAGCGCACGATCTGACCCTGTTGCGCTGTGGCACAGATCAAGGAACGTCCATGCTTTCACATGGTTGCGGCTGCACAATGACAGCGCGGCGGTGCTGCGCCCGATGTTATAATCTGGTGACCAGACAGACTCGGCGCGCAACTGCATCTCAATATAACGGCCACTGGACCAGGCAAGCCGCGACAGGCCACCCGCAGCAACCCCCATGACCACCCCCGCTTTGGCGCGAACGGTAGGATCGGCGTCAAAGACAAACCCGTTAAAGGTAAAGCTATCATTCAATACGCCGCCGTTTATATTGCTATCATAGTTCAGGACGGGTGCAGCCCAGGCCTCGGCCGCAATCACATGGCTCTCTCCGGGGGCATAGTAAAAGCCCTGACCCACCATAAGCTTTTTCATCCGCCCGACGACAGACCTTGGCGCCACGCCGGTTTCCAGAAACTTGCCATAGGTGAACATCCGCAGGCGGTCTGTTCCCGCTATGCCCGCAATTTGTGCACGATCAGCAGCATCAGCTTTCGCAGCATCAGCCGTTACGACAAGGCCCAATAAGGTGCCAAATATGGCTGCGCAAAGGCTAAGGTATCGCATTTGGATCAGTGCCGAAAAAGACACCATCAACCGAAACATCCACGCCATCAACAGTACCCGTTGCAGTATAGAGGCCCGATGTCGTCATACCATGAAGGCTATTTGTATAGGCAGGCGTGCCCCCTATATTGCCACGAAGGCTGCCGTAGATGTTATGATCTGTGATACTACCCGGCACCTTAACCTTCACGGTAATATCGCCGCCATAAGCGCCGGTTCGAATGTTGAAAAGGCTTACGGCTGTAATCTCGGTACTCAGGGTGGACGTGCCCGATGCTGTCGCGCGAAGGTTGATACTTGCGGTTTGGGTATCAAAATCCAAAACCAGATTTTCAAGGCCATCGCTGTTGCTGCCGCTTAGTAAATCCCCGCCGCCAATCGTGGCCCACACAAAATTCTGCCCGCGCAGATAATACTTGCCCGTCGCCGCAATCAATTCGCCATTTTGTTCGTTAAGGAACGGGGTTTGATCGGCGGTCAGACGCAAGATGCGGGTGGTGGTTTCCGTGCCGCCATCGGTTGTAATCTGGGCCAGCACCTCAATCGTCACCGAGCCTGCATAAAGCGCATCCGATAGGGTAATCAGGCTTTTATAGCCCTCAGGGCTAGACCAGTCGGCATCTTCAAACTGTGCAATAATGGACGCGTCTGCGCTTGTTGATTTGTCATAACGAACACGACTAAAGCCGGTGTCATCTGTCGTATAGGTATCAAAGGCAGGCGTCGACACAACCGCGCCATCCGGCAGGGTCGTAACGCTCGTCCCACCCCCACCGCAGCCACTTAGCAAGGCAAAGCAGGTAATTGCTGTCACTTTCCAGATCACAAGCATGCCAGCCTTTGAAGTTCATTTATGTAGGCAGGGCTTTGGCGCGAGATGCAGCAAGCCCCTTTGTAGGTAGCACTTACTGGGATGTGTCGCAAATTTTTGCCAAATTTGCAACGCACAAACGCCGAGCACACTGGCCCGCCAAACTTGACAAATTGCTTGCATAGAAAGGGGTTATTTTCCAAGACCCCACACTGCAGATATTGTTGGCAGCTTTGTCACCTACGATAGCTGGCAGCCAAATGACGGCCTTTGGTGCCCGTACCTTGCGTCGCATCTCCAATGCAGGGAAATTTACGGCAAACGTTTGATATTATTTTATTATATCTGGAAAAATGGTGCCCCAAGACGGATTCGAACCGCCGACCTACTATTTACGAAACAGTTGCTCTACCTGCTGAGCTATTGGGGCCATGTGGGCGATATAATTCGCTTGGCCCCCCTATGCAACAGTGTTCACAAACTCCGCGCTTAGTTTGCATATATCAACAGGATTTGCGCTGAGGCGCGCCACAGATTGCCAGACGATTGCAGCACACTGGACACAGTGCAGCGTCTGCTCTATTTGAATCTGTAAGAAAAATAGGCAAATGCAGCGTCTCTTTGGCAAAATTTCCTGCGGGGCGGCATGCAAAAGAGGCAGCATGACACAGACACTTTTCGGAACAGACGGCGTGCGCGGGCGGGCGAACAGCTGGCCAATGACAGCCGAGGTGGCGCTACGGCTTGGTGCTGCGGCGGGTCGGTATTTTCGCCGTGATAACCATGAATACCGTGTTGTTATCGGCAAAGACACGCGGCTTTCGGGCTACATGATTGAAAACGCTTTGACGGCTGGGTTTCTGTCAACCGGAATGAATGTATTTTTGCTGGGCCCAGTGCCCACGCCCGCCGTTGCCTATCTGACCCGATCTTTGCGCGCCGATGTGGGCGTTATGATTTCGGCCAGCCACAACCCTGCTGCAGATAACGGCATCAAATTTTTCGGCCCCAACGGGTTTAAACTGTCGGATGAGGCCGAAGCCACGATTGCCGAACTGCTTGAGTCAGGCGTGGCACCCGCGGCACCCGAAAATATTGGCCGCGCGCGCCGGTTTGAGGATGCCCGTGGGCGCTACATCGAATATGCCAAGACCACTTTCCCCGGCGGCAAACGGCTTGAGGGTTTGCGCATTGTGGTAGATTGCGCCAATGGGGCGGCGTATCGCACGGCGCCTGCGGTTTTGTGGGAATTGGGCGCCGATGTTATCCCGATCGGGGTGGACCCTGACGGCACAAATATCAACGCCAACTGCGGATCGACCCACCCCGAGGCTGCTGCCAGAAAAGTGCTGGAGACTCGGGCCGATATTGGCATTTGCCTTGATGGTGACGCAGACCGCCTTATCCTGATTGATGAAACCGGTGCTGTTGCCGATGGCGACCAGATCATGGGCCTGATTGCAACGCGATGGGCGGCAGAGGGTAAACTGGCGGGAAAAACACTTGTGTCGACCGTTATGTCCAATCTTGGGTTGGAACGGCACCTGCAATCACAAGGAATCGCGATGGAGCGCACATCTGTCGGCGACCGCAATGTGGTGGAGCGTATGCAAGCCGGCGGGTTCAATCTTGGCGGCGAGCAATCAGGCCATATCGTAATGACCGACCACACCAGCACAGGCGATGGCCTGATCGCCGCGCTGCAATTTCTGGGCTTTATGGTCGAAACCGGCAAAAAGGCCAGCCAGCTGGCCAAAGTGTTCAAACCCATCCCGCAGCGCTTGGTCAATTTGCGCTATACTGAGGGAACGGCACCGCTTGAATCTGATGAGGTGCTGTCAGCCATTCAGAAATGCGAAAAGATGCTAGAGGGCAGTGGCCGGCTTTTGATCCGCAAGTCCGGGACAGAGCCGCTGATCCGCGTCATGGCCGAAGACGAAGACCCGGCCAAGCTGGAGAAGGTTTTGAATATGGTTGTGCAGGCGGTTAAAAACGCCTGCTAAACGGGCACAGCATGCATAGTTTTGCAAAATTTGTCGTCACTGCCTTTCCGCTGACGCATGTTTTTGGCAAATAGAACAAAAGCAAATTACAAAGGTATTGTGATGCCATTATCTGAGACGATTTCACCAAGCAGATTGACGCATATTCAGCGGCTTGAGGCCGAAAGCATCCACATCATGCGCGAAGTGGTGGCAAATGCTGAAAATCCGGTGATGCTCTATTCGGTGGGCAAGGATTCTGCCTGCATGCTCCACTTGGCGAAAAAGGCGTTTTACCCTGCGCCACCGCCCTTTCCACTGCTGCACGTTGATACCACTTGGAAATTCCAAGAGATGTATAAGCTGCGCGAAAAGGCTGCCAAAGATGCGGGCATGGACCTGATCGTCCATCAAAACCCCGAGGCCATGGAAAAGGGTATCAACCCGTTTGATCATGGCGCAGCCCACACCGATATGTGGAAAACCGAAGGCCTGAAGCAGGCTTTGACCAAGTATAAATTTGACGTGGCCTTTGGTGGCGCGCGCCGTGATGAGGAAAAGTCCCGCGCCAAGGAACGGATTTTTTCGTTTCGCTCGGCCAATCACCGCTGGGACCCAAAACAACAACGCCCCGAGTTGTGGAAGCTGTACAATACCCGCAAAGCCAAGGATGAAAGCATCCGTGCCTTTCCACTGTCGAACTGGACGGAATTGGACATCTGGCAATATATCCACCTTGAAAACATCGAGATTGTGCCGCTGTATTTCTCGGCCCCGCGCCCTGTGGTGGAACGTGGCGGCATGTTAATCATGGTGGATGATGACCGGTTCCAACTGAGCGCGGGTGAGGTGCCGATGATGAAATCGGTCCGTTTCCGCACCTTGGGCTGTTACCCGCTGACCGGCGCTGTGGAAAGCATGGCCGCCACCCTGCCCGAGGTCATTCAAGAAATGCTGCTGACCACCACGTCAGAACGCCAAGGCCGTGCGATTGACCACGACCAAGCCGCCAGTATGGAGAAGAAAAAACAAGAGGGGTATTTCTGATGTCTACACTTACACCCAAAGACCCCACCTATGTGACCGATAGCCTGATCGCCGAGGATATTGACGCCTATCTGGTCAAACATCAGCATAAAACCATGCTGCGCTTTATCACCTGCGGGTCGGTTGATGATGGCAAGTCGACGCTGATCGGCCGCCTTTTGTACGACAGCAAGATGATTTTTGAGGACCAGCTTGCCAGCCTTGAGCACGATTCAAAATCGCACGGGACCCAAGGCGCGGGTATTGATTTTGCGCTGCTGGTCGACGGTTTGGCCGCTGAACGTGAACAAGGGATCACAATCGACGTGGCCTACCGTTTTTTCGCCACCGATAAGCGCAAGTTCATCGTCGCCGATACCCCCGGCCACGAACAATACACCCGCAACATGGTCACCGGCGCATCTACTGCCGATTTGGCCGTGATCTTGATCGACGCGCGCCAAGGGGTGCTGACCCAAACGCGGCGGCATTCGTATTTGGTGAACCTGCTGGGCATCAAAAACATCGTGCTTGCGGTGAATAAGATGGATTTGGTGGGCTACAGCCAAGAGCGGTTCTATGAGATCGTTAAAGAATACTCGCATTTTGCCCAGAAAATCGGGATGAAATCATTTTTGCCGATGCCTATTTCGGGGCTGGCTGGCGATAATATCGTCACCAAGTCGGAAAATATGCCTTGGTATCAAGGCCCTACCCTTCTGGGCCACCTAGAGGATGCACCGATCAACGTGGCCCAAATGGCGGATCAACCGTTCCGCATGGCCGTGCAATGGGTCAACCGCCCTAACCTCGATTTCCGTGGCTTTGCGGGGCAAATCGGGTCGGGCAGCATTGCCCCCGGTGATGCGATCCGCGTGCTGCCTTCGGGCAAAACCACGCGCGTTAAATCGATCGTCACCTATAACGGCAATCTTGATCGCGCTGTAGCGGGCCAATCGGTCACGCTGACCTTTGCCGATGAGGTAGATTGTTCGCGCGGTGACGTTATCACCGCATCCGACGCACCCTGCGAAGTTGCCGATCAGTTTGAGGCAACGCTGGTTTGGATGGATGAGGCCGAGATGTTGCCCGGCCGCCCCTATCTGCTGAAAATAGGCACCCAAACCATGACCGCCACAGTGACCGAGCCGAAATATGAGGTGAACGTCAACACGCTGGAACACCTGACCTCGCAAACCTTGGGGCTGAATGCGATTGGCGTGGTCAATATTTCGACCGACCGCGCCATTCCGTTCGAATCCTATGCGCAAAACCCCGATCTGGGCGGCTTTATCCTAATCGACCGGATGACAAACGCAACCGTCGCCGCTGGCATGGTGCATTTCGCCCTGCGCCGCAGCCAAAACATCCACTGGCAAGCACTGGATATTGACCGCAACGCCCATGCCGCGATCAAAACGCAAAAGCCCAAGGTTGTCTGGTTTACCGGTCTGTCTGGTTCTGGCAAATCGACCATTGCGAACATCGTGGAAAAGAAACTGCACGCGATGGGCAAGCACACCTTCCTGTTGGATGGCGATAACGTGCGCCACGGGCTGAACCGCGACCTTGGCTTTACCGATGCCGACCGCGTGGAAAACATCCGCCGCGTGGGTGAGGTGGCCAAGCTGATGACCGATGCCGGATTGATCGTACTGACCGCCTTCATCTCGCCTTTCCGCGCCGAACGGCAGATGGTGCGCGAAATGATGGCCGAGGGCGAGTTTATGGAGGTTTACGTCAACACCCCGCTGGCTGTGGCCGAAGAGCGTGACGTGAAGGGCCTTTATAAGAAAGCCCGCGCAGGCAACCTGAAAAACTTTACAGGTATCGACAGCCCGTATGAGCCGCCAGAAGATGCCGAAATCATCGTCAACACGGTCGAACTGACCGCCGAAGACGCCGCCGAACAGGTCATCGCGGCCTTGTTGAACAGCTAAAACAAAAAGGGCGGTCCATCACTCGGGCCGCCCTTTTTCGCTGCCGCCTTGTACTGCCCGCCTCAGCCAGCCATATATAACACTGATACGGAGGGCGATCATGGCTGAAGATAAATTCCCCGGTTGGCACGGTACAACCATTCTGGCGGTGCGGCGCGGCGGCGAGGTTGTCGTGGCGGGCGATGGGCAGGTTAGCCTTGGGCAAACCGTCATCAAAGGCTCGGCCCGCAAGGTGCGCCGCCTATCGCCAGGTGGGCGCGATGTGGTTTGCGGCTTTGCCGGATCAACCGCCGATGCCTTTACCCTGTTGGAACGGCTCGAAAAAAAGCTTGAGGCAATGCCGGGGCAACTGGCCCGCGCCTCTGTGGATCTGGCCAAAGACTGGCGGATGGACAAATACCTGCGCAATCTTGAGGCGATGCTGATTGTCACCGATGGGCGTGATCTGTTTGTCATCACGGGTGCCGGTGATGTGCTGGAACCCGAACATGACATCGCGGCCATTGGCTCGGGCGGCAACTTTGCCTTGGCCGCAGCGCGGGGGTTAATGACCACCGACCTGCCCGCCGAGGATATCGCCCGCAAAGCCATGGCAATTGCCGCCGATATTTGCGTTTACACCAATGGCAACCTTACCGTGGAAACCATCCGTGGCTGATATTTCCCCTGATGATCTGCGCGCTGCCGTTGCCGCAGGTACGATAACCGAGGCACAGGCCGCAAGCCTACTGGCCACGGCCCAAGCCCGCGCCGGACTGCGTATCGCCGAGGATGAACCCTTTGAACTGTTCAAAGGCTTTGCCGAGATTTTCGTAGCCGTGGGTCTGTGCATCCTGATCGCTGGCATCGCTGGCCTAACAATGCTTATTGAAAACAACGGTATCGCCGCCGCTGTTTATGCCGCCATGGCGTGGGGCCTCGCGCGGTATTTCACGCTAAACCGGCGAATGATGCTGCCCTCTATCGTTCTGGTCTGCGCCTATGCGGCGGCCTGTGCGGTCGTGGTGTTTTGGCTGCTCGCGCTGGTTATGCCAAAGCCCGCAATGCAGGCTGTGCCCATCGGCCTAACCCTTACAGGCACAATCGGGTTCTTACTGCTGTGGTATCGCAAGTTTCGCTTGCCCTTCACCATGTTTCTGATCGGGCTTGCTGGGTTCAGCATCGCGATGTCCATCTCGGGCAACCTTGATGGCACCGGTTTTACGCTCCGCAACTTTGGGCAAGCCTTTGACCTGCGCACAGGGTCAAACCTGCCACTCGGCACGCTGATCTTTGGCCTAACCGCGCTGGCGGCTGGGTTGTGGTTTGATATGCGCGACCCGCACCGCCTTGGGCGCAACGCGGCATCGGGGTTTTGGCTGCATATTTTGGCCGCTCCCGCCTTGGTGAACACCGTCGCACTGACGTTTTACAACATGGGCGCGGGGCTGGGCTATGCGCTGCTGGCGCTGTCTCTGGCGCTGGTTGCCGTACTGGCACTGGTGATCGACCGCCGCTCCTTCCTGACAGCTGGTATCGGCTATCTGATCTTTCTGATCGGCTATGTGCTGACCGACCCCACCTCGCCCGGATCTTGGGCCTTGGTGCTGTTCATCGTCGGCCTTGGCCTTACCCTGCTGGGCACGTTTTGGACCCAGTTGCGCATCGGCTTGATGCGCCTTTTACCTAATTTCCCCGGCAAATCCCGTTTGCCGCCCTATGCTAAGGTGATCCATGACTGATCTTACCCCCCGCGAAATCGTATCCGAGCTTGACCGCTATATCATCGGCCAAAATGACGCCAAGCGCGCCGTTGCCGTGGCCTTGCGCAACCGCTGGCGCCGCAAACAACTGGGCGATGATCTGCGCGATGAAGTGTACCCAAAAAACATCCTAATGATTGGGCCAACCGGCGTTGGTAAAACAGAAATCAGCCGCCGCCTCGCCAAACTCGCCCGCGCGCCGTTTCTGAAAATTGAGGCGACCAAATTTACAGAGGTCGGCTATGTCGGCCGCGATGTCGAAAGCATCATCCGCGATCTGGTTGATGCCGCCATGATCGACACCCGCGCCCATATGCGCGAAGACGTCAAAGCCCGAGCCAAACTCGCCGCCGAAGACCGCGTGATTGAGGCCATTGCCGGCAAAGACGCGCGCGAACAAACCCGCGAAATGTTCCGCCGCAAACTAAAGGCAGGCGAGCTGGACGACACCGTGATCGAGCTTGAAATCGCTGACACTACCAACCCCTTTGCCGCCTTCGACCCAACCGGCCAAGGTGCAGGTGGCCAAATGGGCGGCATGATGAACCTCGGCGATATCTTTGGCAAAATGGGCCGCACCCAAAAACGAAAAATGACAGTCGCCGAAAGCCATGAAATGCTCGTGTCCGAAGAGGCCGACAAGCTGCTGGATGATGAGGCCGTGAAGCTGGCAGCATTAGAGGCCGTTCAAGAAAATGGTATTGTTTTTATTGATGAAATTGACAAAGTTTGCGCCCGCGCCGATGCCCGCGGCGCCGATGTTTCACGTGAAGGCGTACAGCGCGACCTGCTACCATTGATTGAGGGCACAACCGTTTCCACCAAACACGGCCCCGTCAAAACCGACCATATCCTGTTCATCGCCTCGGGCGCGTTTCACACCGCCAAACCCTCGGATCTGCTGCCCGAGCTCCAGGGCCGCCTCCCAATCCGCGTTGAACTCCGCCCACTGACCGAAGGCGATTTTGTCCGCATCCTGACAGAAACCGACAATGCCCTCACCTTGCAATACTCGGCACTTATGGGCAC
The DNA here is from genome assembly GCF_052119765.1 of Pseudorhodobacter sp. W20_MBD10_FR17. NCBI lineage: Bacteria > Pseudomonadati > Pseudomonadota > Alphaproteobacteria > Rhodobacterales > Paracoccaceae > Pseudorhodobacter > Pseudorhodobacter sp. W20_MBD10_FR17. The sequence continues at coordinate 36,373 of NZ_JBGQOQ010000026.1, read as the reverse complement.
CGAAGGCGTCACCGTCACCTTTACCGAAGACGGCATTCAGGCCCTCGCCCGTATCGCAGCCGAGGTGAACCAGTCGGTCGAAAACATTGGCGCCCGCCGCCTCTACACCGTAATCGAGCGCGTCTTTGAAGACCTCTCCTTCAACGCCCCAGACCGCGACGGCGAGTCGGTCGAGGTCAACGCCGCCTTTGTTGAACAACACCTTGGTGAACTTTCCCGCTCCACCGATCTCTCTCGCTACGTCCTCTAACAGCCCCAATTTCATCTTGGCAAAAATACCTCGGGGGTCCGGGGGCTGGCCCCCGGCTCTTTTCAGCAAAACCCGCTTTTCGGGCTTCCCTCCGCGACAAAACCCCCGCATCAAAGGCGGATGAAAACCCTAACCTTCCTGCGCAACAACGCCCCCTTCCTCGCGACTGGCGCTTTGCTGTCGTTCCTGTCCAGTTTTGGCCAGACCTTTTTTATCTCAATCTTTGGCGGTGAAATCCGTGCGCAATTCGGGCTGACCAATGGCGATTGGGGCCTAATCTATATGCTTGGCACCGGACTTTCTGCGTTGGTGATGGTGTTTGCAGGCGGGCTGGCCGACAAGTTTCGCGTTCGCGTCCTCGGCCTTGGCGTCATCGCCCTCCTCGCGATGGCCTGCCTTGCGATGGCCTTCAACCCCTGGGCCGCAGCCTTGCCGCTGGTTATTTTCGCGCTACGCTTCACCGGCCAAGGCATGACCAGCCATGTCGCCACCGTGGCAATGGTACGCTGGTTTGTCGCCGCACGGGGCCGCGCGCTGGCTGTGGCAACGATGGGCTTTATGACAGCCGAGGCGCTGCTGCCCATCAGCTTTGTCTGGCTTAAAACCCGCTTTGAGTGGCACCATCTCTGGATCGCAGCCGCACTGTTTTGCTTGGCCTGCCTGCCCATCCTCCACCGCCTGCTCCGGCTTGAGCGTACCCCGCAAAGCGCCGCAGAAAATACCGCAACCCTAGGCATGAACGGCCAACATTGGACCCGCGCGATGGCGCTACGCCACCCGCTGTTTTGGGCGCTGACCCCCGCGATGATGTTCTTTCCTGCCTTTGCCACTGCATTTTGGTTTCACCAAGTCCACTTTGCCAGCATCAAAGGCTGGGAACACCTCTCCCTCGTCGCGATCTTCCCTCTGGGCACGCTAGCCTTCGGGCTTTCCACCATTTTCTACGGCTGGGCGATTGATCGTTTCGGGGCCGCGCGGTTACTGCCTATCTACCTGATCCCGCTGGTCTTTGCGTTCAGCCTCCACGCCTTTGCCCCGACAATCCCTTGGGCCGCTGTGGGTGTTGTGCTGATGGGCATGGCCGGTGGTGGCCAAGCCACCATCCCCAGCGCCGTCTGGGCCGAGTTTTACGGCACCCGCTACCTCGGGTCGATCAAATCGGCCGTGGCGGCGGTGATGGTGCTCGGCTCGGCCATCGGCCCCGGCCTTTCAGGCTGGCTGATTGATGCAGGCATAGGTTTTGAGGCCCAGCTCTACGGGTTTGCCGCATCCTTTGTCTTCGCGATTCTGGTCATGCTGATCCCGCTGCGCAACGCCCAACGCGCCCTAACGACTGCGCCGTAGGTACACATAGCAGGCACCACTGCCGCCATGCCGCAAATGCGCCTCGGTCACTTGCAAAATGGCGGGCGCGCAGGGGTTTTGGCGTAACCAATGCGGCACCTGCTGGCGCAAAATCCCCGAACGGCGCGGAATTGGGCCACTATCGACGCCCGGTTTGCCCTTGCCTGTAATCACCAGCACCAAGCGCAACCCATTGGCATGGGCGCTCAGGATAAACCGGACCAATTCAGGGTGCGCCACGTCCAAGGTCATGCCGTGCAAATCAATCCGCGCCTCGGGCACCAACTTGCCGCGCGTCATTTTGCCAAAGGCTTTGGCATCCATGTGCAAACCAGAGGCCGCGACAGGTTTCGGTTGCGGGGTGGCAGGCTTTTCGCCCATCCGAAACGGAGCGATGCGCGGCGCCGATGGCAGTTTAAAGGGGGTAACAGGCGGTTCCAAAGGCGTTTCAGTGATTTTTCGGCGAAAAATCGGGGCGTGCATTGGTTTGGCCGTCCGCGCGACTGCTTTCCACAATTCCTCTTCTTCGGGGTGTAGGGACCGGCGACGTGACATCACTCTGCCTCCAGCTGGGCAAAGGCCCGCTCTATTGGCAATAGCACGACCATGCGGCCGTTATCTTTTAGCTGGCCCGCATCTTCGCCTGCCTGCACGCCCGTACCAAAGAAAATATCGGCCCGTTGCGCACCTTTAATCGCACCACCCGTATCTTGGGCAATCATCAGCCGCCGCAATGGGTTGCGCCCGTTTTTTTCCACCCAAACCGGCGCGCCCAGAGGCATATAGGTTGGGTCCACCGCCACACTGCGCATGGTGGTGATAGAGCGCCCCATCGCCCCAATTGGCCCTTTTTCAGGCGGTAAATCGGGCAAACGGCGAAAGAACACGAATGACGGGTTATGTTGCAAAAGTTCTCTGCCAAGCGCAGGGTTTGCCCGCACCCACGCCTTGATCCCTTGGGCAGAGGCATCGTGTTCACCCAAAATACCGCGGCGTATCAACTCTTTGCCAACAGACCGGTAGGGATGGCCGTTGCGCCCCGCATATCCCACCCGCACCACCTTACCGTTCGGCAGCCTAATCCGACCAGAGCCTTGAACTTGAAGGAAAAACACCTCCACCGGGTCTTCTAGCCAAGCGATTTCCAGACCCCTGCCGCGCAACGCGCCGCTAGCCTCAATCGCGCTACGGTCCAGCCATTGCTGGCCGTCTTGCAGCTCGGGCGGGCGGGCGTAGATTGGGTAGGGATAGCGCGGGCTGCGCACGGGTGAGCCCGCTAGCTCTGGCTCATAATAGCCGGTAAACAGCGCTGGCCCCTCGCCAATAACGACAGGTCGAAACAGCATTTCAAAGAAGCTGCGCGCGGCGGCGTCTGAGGCCATTGCATCGGGCGCAAGGCGGCAAATCGGGGTCCAGTCAGGATCATCCAACAGCGAACAGGTATCGATAAAAGTGGAAAGGGCGGCGCGATGATTATCATCTTGCCACCCGTCCAAATCACTGAATTCCAACATCTGCGCCATTGCAGGCCCCGTTATTAACCCGAGCGCAAGCACGGGCGCAGCGGCCCATGCAAAAAGGCGGGCCGCGCCACGCATCAGTCGCCAGTGGCAACCAGCAGCCAGTTCGGGTCTTTCGCCCCCATCTGGCGCGAGAACGTCCAAACATCGCGCTGACGTTTGATTTCGGTCGCGCTGCCTTCGACAATCTCACCCAGTTTATTGCGCACAACCGAGTTCAGCTCGGCCACAAAGCGCACCGAAATTTCGCCTTCACGGGTTGCGGCATCAAAGGTCGCATCTTGCAGCGCCAATTCACGAATACCGATGAACTTTGCCTCGATCGTCAGGCCCTGCGCCTCACGCGCCTCTACCGCCTCGGAAAAGCTTTCAAATACATCTGCGCTCAGGAATGGCTTGATCTGCGCCATGTCGCCTGCTTCAAACGCCATAAAGATCATCTCATAGGCGCCACGCGCGCCGCCCAAAAACTCACCCACGGCAAAGCTTGGCTCGGCTGATTTCATCGCGGCCAGTGCTTTGGCGGCATCGCTGCCTTCGGGCGCATGGTCAATGATATCACGGTCAGGGCCGCCTTCGATCACCTCAAATGACTTGCGGCCCCGTGGCTTGGCATCCTCTTGCGGGATGGGCGGTTTTTCAAAACCTTCGCGCGTGCCGAGCACAGATTTCAGCTTTAGGATCAGGAAAACAGCAATCCCTGCCAGAACGAGAAGTTGGATCAGCGAAGAATTCATAATCAGACCTCAGAACGCCGGGGATAGGCCCCGAAACAAGATTGGGGTGTTGGTGTCACACCGCTTTATCCTTATGTAGGGTGTGGGGGGGCGCAAGTCTACCGCCACGCATGTAAAGAAATCACCGGGAAACCGGGAAAGGAGGCCCATTATGTGGCTTTTTCTGGCTTTCATCGCCGTACCTCTGATTGAGATCGGTTTGTTCGTCAAAGTTGGTGGTTGGCTGACCCTTTGGCCAACCCTTGCGATTGTGCTGTTGACGGGCATCATCGGCACGCATTTGGTGCGGCAACAAGGCATTAAGGTGCTGGGAGAGCTGCGCAATTCAATGTCGCAGATGCGCGACCCGCTTTCGCCGCTGGCACATGGGGCGCTGATCGTGCTGGCAGGGGTTTTGCTGCTGACACCGGGGTTTTTCACCGATGCGATCGGGTTTTTGCTGTTGGTGCCATCAGTGCGGCAGGCCGTCATTGGCTTTTTGGCATCGCGCGTGCAAGTCAACAGCTTTAGCGCCAGCTTTCAGGCGGGGCCAAACCCACACCCAAATTCTGGGCGCCGCAGTGACGATATAATCGACGGCGAATATTCCGATCTGTCCGACGCGCCAAAACCACAAGCCACGTCGCATAAACCCATAAACAAGCACCCTTCTGGCTGGACAGAGCATTGAGACCGTTTCAATGACCTGCTAAACAATGCGCAACGAATTTATGGGAGAGTAAGATGACCGAAGCAAACGGGGCCGCCGCGGCCCAGCCTTCTGAAGGCGTAAAAATGCAAGTCCTTGGCCAGTTCATCCGCGATTTGTCGTTTGAAAACGCTGTGGCGCAACGCGGCATGCAGGCCGGCGACGTGCAGCCCGATACCCAAGTGGCCGTTAGCCTTGATGCGCGCAAGCGGTCGGCTGACAACCAATTTGAAGTGATCACCAAGTTCCGTGTTACGTCGAAAAACAAAGCCAATGATGAGGTTTTGTTTGTGGTAGAGCTGGATTACGGCGGCATCTTCCACGTTGAAGGCGTGCCAGAAGATCAGATGCATCCGTTCTTGCTGATCGAATGCCCCCGTATGCTGTTCCCATTCGTGCGCCGCATCATTTCAGATGTGACCCGCGATGGTGGCTTCCCGCCGTTGAACATCGACACGGTTGATTTCTTGGCGCTGTACCGTGCCGAGCTTGCCCGCCGTGTAGAAGAGCAAAAAGCGGCACAGCCAGCCAACTAAGCTGTTGATATAAATTAGGAAAGGTCGGGCGCTTTGCCCGACTTTTTTATTGGCGTTTACGCCAGATCGCAGTTTCACCCAGTTTCTCGACAAAAGTGATATGGGCCGTGATCTCGACCTCGGTAATGCGCGGGGGCAGGGCGGTCGGGCGCGGTTTTGGCCGCCACTCATCAGCTTGGGGACCGCCTGCCGCACGCTGGCTTTCGGCTGACAGAGCAAAATCGGGCTGGCGGCCGCCAATCAGCTCTAAATACACCTCGGCCAGAATTTCGCTATCCAACAACGCGCCGTGCTTTTCACGGTTCGAGTTATCAACCCCGAAACGGCGGCACAGCGCATCCAGCGACGCGGGTGAGCCGGGGAACTTTTGCCGCGCAATCGCCAGCGTATCCAGCGCTTGTTTCAAAGGCAGTTTCGGCAAGCCGACAACGCCCAACTCATGGTTAAGGAATTTCATATCAAAGCTGGCGTTGTGAATGACCAGCAGATCGCTGCCAACAAAATCAAGAAATGCCTGCGCAATATCGCGGAAAACCGGTTTGTCGCGCAAGAAGTCATCGCCCAGCCCATGCACCTCAAACGCGGCTTTGGGCATGGGGCGTTGGGGGTTGATATATTGATGATAGGTGCGGCCGGTGGGCATGTGATTGAACAGCTCAACAGCGCCGATTTCGACAATGCGGTCACCTTCGGTCGGCTCAAACCCCGTGGTTTCAGTATCGAGTACGATTTCACGCATGGCGCACCTCTCGGATATAGCCAATCAGCGCAGTCACACAGGCACTGGCCGCAGATAAGCTAAGGGTTTCAATGATATGCGTCGCGCGTTGCCGCTTATCAACGTCGGGCATTTGGCGCGATAGGATGGTTTGAAACTGCGGCTCGGTCATGCCCTCACGTGCCATAACGCGGGCGCGCTGCAGGGCAGGGGGTGCGGTGACCAGAAGCGTGGCATCCATATCGGCCTCGGTCCCTTTTTCAAACAAAAGAGGGATGTCAAAAACAGCGATATCGGCGGTGCAGGCAGCCAGAAACGCGGCGCGGTCTTGGGCAACCAACGGGTGCACGATCCGCTCAATCTGGCCCAAGGCTGTTGGATCTGCCGCAATAACCGCTTTCAACGCCGTACGATCAATCGCACCCGCGTTTTGCGCCTGTGGCCACAGCGCTGTAATCGGCGCCACCGCCGCACCACCCATTCCATACATCCGGTGCACAGCAGCGTCAGCATCCCACACTGGCACGCCAGCAGCCGCAAAAAAACCAGCAGTGGTCGATTTGCCCATACCGATAGAGCCGGTTAGCCCCAACAGATAGGGCATCACACGCCCATCACGGCATCACGGGTTTCCTCATCCACCTCGGGGCGGTGGCCAAACCAACGCTCAAACCCCGGTGCGGCCTGATGCAACAGCATGCCAAGGCCATCAACCGTTTTACAGCCCCGCTCGGCTGCGGCGGTTAGAAATTCGGTTTGAAGTGGGGTATAAACGAGGTCATTGACCAAAGCTTTGGGGTTTAGGTTGTCCAGCGCGATGTTCAATTCCGGCTTACCAATCATGCCCAAAGCGGTGGTATTGATAACTGTGGCAGCATCATCCAACATATGCGGAATTTGCACCCAATCCACCGGCGTAATCTTGGCCCCAAAATCAGCGCGCAACGCCTCGACACGGGCGCGGGTGCGGTTGGCCAGACGAATTTCGGGCACACCAACCTCTATCAACGCGGCGATGACTGCACGGGCCGCACCCCCCGCACCAAAGACCACCGCAGGGCCAGCTTTGGGCTGCCAATCCGGAGCGTTTTGACGCAGGTTAGCGATAAAACCAGAACCATCGGTATTGTCGGCATGAATTTTGCCATCGCTACGGAAAATCAGCGTATTGGCGGCGCCGATCAAAGCGGCACGGTCGGTCACAATATCAGCCAAACGAATGACGGTTTCTTTGTGGGGAATAGTGACATTCAGACCGACAAAACCCATCCTGGGCAACATGCGCAATGCCTCGGCCAGATCGCCTTGGCCGATATCCATAGGGATATAATGGCCTTTAATACCATAGCGTTTCAGCCAGTAATTGTGCAAAATCGGCGAACGGCTGTGTGCGATCGGCGAGCCGATAACCCCTGCCAGTGGAATGCGCGGATGGTCTGTCATGTCTCTATAAATCCCCTCGATCTGAGATAGCCCAAGAGCGGCAACAGGGGAAGCCCAAGGATGGTAAAGTAATCACCCTGAACCGCAGAAAACAGGCGCACGCCTTCGTGTTCTAGTAGATAGCAGCCAGCGGAATGACGGATGCTATCCCAGTTTCGATCAACATAGCCCGCCAAAAATTGGTCAGATACATCATGCATAGTAAGCTGTGCCTTACCGATATGCCGCCAGACCGGTTCACCCTGATGATAGGCGACGATAGCCGATAGCAGATGATGCGTTTGGCCCCGCAGTTGGGTAAGCTGGTCAATAGCATCTTGTTCTGTCGAGGGTTTTCCCCATACCTTTCCTTTAAAATCAAGTACTTGATCACATCCAATTACAAAGGCATCAGGGTTTTTCTCGGCCAGTTTTCGGGACTTCATTTCGGCGAGCAGGTCTGCGATGTCGCGCGGCTTGGCACCTTCGGCCTCTAGGCTGGCGCGAATAGCCTCTTCATCTATGCGGGCAGGGGCGTGGGTAAACACAAGACCGGCGGCGTTTAGCATCTGTACGCGGGTTTTGGATGACGAGGCGAGAATGATTTCTGGGGCAGTCATGGCTGTGAACAGTCCTGTGGAAAATCTTGATATGTTCCGGCATGCAGTTTTGTGGAGAACGCAGGGTTTAGAGGCTGGTGTGGGTAAAGTGGGCTTTTTGAAAAGCTTTCAGAGATGATATCCACATGTGGACAGCGGGTAAATACGGGTTGGGAAAACTGTGCTTAGGTTCCCCATGTGGAAAAGTTTTTAAGATCAGATGGAATTCAAGTATCAGAAAACTATACGTTTTTATAGGCTCCTTTTTTTATTCACATTCCTATCCACAAGTTGAAATCTGTGGATGAATACTGGGGCAATTTGCGCTATTCCCATATCCATAGGCCCATCTATTACTACATCCTCTATAAATACTTATATTTATTAGAAGTAAGAAAAGGAAAATCACATGACTTCATTTCTGGCGGATGTCTATCTTTGGGTAAAAGCACTGCATGTCATGTCGGTCATCACGTGGATGGCCGGGTTATTTTATTTGCCACGGCTGTTTGTGTATCATGCCGAGCAGGTGCAGACGGGTGAGGTAACAGATAAGCTGTTTCAAACGATGGAGATGAAGCTGCTACGGGTGATTATGAACCCGGCGATGATCGCTACATGGGTTTTTGGGCTTTTGTTAGTGGCAACACCGGGGATTGTGGATTGGTCGATGGTCTGGCCATGGACCAAAGCGGCATCGGTGATTGTGATGACTTGGTTTCATCATTGGCTTGGCCTTCGGCGGAAGGATTTCATGGCGGGGCAAAATACGCTGACAGGGCGGCGCTACCGAATGATGAACGAGCTGCCCACAGTGCTGATGATCGTGATTGTCTTGTCGGTTATCGTCAAGTTTTGACGCGATGATTGACTTTTATCTAAGGCTCGCCTAATTGCGAGTGAGCTGGACCGTCCGGTCTGTAAAGCGATTCCCATTTCTTAGGCGATGTCTGGCCCCGTTTTGGGGTTTGGACCAAGGATGATTTAGAAGATGAACGAAGAAAATACCATTGTTGAAGAAGAAGAAGACGTGCAGCGTCTTAATCTTGCGGATCTAAAGGCGAAAACGCCTGCCGATTTGCTGGCGATGGCAGAAGAATGGGATATCGATAACGCACCCTCGATGCGCAAGGGCGAGATGATGTTCTCGTTGCTGAAAGAGCATGCCGAAGAAGGCTGGGAAATCGGCGGCGACGGTGTGTTGGAAGTGGTGCAAGACGGCTTTGGCTTTTTGCGGTCGCCTTCGGCCAACTACCTGCCCGGACCAGATGATATTTACGTTTCGCCCGAGATCATTCGGATGTTTTCACTGCGTACCGGTGACACGATTGAAGGTGTGATTGCGGCGCCGCGTGAAACCGAGCGTTATTTCAGCATGACCAAGGTGACGCGGATCAACTTTGATGATCCAGAAAAAGCACGTCATAAGGTCCATTTTGACAACCTGACGCCGCTGTACCCGGATGAGCGGTTTAAGATGGAAGTTGACGATCCGACATTGAAGGACCGGTCAGCGCGGATCATCGACCTTGTGGCCCCAATTGGTAAAGGCCAGCGTGGGTTGATCGTCGCGCCGCCGCGGACGGGTAAGACTGTGCTGCTGCAAAATATCGCGCATTCGATCGCAACCAATCATCCGGAATGTTATTTGATCGTTTTGCTGATCGATGAACGGCCTGAAGAGGTGACGGACATGCAACGCTCGGTTAAGGGCGAGGTCGTGTCTTCGACGTTTGACGAGCCAGCAACGCGTCACGTAGCAGTGGCCGAAATGGTGATTGAAAAGGCAAAACGGCTGGTCGAGCATAAGCGCGACGTGGTGATTTTGTTGGATTCGATCACGCGTTTGGGCCGTGCATTTAACACGGTTGTGCCATCATCTGGTAAGGTTTTGACCGGTGGTGTGGATGCGAATGCGTTGCAACGGCCGAAGCGGTTCTTTGGTGCCGCGCGGAACATCGAAGAGGGTGGCTCTCTGACGATTATCGCGACTGCGTTGATTGATACTGGGTCGCGCATGGATGAAGTGATCTTTGAAGAGTTCAAAGGTACGGGTAACTCGGAAATCGTGCTTGATCGTAAAGTTGCGGATAAACGCGTGTTCCCAGCAATGGATATTCTTAAATCTGGTACGCGTAAGGAAGATCTGCTGGTTGATAAAAATGATCTGCAGAAAACCTATGTTCTGCGGCGGATTTTGAACCCAATGGGGACGACCGACGCGATTGAGTTCCTGATTTCGAAGTTGAAACAAACAAAATCGAACGCAGATTTCTTTGATTCAATGAATACATAAAACCGACAGGCCTTTGTTCGAATCTTTCGGTTTTCGCAGCCTTGATAAGGAAGCGAAAACCGATTTTGTTTGTGAAGTCTGTTCTTGGCTGGGGAATTTGCAATGATCGATACGATTTATGCGCTGGCCTCGGCACGGGGGAAGGCTGGCGTGGCCGTTGTTCGTATATCTGGACCAAAGGCGCATGACGCCTTGGCGATGATGACGACAGTGCCGAAAACGCGGCAAGCAAGCCTACGAAAATTGATGTGGCAGGGCATTTTGTTAGATGAAGCGCTTGTTTTGGTGTTTGATCACGGCGCAAGCTTTACGGGGGAATCGAGTGTTGAGCTTCACTTGCATGGGGGGCAGGCAGTCGTTGCCGCTGTCTTGGGCGCTTTGGCTAGTATTGAAGGCCTAAGGTCTGCAGAAGCTGGAGAGTTTACGCGCCGGGCGTTGGAGAATGGGTGCCTTGACCTTACGCAAGTTGAGGGGCTTGCGGATTTGATTGATGCAGAAACCGAAGCGCAGAGAGTGCAATCCTTGCGGGTTTTGTCGGGTGCCATTGGTAAAAAAGTGGACGGCTGGAGGCGTGATTTGGTAAGGGCCGGGGCGCTTTTGGAAGCGACTATCGATTTTGTCGATGAGGATGTTCCAATTGATGTAATGCCCGAAGTTCATGAATTATTGGCCGGATTGAAAACCGAATTAACCAAGGAAATCGAAGGTTCAAAGATTGCTGAGCGTGTTCGAGAGGGTTTTGAAGTTGCGATTGTTGGTAGGCCAAATATAGGAAAATCCACACTTTTGAACGCGTTTGCAGGCCGTAAAGCTGCAATCACTTCGGAAATTGCGGGAACAACGCGCGACGTTATTGAAGTTCGGATGGATGTCGACGGCCTTGCTGTTACATTTTTGGATACGGCAGGGCTTCGGGATACCGAAGATAAAGTTGAGGCATTGGGTGTTGATCTTGCGATTGAACGCGCAGATGCTGCAGATCTTCGGATTTTTTTGACTGACGGTGCAGATGAAATTGTTGGCGTTCTGCCACAAGACGGTGATTTGATCGTTCTTGGCAAGGCTGATACTGAGGGTGATAAGGTATCCGACTTGGTTCGTGTTTCTGGCTTAACGGGCGAGGGCGTCTCGTCGTTGCTATTGGCGGTTTCAAAAAGCTTGTCCGACAGAGCGGCCGCTGCGGGAACCTTGACCAGAGCACGTCACAGAAATGCTATTGTTGGCGCCGTTCATGCGTTAGACGCTGCATTGGATGAGTTGGCAAAGCCATTTGCTGTGGTGGAGTTGGTGGCCGAAGAGCTGCGATTGGCCGCGCGTTCGCTAGAAGTGTTGTTGGGACGAATCGACGTTGAAGTATTGCTTGGGGAAATATTCGCAAGCTTTTGTATTGGCAAATAAGGATGTTTCACGTGAAACAGTTTGATGTAATCGTAGTGGGTGGTGGTCATGCCGGCTGTGAAGCCGCCGCAGTTTCGGCGCGTATGGGCGCAAAAACTGCTCTTATTACATTGAAACGTAACTCTTTGGGCGTCATGTCGTGCAATCCTGCGATTGGCGGGCTTGGTAAAGGCCATCTGGTTAGAGAAATAGACGCGTTTGATGGGATAATGGGCGTAGCTGCCGACCTGGCAGGTATTCAATTTCGGCTTTTAAACCAAAGCAAAGGGCCCGCTGTACAGGGCCCGCGCACTCAGGCAGACAGAAAGCTCTATCGTCACGCAATTCAGAAAATCCTGAGCTCGACGCAAAATTTGCAGATCATTGAAGGTGAAGCAGTTGATTTCATTCAAAATGGAACAAAAATTTCCGGAGTGACCTTGCACGATGGCACAGAGCTTACATCGCATAGTGTAATTCTGACTGCCGGAACCTTTTTGAATGGAATCATTCATATTGGCGATAAAAGAAGCTCGGGCGGCCGGATGGGCGATCTACCATCTATTCGTTTGGCCCAAAAGCTGGCAGAATTCGGATTTTCGAGAGGGCGTTTAAAGACCGGTACTCCGCCGCGTTTAGACGGAAAAACAATCGATTGGGATAAATTGCAAATGCAGGCGGGTGATGAAACTCCGACCATGCTTTCATTTCTAAGCGAAAAGCCGAGTGCCCCGCAGATCAGTTGTGGGATCACGGAGACGAATGAGCTAACGCATGAGATTGTTCGGTCGAATTTGTCGCGTTCTGCAATGTATGGGGGGCATATTGAAGGTGTCGGTCCCCGCTACTGCCCATCTATTGAGGATAAAATCGTTCGATTTGCCGATAAAACATCGCATCAAATTTTTCTTGAGCCTGAAGGAATCGATGACGATACCGTTTATCCAAACGGTATCTCTACGTCTCTTCCCGCCGACGTTCAGGAAAGCTATGTAAGATCTATTGAGGGGCTTGAAAATACGGTCATCCTTCAGCCGGGTTATGCGATTGAATATGACTTCTTTGATCCAAGGGGGCTCTCACCTAGCCTTTTAGTGAAAGGCTTTTCGGGCCTCTATTTTGCCGGTCAGATTAACGGGACTACAGGATACGAAGAGGCCGCTGCGCAAGGGCTGGTTGCTGGGTCAAATGCTGCTGCGGCAGCCCTTGGGCGCGATGAAAACATATTTAGCCGCGCCGACAGTTATATTGGCGTGATGATTGATGACCTCACAACCCGCGGCGTTTCAGAGCCTTATCGGATGTTTACGTCACGTGCAGAGTATCGTCTGGTGTTACGCGCTGACAATGCTGACCAACGTTTAACGCCAAAAGCTATTGCACTGGGCAGCGTAGGGGCCAAAAGGCGAGCGATTTTTTCTGAAAAGATTGAGTGCTTGAATCGGTACAAGTTATCATTGGAAACAATAACTTACACGCCAAAGCAGATCTCGGATTCAGGTTTCAAAGTGCGCCAAGATGGATCTCGCCGAAGTGGCTTTGCTGTCCTTTCTCACTTAGAGGGCGGTGTCGGTGAGATATCGCAGCGCTTACCCCAGTTTCCAGATATTCCTGTTGAGTATTTGACCCAACTTTGGCGCGAATCATTATATGCGAACTATTCGGACCGCCAAGCCAGCGAAGCAGTAAAGCTTAAACGTGACGAAGAAACGCGGATTCCAGTTGAATTTGACTATGAAAACCTATCGGGTTTGTCTCGGGAATTGTGCCTTAAATTGGTTTTTCATCGGCCGTCATCTATAGCTCAAGCTAGTAGGATCGAAGGAATGACGCCTGCCGCTCTTGTACTAATTCTCTCACGCCTCAAAGGCGCTTCAAACAGGCGCGATGCAATATGAATGGTTTTGATCTGATTGACTTGCCGGGCATTAATGTTTCACGTGAAACAGTTGAAATGCTTAAAACCTATGAACAGCTGGTTCGGAAATGGAACCCCACAATAAATCTAGCTTCCAAACAAAGCATGGCGGAACTTTGGAGTCGCCATATTGTTGATTCTGCGCAAATTTTTCCACATATACCCGAGGCATCCAAGCTTTGCCTGGATGTAGGGAGTGGGGGAGGCTTTCCGGGCATTGTTCTAGCAACGATTTCTACAGCTCTATCGCAAGACCGCCAATTTATTCTGGTAGAATCGGATCAGCGTAAAGCTACCTTTTTGCGCCAAGTGATCCGTAGCCTTAAATTGAAAGCCGAGGTGCGATCTGACCGTATTGAAGCGCTTGATAAAATTGGCGCTGATTTCTTCACTGCAAGGGCATTGGCGCCTTTGTCGAAACTCTTGGTGTTTGCACAACAACACTTAAACCCTCAAGGTATTTCTATATTTCCGAAGGGCGAGAACCATTTAGAAGAAATAAGAGAGGCCCAAAAGCTTTTTCGCTTTGACTATCAGTTGATCCAAAGCGTTACGGATCCCAAAAGCGCAATCTTAAAAATTCACGGAATTGAAAATGTCTGAAGCCCTAACTGAGAATGCGCCACGAATTATTGCCCTTACAAACCAAAAGGGCGGGGTTGCCAAGACGACGACTACAATCAATTTAGCCGCGGGTCTTGCAGAGCTTGGGGCGAAGGTTCTGATCATCGATCTAGATCCGCAAGGGAACGCGTCGACCGGTCTGGGTGTAGAAAGTGCAAACCGTGGTCTGACAACCTATGATCTGATGGTTGAAGATGCGCCGCTGAACTCGGTGGTAAATGAGACCGGCGTTAAGGGCGTTTTCATTTGCCCAGCCAATTCAGATCTTTCTTCGGCGGATATGGAGATGATTGCAAATGAAAAGCGCAGTTTTCTGCTCCATGATTCATTGCGCCAACCTGCGATGGCCGGCTTCGGCTTTGATTTTATTCTCATAGACTGCCCACCTTCGCTTAACCTTCTGACGGTAAATGCCTTGGTTGCATGCCATTCAGTGCTTATTCCGCTCCAAAGTGAGTTTTTTGCATTGGAAGGTCTCTCTCAATTGATGCTTACTATTCGCGAAATTCGCCAAACTGCGAATGCTGATTTGCGTATCGAAGGCGTACTGTTGACCATGTATGACAAACGGAACAACTTATCGCAGTTAGTTGAAGCAGATGCGCGGGAAAACTTGGGCGAATTGGTATTCAAAACAGTCATCCCGCGCAATGTTCGTGTCAGTGAGGCGCCATCTTATGCCTTGCCTGTTCTTGTATATGACTCGGCATCAAAAGGATCCGAAGCGTATCGCGCTCTTTCGCGAGAGATCGCAGAGCGCTATGGTTTGAAAGTTAGAAAGAATAAGGTGTGAGCTGATGGAAAAGAAACAAGAGCGGCGTGGCTTGGGGCGAGGGCTTTCTGCTCTCATGTCGGATATCAACCTGGCACCTGAAAAAGTCGGCGAAGCTCAAGAGGGGCGGCGTCAAGATCTGCTCATTTCGGTTGAGAAATTGACTCCAAACCCTAACCAGCCACGTCGTGACTTTACTTCAGATGCCTTGGAAAGTTTAGCTGCTTCTATTCGGCAAAAAGGTGTTCTGCAGCCTTTGATTGTACGCCCGATTGCGGGTTCAGATATGTTTGAAATTGTCGCGGGTGAGCGTCGCTGGCGTGCTGCTCAGATGGCGCAAGTTCATAAACTTCCCGCTATTGTTCGAAACTTCGACGATACAGAGGTGCTTGAAGTCGCGATTATTGAAAACATCCAACGCGCCGACCTGAATGCCATTGAAGAGGCTGCAGGTTTTCGACAACTCATGGACCGTTTTGGGCATACACAAGAAAAGATCGCTGAGGCACTATCGAAAAGCCGGAGCCACATTGCGAACTTGCTTCGTTTGCTTAATCTACCGTCTGACGTCCAAGACCATATACGCGCTGGTAGCCTTTCAGCAGGTCACGCGCGGGCCCTTATTAATACGACCGATCCATCCGGTTTAGCAAAGTCGATCATCGAAAAAGGGCTTTCAGTTCGAGAAACTGAAAAACTGGCGCGCGAGACATCCACAACGCCACCTCGATCAAAGGCGGCGGGTAGTCGTGGCCGGTTTGAAAAAGATGCGGATACCCGTGCATTAGAGGCTGATCTGGCGGCTAACCTTAAGATGTCAGTCAGTATCAATCATGAGCCAGGAGGCGAGCAGGGCACATTATCGATACGCTACAATACGTTGGATGATCTTGATAATCTGTGCCGCACTCTTTCGCAAATGGATCGCGAGTAACTAATTCAAGTTAGTCCATCAGGTTTTCTATAACCGCATTCAAGACAAGCCGCCCTTGCAGTGTTGCAATGAGGCGGCTTTCTTTTACCTTTACCATCCCAAGCTTACAAAGAGCGTCTATTTTTGTTGCTGAAATTGGTTTTCCGGATATGTGCAGAAACCGATCAAGATCAATCCCAGTGTTTCGCCGCATGCCCATCAAAAGATACTCAACACCTTGCTCCGTTGGGTCAATACGCTCTCTTTTTTCTACAACGCCTTGTGTTTCAACCGTCCTTAGCCAGTTTACAGGGTTGGAAATGGCTTCTGTCGACAATCTTGTATCTGATAGTGTAAGCCTGCCATGCGCGCCAGGGCCGATGCCAGCATAGTCACCGGCATTCCAGTAAATGCAATTGTGTTTGGATTCTTGTCCGGCTTGGGCGTAATTTGAGATTTCATACGACCCGTAGCCCGCTGCACCCGTCATTTCTTGTGTCATATCATACATATCTGCGCCGAGGTCTTCATTCGGAAGGCCGCGTAAAAGACCGCGCTTAAACCTATCGCCAAATGCTGTACCATCCTCGATTGTCAGTTGGTAAAGTGACAAATGCCCGCTAGCCATGGCCATGCCCTCGGCAAGTTCGGCCTTCCATTCAGTTAATGTTTGGTTCTGGCGCGCATAAATCAAGTCAAAGCTTACGCGATCAAAGATGCTTTGCGCCATAGAAACCGCCAGCTTTGCGTCTTTTACATCATGTAGGCGCCCCAAAGCCTTTAGATCTGCGTCATTTAGTGCTTGAACGCCAATAGAGACGCGGTTTACCCCGGCATCCCGATATCCATGAAACCGTGCGCGCTCCACTGAACCGGGGTTCGCCTCCATGGTGATTTCAAGGTCATTAGCGGTGGACCAAGTGGCCTTGATCTTAGAAATCAATGCATGAACCAGCTCTGGCGCCATGAGTGACGGTGTCCCGCCGCCAAAAAATACGGTTTGCAAAACCCGACCGCTTGTCTCGGCACCTAAGCGCTGGATCTCTGATAAATACGCGGCTTCCCATCGTTTCTGATCAACGTTGGCAGAAACGTGGCTGTTGAAATCACAATAGGGGCATTTTGATTGGCAAAATGGCCAGTGAATATACAATCCAAATCCGCCTACTTGCCAATCCTCAACAGTGATAAATGGTTTCACGTGAAACATCCTGCGACGAGTTTGCGGAAAGCATCAGATCGATGGCTGATTTCGTTCTTCAATCCGGCATCCATTTCGCCAAAAGTTATATCAAACCCGTCAGGTTGGAAGATAGGGTCATAGCCATGCCCTAAATTTCCGCGCATTGGCCAAATAACTTGGCCTGGCATGGTGCCATCAAAAACTTCATCGTGGCCGTCCGGCCAAGCCATGACAAGCGTACAGCAAAACCGAGCCGAGCGTGGATGCGGCGCGCCAACCTCTTCCAGCTCTCGCCAAGTTCGTTTCATCGCCATTTCGAAATCCCGGCCATTCGGCGTTTCTGCCCAATCGGCGGTATAAACCCCCGGAGCGCCACCCAACCCATCAACACAGATGCCTGAATCGTCAGCGAGCGTGATTAATCCTGCAGCTTGGGCGGCCGCATGCGCCTTGATGCGGGCATTTCCAATAAAATTGTCCTCAGTTTCAGCAGGTTCGGGCAGGCCGAGCGACCCAGCAGAAACCACAGAAACGCCAAACGGTTTCAGCAAGGCCTCTATCTCAGATAGCTTCCCCGCATTATGCGTTGCGACTAAAAGCGTTGTACCTTCAAACTTGCGCATCTTCAGGCCAGTGCCGCTTTTTGCGCGGCGACCAATTCGGCACAACCTGCCTCAGCCAAGTCCATCAGTTCACCCATTTCGGCCCGCGAAAATGTTGCCCCTTCGGCAGACAACTGAACTTCAATCAAACGCGCAGAGCCGGTAAGAATAAAATTCCCATCTGTGCCTGCGTTCGAATCCTCGGCATAGTCTAAATCCAACACTGGTTGGCCTGCATAAATGCCACAAGACACGGCGACAACATGGTCAACAATCGGATCAGATGTCACTAACCCCGCCTTAATCAGCTTATTTATCGCCAACCGCAGCGCAACCCAGCCGCCTGTAATAGCTGCACAGCGCGTCCCGCCATCGGCTTGCAACACATCGCAATCTACAACAATTTGCCGCTCACCCAATGCCCGCCGATCAACCCCGGCGCGCAAAGACCGCCCAATAAGCCGCTGAATTTCCTGCGTCCGCCCGCTTTGCTTGCCTACAGCAGCCTCACGCCGATTGCGTGAATTCGTTGCGCGCGGTAGCATTCCATATTCCGCTGTGATCCAACCTTGCCCGGTATTTTTCAAAAACGATGGCGCGCGATCTTCGATAGAGGCCGAACACAAAACATGCGTTTCCCCCATCTTAATCAAACAAGACCCTTCGGCATGCTTCATCACACCGGTTTCAATGGTCACGTTGCGCATTTGGTTCAGATCTCGGGCGGATGGTCGCATAGGATATTCCTTTTAAAAACTTATCCACAGTTACCTGTCCTCTCGATATGGATGCAAGCCTCATTGACGAATGCGCCCGCTGCTCCTTAATGTACAAAGCCTCTTGGAAGCAGATTAATGACCGATCACAACAGACCCGCCGCCATCATGTCCGAACTTAACGACCGCTCGCGCGAGGTGTTTCGCCGCGTGGTTGAGGGCTACCTGGCCTCGGGTGGGCCTGTCGGCTCGCGCACGCTCAGCCGAACCATGTCGGAAAAGATCAGCGCTGCAACCATCCGCAACGTGATGCAAGATCTCGAATACCTCGGCTTGCTAGGCAGCCCGCACACGTCCTCCGGCCGCATTCCTACGCAAACCGGCCTGCGTATGTTCGTCGATGGTGTGCTAGAGGTCGGTGAGGTCGCTGCCGAAGATCGCGATTTGATTGATGCTACCATGGGCAATCGCCAATCAGATGTGGGCACTTTGCTGGATCGTATCGGCTCCACCTTGTCCGGCATTACCCAAGGTGCCAGCCTTGTGCTTACCCCGAAACACGAAGCACCGATCAAACATATCGAGTTCGTTAGCCTAAGTGCCGAGCGCGCCTTGGTGGTGCTGGTCTTTGCTGACAGTCACGTCGAAAACCGTGTGTTCACACCACCCCCCGGGCAAACGCCCTCATCGATGCGAGAGGCTGCAAATTTTCTCAACGCTCTTGCTGCCGGTAAAACCTTGACCGAGTTGCGCAAATCCGTCACCGCCGAGATCAGCACCCATCGGCAGGAAATTGATATCCTCGCACGGCAATTGGTCGAAACCGGCCTTGTTCTGTGGGAAAATCCGGGCGAACAAAGCGAGCGCCTGATCGTGCGGGGCAGGGCGAACTTGCTCGACGGCACAACCGAGGCATTAGACTTTGATCGAATCCGGCACCTCTTTGATGATCTTGAACGCAAGCGCGATATCGCCGAGTTTCTGGAGCTGACCGAAGAAGGCGAAGGTGTCCGCATTTTTATTGGCTCTGAAAACAAGTTGTTCTCACTTTCGGGGTCGTCTCTTGTTGTTTCTCCCTATATGAACGCTGATCGAAAGATCATCGGCGCTGTCGGCGTGATTGGTCCGACGCGGTTGAATTATGGCCGCATCGTCCCCATCGTTGACTATACAGCCCAGCTTGTCGGCCGGCTGATATCCGACCGGTCAAGAGGATGATTGCGAATGAGTGAAACAAGGAAAGACGACATGGCCAACGAACATGCAGCCAAAACCGACCCCCTAGACACGGCAGCAGCCGAAATTGATATGTCCGAATTCGGCGCCGAGCCCGTGATGGATGAGTTGCATGCCGTCCGCGCCGAGCGTGACGACTTTCGCGACCGATTTATGCGCGCGCTCGCCGATGCCGAAAACGCCCGCAAACGCGGCGAACGTGACCGGCGTGAGGCCGAGCAATACGGCGGATCTAAGCTTGCCCGTGATTTGTTGCCCGTCTACGACAACCTGCGCCGCGCCCTCGATGCTGCCACCGACCATCACCGCGCCGAGGCTTCGCCGATTATTGAAGGTGTAGAGCTGACCTTGCGTGAATTGCTGTCTGTGATGACTAAGCATAACATGACGCCAATCGTTCCCGACATTGGCGAAAAGTTTGATCCGCAGTTGCACCAAGCCATGTTCGAGGCACCGGTTCCCGGCACTAAAGCCGGTCAAATCATCCAAGTGATGACCGAGGGCTTTATGCTTCACGACCGTCTGCTGCGCCCTGCGCAAGTTGGCGTTTCCTCGACTGCGGGCTGATTACTTGGCAAGCGCCGGGGGCTGTCTGCCCCCGGACCCCCGAGGATATTTATACCGAACAGAAAGTGGTCATGGCTTTAGCTGGCTCTTGAGTTCATAAATGAGACTGAGTGCCTCCATTGGCGTTAGTTGATCGGGCAGAACGTCACGCAACCTTTCTTCGACGCCTGAGGCCTTTGTAGGCTTAATGGTTGGGGCAGGAGGGGCGGCCCTAAACAAGGGCAAGTCATCGATCAGTGCCTTTTGCTTGCCGCCGGTACGTTCGCCGGCCTCCAAAGCCTCTAGTACAACTTTGGCCCTGTCGGTTACGGCCTCTGGCAATCCGGCCAGTTTGGCGACCTGCACGCCGTAAGACCGATCTGCAGCACCTTTGCGCACCTCGTGCAAGAAAATTACGTCACCTTCCCATTCCTTTACGCTAACGGTGGCATTTTCTACACCTGCTAGCTTGCCAGCAAGTGATGTCATTTCATGGTAATGCGTGGCAAATAGCGCGCGACATTGGTTTTTATCGTGTAGATATTCCAGCGTGGCCCAAGCAATTGACAGCCCGTCATAGGTCGCTGTACCGCGCCCGATTTCGTCCAAGATCACTAGCGCGCGCGCATCAGCCTGATGCAAAATCGCCGCCGTCTCAACCATTTCCACCATAAAGGTGGACCGTCCGCGCGCCAGATCATCCGCCGCCCCGACGCGGCTAAAAAGCTGACTAACAAGGCCGATATGTGCAGATTTTGCCGGCACAAAGCTACCCGCCTGTGCCAAAAGAGCGATCAGCGCGTTTTGCCGTAGAAACGTCGATTTACCCGCCATGTTGGGACCAGTCAGCAGCCAAATCGCCGCTGTATCCCCAGCCGAGACATCGCAGTCATTTGCCACAAACTGTGGACCACCTTGCTTGCGCAAAGCGCGTTCGACAATAGGGTGCCGCCCGCCTGTAATCGCAAAGGCGCGGCTGTTATCAACCACAGGCTCAACCCAGTTTTCCTCGGCTGCCAAATCGGCAAAAGCTGCGGCTAAATCGATCTCGGCAATCGCCCGCGCAGTACCAGACAGCGCTGCTGCCTCATCCAAAATCGCTTGGCGCAAGCTCGCATAGTGCCGCTTTTCGATTTCCAGCGTCAGATTGCCTGCGTTCAGAATCTTGGTTTCCATTTCCGACAGCGGTACGGTTGTAAACCGCACTTGTCCGGCTGTGGTTTGCCGATGGATAAAGGTTTCCGATAGGGGGGCTGACAGCATCTTTTCGGCGTGGGTCGAGGTTACATCAACGAAATAGCCCAGCACGTTGTTGTGCTTGATCTTTAGGCTGCTGATACCGGTTTGCGCCGCATAATCGGCCTGCATCGCCGCAATCACTGCGCGGCCTTCATCGCGCAATGTGCGGGCTTCATCCAGCTCCGAATCATAACCTGCAGCGATAAACCCACCGTCTCGGGCCAAAAGCGGTGGTTCTGCCACCAGTGCTGCATCCAGCAATGCGTGCAATGTGTCATGCCCTGTCAAAGCAATTGCGGCGCTTTGCAGCAAGTGGGGGCCTTGCGATCCGATCACAGCGCTCAGCAAGCGCGCTTGTTCCAGACCGGTCCGTATCGCAGTTAAATCGCGTGGCCCGCCACGGTCTAACGCAAGGCGTGACAGGGCACGGTCTGTGTCGGGACAGCGCCGCAAAAAATCGCGTAGGTCTGTGCGAAAACGGCTCTGATCCCGCATAAACCGAACCATTTCCAGCCGTTCATGGATCACGGTCAAATCGCGTGACGGCGCCGAAAGCCGCCGTTCCAATAAGCGCCCGCCTGCCGCCGTCAAGGTCCTGTCAATTGCTGCCAGCAACGATCCTTCCTTGCCCCCCGACAGCGCCGCCGTAATTTCAAGGTTCCGCCGCGTCGATGCATCAATCTGCACCAACCCACCCGGATCTTCATGTATTGGCGGCCGCAAAAGCGGTAGGTTCCCGCGCTGTGTTAGGTCCAGATAGTCAACCAGCGCCCCCATCGCCGAAACCTCGGCGCGGTCGAAATTCCCAAAACCCTCGAGCGAGGCCACACCAAACAGACCACACAGCTTGCGTTCCGCCCCGGCGCTGTCAAAGCTCGATCGTGCCAGCGGGGTTATCGCGGGTCCCTCTTCCAGCGATAAATCAAACCCGTCGACGACGAGCAATTCCTTTGGCACAAGCCGCGCCAATTCTGGCCCCAACCGTGTGGCAGGGCAGGGCATCACACGAAACTCTCCCGTAGAAATATCGCACCAAGCCAGAGCAGCTACGTCTCTGACTTCGCTAAAAGCGGCTAAGAAATTGTGCCGCCGCGCATCTAGTAACGTGTCTTCGGTCAAGGTTCCCGGCGTGACCAACCGCACCACATCGCGTGCGACAACCGATTTTGCCCCGCGCTTTTTCGCCTCGGCGGGGTTCTCCATTTGCTCGGCAATCGCCACCCGAAAGCCCTTGCGGATTAGCGTCAGCAAATATCCTTCGGCGGCATGCACTGGTACGCCGCACATCGCGATGTCCTCGCCCAGATGCTTGCCGCGTTTTGTCAGCGCAATATCTAGCGCGGCCGCTGCATTCACGGCATCGTCAAAAAACATCTCATAGAAATCGCCCATCCGGTAAAACAGCAGCGCATCGCGGTGCCGTCCCTTAATTTCCAGATATTGCACCATCATCGGCGTTGCAGTTTCGGTATTCAAAGCACACCCCCAGTTTCGCCCCGACCCTACAAAACCACGGGCCAAGGTGAAAGGGGGTCCATTTGCCGCGTAATGTTGGGCGCTAACAAAGTTGTGTCAGCGGCCATGCGTCCTTAGTATCGTGGAAGTCTTACAGAAAGTTAGCCCATGTCGTCCAAGAACCGCGTTACCCCCGAAGAAGCCCTCGCCTATCATCTTGAGCCAAAGCCAGGCAAATATGAGATCACAGCGTCAACGCCGATGGCGACCCAGCGTGATTTGTCGCTTGCCTACAGCCCGGGCGTTGCTGTTCCTGTGCAGGCCATCGCCGACAATCCTGAAACCGCGTATGATTATACGGTCAAAGGCAATATGGTCGCTGTTATTTCTAACGGCACGGCAATTTTGGGCATGGGTAACCTTGGCGCGCTGGCGTCAAAACCGGTGATGGAGGGCAAGGCCGTTCTGTTCAAACGCTTCGCCGACGTGAACGCGATTGATATCGAACTTGATACCGAAGACGCCGAGGAAATCATCAAAGCGGTTTCTCTTATGGGGCCCACCTTTGGCGGGATTAACCTAGAAGATATCAAGGCGCCCGAGTGTTTCATCATCGAGCAGCGGCTGAAAGAGATCATGGATATCCCCGTTTTCCATGATGATCAGCACGGTACGGCTGTAATCTGCGCAGCGGGTTTGATTAACGCCTTGGAAATTTCAGGCAAAAAGATCGAAGACTGCCGCATTGTGTTGAACGGGGCAGGGGCCGCAGGCATTGCGTGTCTAGAGCTGCTGAAATCTATGGGGGCCAAGCATGATAATTGCATCATGTGCGACACCAAAGGTGTGATCTATCAAGGCCGGACCGAGGGCATGAACCAGTGGAAATCGGCCCATGCCGCCAACACCGATCTGCGCACGCTGGACGACGCGATGAAGGGCGCTGATGTCTTTCTCGGGGTGTCTGCGAAAGGGGCGGTTACACAAGAGATGGTCACTAATATGGCCGAAAACCCCGTTATCTTTGCGATGGCCAACCCCGATCCCGAAATCACACCCGAAGATGCCCATGCCGTGCGCCCTGATGCAATCGTTGCCACAGGCCGTTCCGATTATCCAAATCAGGTGAACAACGTCCTCGGGTTCCCCTATCTGTTTCGCGGGGCGCTCGACATCCACGCCCGCGCGATCAATGATGAAATGAAAATCGCCTGCGCCAACGCATTGGCCAAACTTGCCCGCGAAGATGTGCCGGATGAGGTGGCAATGGCTTACGGCCGCAAGCTGTCGTTTGGCCGTGATTACATCATTCCCACCCCGTTCGACCCGCGCCTGATTTACGTTATCCCGCCCGCAGTCGCCAAGGCTGGCATGGATACCGGTGTCGCCCGCCGCCCTATCGTCGATTTGCACGCTTACGAGCTTACCCTGAAGTCGCGGATGGACCCGACGGCGTCGATCCTTCAAGGGCTGCACGCGCGTGCGAAACAGGCGCAGGCCCGGATGATTTTTGCCGAGGGCGATGACCCGCGCGTGTTGCGCGCCGCCGTGGCCTATCAGCGTGCCGGTCTTGGCAAATCCATCGTTGTCGGCCGCGAATCAGACGTCAAAGAAAAGTTGGAAACCGCAGGCCTCGGCGATGCGGTGCGAGAGCTTGAGGTCGTAAACGCCGCCAACACCCGCCACCTCGATACCTATCGCGAATTTTTGTATAACCGCCTGCAACGCAACGGTTTCGACCGGCTTGATATTCACCGCCTTGCCGCCCGCGACCGGCATGTTTTTGCGTCCCTGATGTTGGCCCACGGTCACGGTGACGGCCTTGTCACCGGCGTCACGCGCAAATCGGCGCATGTTTTGTCGCATATCAACCACGTCTTTGATGCCAAAGCGACCGATGGCGCAGTGGGGGTAACCGCCTTGCTGCACAAAGGTAAAATTGTGCTGATCGCCGATACGTTGGTCCATGAATGGCCCGAACCGGAAGACCTCGCCACCATTGCCACCAAAGCGGCCGGTGTTGCGCGCAACCTTGGGCTAGAGCCGCGGGTCGCCTTCGTCTCGTTCTCGACCTTTGGTTATCCGGTTTCCGAGCGCGCGACCAAGATGCACGAGGCCCCGAAGGTTCTCGACAAGCGCAAAGTCGATTTCGAATACGAAGGGGAAATGACTGTCGATGTCGCCCTTAACCCCGAGGCCGCAGCGCATTACCCCTTTAGCCGCCTTACGGGTCCAGCCAATATCTTGGTGGTTCCCGCGCGCCATTCTGCTTCGATCTCGGTTAAACTGATGCAAGAAATGGCCGGTGCCACTGTCATCGGACCGATCTTGACCGGCGTGAACCACCCGATCCAAATTTGCAGCACCTCTTCGACGGTGAATGATATTCTAAACATGGCCGTTCTCGCCGCGTGCAAAGTGGGCTAAACCGCGAGACGGGGCCCTCATCAGCCCCGTCTTGTTCAAAATACTCCGGGGTTCGCAGCGGCAACCCCGCGCCTGCAAATTAAAGGTACAAACATGGCGATTTATACCCTCGGCTCTATCAATATCGACCATGTTTACCACGTCCCACATCTGGCCAAACCGGGTGAAACCCTTGCCGCCACCGACTATACCAAGGGCCTCGGTGGCAAAGGCGCAAACCAATCTGTCGCAGCTAGCAAAGCTGGTGCTAAGGTCTTTCACATCGGTGCCATCGGCCCCGATTCCGCTTGGGTTTTGGATGAGCTACACGGCTACGGGGTCAACACCAGCAACGTTTTGCAAATCACTCGGCCCACCGGACACGCGATTATTCAGGTCGATCCTGCCGCCGAAAACAGCATCATCCTCTATCCGGGTGCAAATCGCCAAATCACGGATTCTCATGCCACCCGCGCCTTGGCCTCTGCGCGCCCCAAAGATCTGTTGCTGGTTCAGAACGAAACTTCGGCCCAGTCGGCCACCATCCGCCTTGCCGCCGATATGGGGTTGCGCGTTTTGTACACCCCAGCCCCGTTTGACCTTGCGCCACTGCAGCAGGCCATCCCTTACGCGCATCTACTGCTGATGAACGCGGGCGAGGCCGCCGAGATGACCCAAGCCCTTGGTGCCATGCCAAATTGCAACGTCATCATTACCAAAGGTGCCGACGGGGCCGAGTGGCACAGCCCCACCGCCAGCCCGCTGTTCATTCCTTCATTTCCGGTTAATCCGGTCGATACCACAGGCGCAGGCGATTGCTTTGCCGGCACGATCGCGGCCGCCCTCGATGCTGGGCTGCCGCCCGATCAAGCGCTGCGCCGCGCCACGGCCGCCGCCGCTTTGCAAGTCACCCGTACAGGTGCGGCGGCCGCAATGCCGAACGGCGGCGAGGTGGATTCCTTTCTGGAATCCGCCCCTTAATGCGCAAAAGCTGCGGCCTGGCCCCAAAGCGACTTTACCTTCGTATCCCGCCCGCAAGCATCGCGGTAAAACTTATATGCCTCTGATTGCGCCTTTGGCCCGCGGCGGGTGATCACGATATTGCTGCCCTTATAGTAATCTTGATGATAGCCTTCGGCCTTATAAAACGGCCCCGCCATAAGCACTGGCGTCACAATCTTGCGTTTCAAAGCGCGCTCCGCCTCGGCCTTCGCGGCCTCGGCCACAGCCTTTTGCTGCGCATTTAGCGCAAATACCGCCGTCCGATAGCTTTCACCCCGATCACAAAACTGCCCGCCCGCATCCGTTGGGTCGACCGACCGGAAATACAGCTCTATAATCTTGGCATAGCTTATTTTTGCTGGATCAAACGCAATTTCTACGGCCTCATAATGACCGGTGCCACCCTTTCCAACTTGCTTGTAGGTCGGGTTCGCCGTCTTGCCGCCGGTATAGCCAGACACCACAGATTTCACCCCTGGAACGGACTCAAAATCCGACTCGACACACCAAAAACACCCGCCGGCAACAATCGCCTTTTCGGTGGCCGCATGTGCTGCCCCCGCGCTCATCGCCAACGCCACCAAAACCCATTTCAACATGCTTAACCCTCCATTTGCGCCAGCATGACGCGGCATCTGCCAGCCGCGCAACCGTAACAATGGTGTTGTCACGGCAAGGTGAAGCTCATACCCTCGGGTAACTAACAATCGGAAAGCTTATATGAAAATCGCCATGTGGTCCGGCCCGCGCAACCTTTCAACCGCTATGATGTACAGCTTTGCGGCCCGCGGTGATTGCGGGGTGGTAGATGAACCGTTCTACGCCGCGTATCTTACGCAATCGGGCCAAACCCATCCGATGCAGACCGAAACGCTGGCAACCCAATCCAGCGATCCGGCGCAGGTTGTGGCTGATCTGATCGGCCCAAACCCGCATGAAAAGCCGTATTTCTACCAAAAACACATGACGCACCACATGCTGCCGGGCATGGATCTGTCGTGGATGGCGCAATGCAAGAACGTCTTTCTTATCCGTCACCCGGCCCGCGTTATCGCCTCGTATGCCCGCAAACGGCAGGGGCCAACGCTGAATGATATCGGCTTTGTGCAGCAGGCCGCCTTGTTCCATTCGGAAACAAACCGCCTTGGCCAGCCGCCCATCGTCATCGACAGTTCTGATATCCGTGCCAACCCTGCCGCCGCATTGGCCAAGCTTTGCGCAGCTTTGGGCATGCCCTACACTCAAAACATGCTGCACTGGCCTGTCGGCGGCCACCCCGATGATGGCGCGTGGGCGCCGCATTGGTACGGCGCTGTTCACCGTTCGACTGGGTTTGAGGATGCTGAAGGCCCGCTTCCAACCCTGTCGGATGACTATGCCGATTTGCTTGGAGCAGCCTTGCCGCTGTACGAAACCCTTGCCCAGCATAAAATATAGCGGCCCCCTCGCATGGCGCGAAAAGGCCGCTAGGCTTTAGGCATAAAAATCAATGACTGATTTCGTTGTGTCATAGCCTGCCGCTTGCAGTGCCGGTTCTAACACCGACCAAAATGATTGGGTGGTGCCGTCAGTTTCGGCCGCACTGGTATAGCTTTCCAGCACATCAGAGATCAGAGAAACGGCGGTGTCATCGACGCTATCCCGCCCTTTGCCGCCGCTTGGGGGTGGGCCACCTGCGCCGCCTGGGCCACCTTGGCCGCCGCCGGGGGGCGGCCCGCTGGGCTTGGTGCCCTCGGCCCCTTGAACGCCGGCCAGTTCGGCCAAACCTTTGGCGTCAATCCCGTTGGTTTCCAGAGCCGTGGCAAGGCTGGAACCTGCTTTGATCCCCAGCTCTTTGATCTGCGAAACAATTTCTTTCGCATCGTTTTCAGATAGGTTTGACGAGTCGTAATTGGTTAGAAACTCATTCAGTTTTTGGCCTTGCTGCACGGTCAATTTTGACGATTGCTGCGTAGCGTTCTGCATATAGCTAGCGGCTGATGTGATTTGCATTTGGTCATGCTCCTTTTGCACTGAGTCGCATCTTTCTGCACCTTTGAAAGCAATGCGCCGCAAGGGTAAACACCACGTCAAAATTTGGGCGAGCAGTTAAAATGCAACGCAAATAAAAACGCGGCCCCCGATGAAAGAGGCCGCGTTTTAAAGTTCAACATGCCGACGTCACATCATAAATATCGTTTATTATCAATATTTTAGCGTGTTTTTCAGCCGTTACTTTACCCGTGCATTCCGTGTCGCGATCAGCTTCAAACGCAACGCATTCAACCTAATAAAGCCCGCCGCATCCTTTTGATCGTAAGCGCCGGCATCGTCTTCGAACGTGACATGCGCCTCGGAATAGAGGCTGTGATCGGACCAGCGGCCAACACAGCTCGCCACGCCTTTATACAGCTTCAACCGGACAGTACCCGACACATGCTCTTGCGATTTGTCGATCAAAGCTTGCAACATTTCTCGCTCGGGGCTGAACCAGAAGCCGTTATAAATCAGCTCGGCATAGCGCGGCATGATGCTGTCTTTCAAATGGCCCGAACCAGCATCCAGCGTGATTTGTTCGATCGCGCGGTGGGCCTCGAGCAGCACGGTGCCGCCGGGGGTTTCATAGATGCCGCGCGACTTCATACCGATGAAACGGTTTTCAACAAAGTCGAGACGGCCAATCCCGTGTGCACCGCCCAGTTCGTTCAGCTTGGTCAAGATCGTGGCCGGGCTCATCGCCTCGCCATTAATTGCGATCGCGTCGCCTTTTTCAAACGTCACCTCGATATACTCGGGTGTGTTCGGGGCTTCCTCGGGCGAAACGGTGCGCTGATATACATATTCCGGTGCTTCCTGCGCGGGGTCTTCCAAGGCTTTGCCTTCTGAAGACGTGTGCAACAGGTTCGCATCGACCGAGAACGGCGCTTCGCCGCGCTTATCCTTGGCAATCGGGATCTGGTTTGCTTCGGCAAATTCCAGCAGCTTGGTGCGGCTGGTCAAATCCCACTCACGCCACGGCGCGATAACTTTGATTGCAGGGTCCAAGGCATAGGCAGACAGTTCAAACCGAACCTGATCGTTGCCCTTGCCAGTTGCGCCGTGTGCAACCGCATCGGCCCCGTGTTCATGCGCCAATTCCACCAAACGTTTGGAAATCAAAGGCCGCGCGATGGATGTTCCAAGCAGATACAGCCCTTCGTACAGCGCATTGGCGCGGAACATTGGGAACACGAAATCGCGAACGAACTCTTCGCGGACATCCTCAATATGGATGTTTTTCGGGTCAATCCCCAGCAAAACGGCTTTTTGGCGGGCTGGCTCCAGCTCTTCGCCTTGGCCGAGATCGGCGGTAAAGGTGACAACCTCACAGCCGTATTCGGTTTGCAACCATTTCAGGATGATCGATGTATCAAGACCGCCGGAATAGGCGAGGACGACTTTTTTCGGGGTAAATTTCGGGGCGGCAGACATGGGCTTCTCCTTCGCAATTTCCCTGCGATTACTGGGTATTTGCGCTAAGGGCAAGCATTGGCTGCGGGCTTTGTCGTCTGCTTTGCTAATCCTTGCATTTTCTGAACCTATTGAGGTGTGCGCTATTGTCAGACTTGTCTTTTGGGGCCGGTTGGGTCTAATCGAAATTATGAATGATTTCGCCCAAGCCGCCCGCACCGCCACCGCCGCCCTGCGTGATCTTTTTGATCCGACGCCGTTGCAGCGCAATGACCATTTATCTGCACGTTATAATGCCGAGATTTGGCTGAAGCGCGAAGATTTGGCGCCTGTTCGGTCGTATAAAATCCGAGGCGCGGTGAATGCGATGCGCAAAGTGCGCAGTAACAACCCGTCGCAAGGCCAATTTGTTTGTGCCAGCGCGGGCAACCATGCGCAGGGTGTGGCCTATGCATGCCGTCATTTCGGGGTGCGCGGAACGATCTTTATGCCGGTGACAACGCCGCAGCAAAAGATAGACAAAACCCGCGTTTTTGGCGGGGATAGTATCGAAATCGTGCTGACGGGCGATTATTTTGACCAAACCCTAAGTGCCGCGCAAAAGTTTTGTGCCGAAAAAGGCGCGCATTTTCTGTCGCCCTTTGATGACCCTGATGTGATTGAAGGGCAGGCGAGTGTTGCGGTTGAGATTTTGGAACAGCTTGGCCGCGCGCCAGATATGATTGTGCTGCCGGTTGGCGGCGGCGGTCTTGCGTCGGGTGTGACGGGGTTTATGCGTCAGGTTGCGCCAGAAACGCAGTTTCGGTTTGTTGAACCTTTGGGTGGGGCCAGCCTGACGGCGGCTTTGGCCAGTGGTGCGCCGGTGACGATTCCCAAGGTGAACTCTTTTGTTGATGGGGCAGCCGTCGCGCGGCTGGGGGCCTGCACGTTTGAGATGCTGAAATGGGTTGATCCGGCCGATGTTTTGCTCGCGCCCGAGGATCGGATTTGCACGACTATGCTAGAGATGCTGAATGTTGAGGGCATCGTCTTGGAACCTGCAGGCGCGCTTTCGGTGGATGTGCTGCCCAGTTTGGCAGACCAAATTGTCGGAAAAACCGTTGTTTGCGTAACCTCTGGCGGGAATTTCGATTTTGAGCGTCTGCCCGAGGTAAAAGAACGGGCGCAGCGCTATGCCGGATTGAAGAAATACTTCATTCTACGCATGCCTCAACGCCCCGGCGCGCTGCGCGAGTTTTTGATGATGCTTGGCCCCGATGATGATATCGCGCGGTTTGAATACCTTAAGAAATCGGCGCGAAACTTTGGGTCTGTTTTGATTGGTATTGAGACGAAAAACGCCGATAATTTTAGGCAGTTGTTTGGCAATATGGACAGTGCGGGCTTTACCTTTCGCGACATTACGGCAGATGAAGCGCTTGCCGAGTTTTTGATCTAGCAGTTATGCGGCACCCTCGGTGGGTTCACCTGCCTCAAAGGCGGCTTTTGACGCTTGATAGACTGCGGCAACCTGACGCAAGTCTATTCCGTCGATTGCGCCCAAAGATGCCGCCTTTTCACCGGTCTGGCATAATGCTGCGAGCTTGAAAAAGCCTAGGTTAAGGGCGCTTCCTTTTAAAAAATGCAGTGCGGATTCAATTGCTTGTGGTGAAGTGTTGTTAACCAGATTCGCGGAAACCTCATCGGTTTCTTCCAGAAAAAGTTGCGCCACTTCATCGAAATCTTTGGCCCCGATTTCATTGCGAAGCTCACGTACACGGCCCCAATCTATCATAATAACCCCTACGGTTTGCTGTCTCCACCCATATGCTGGGCATTTTGGGGCACCGTTCTTAACAACTTGTGTTTTCGAAAGGCTAAGAAACTGAAAGTTTTACGGTTCATAGGGCCTTAAGTTTTTCGCGGCATATCCGAAGGAGGTAAAGCAAAGGGAAAAGCTGTGGCTGCAGTGATGCCAGAAAAAACATTGAAAGTGGGCGCGACTGCGACGCCTCGGCACGTGTTGGTTGTGGATGACAGTCGCGCGCAGCGGCGGATTTTGGCGCTGGCTCTTACGCGGGGGGGCTATAAAGTAACCGAGGCGGATTCGGGGGTTTCGGCTTTGGCGCTGTGCCAGGAAACCTGTTTTGACATCGTGCTAAGCGACTGGATGATGCCCGAGATGAACGGGCTGGATTTTTGCCGTTCTTTCAGGGCCTTACCGCGCGAAGGCTATGGCTATTTTATTCTGCTAACAGCAAAATCCGAAAAAGGTGAGATCGCGGACGGGCTGGATTGTGGCGCCGATGATTTCTTAGCCAAGCCTGTTAACCCTGATGAATTGCGGGCGCGATTGCGGGCCGGCGAACGTATTTTGGGAATGCAGTCTGAACTGGTGCAAAAGAACCGGCTTATCAGTGCCACATTGGATGAGCTGCAAAAGGTATATGATTCGCTTGATCGTGATTTGATCGAGGCTCGGAAATTACAGCAAACCTTGGTGCGTGAAAGGTTTCGCGATTTCGGGCGGGGCGAGGTTTCGGTTTTGCTACGCCCTTCGGGCCATGTCGGCGGCGATCTGGCTGGTTTTTTTGAAATTAATGCACAGCGAATCGGGGTATATTCTGTTGATGTTTCTGGCCATGGCGTCGCCTCGGCGATGATGACGGCACGGCTTTCTGGCTTACTTTCGGGGTCTTCCCCCGATCAAAATGTTGCCTTGATGCGGGGTGAATTTGGCGAAAAAGATGCACATCCACCAGAGGTGGTTGCGGCCCGTCTGAATCGCATGATGTTTAATGATATTCAGGTCGAGCAGTATTTCACGCTCGCCTACGCGGATATCAATCTAAGAACGGGAAATGTGCAGATGGTGCAAGCGGGTCATCCGCATCCCGTGCTGATTCGTGATAGCGGCGAGATTGAGTATATTGGTTCGGGCGGCATGCCGATCGGCCTGATCCCAAGCGCCGAGTACGAGCGGGTTGAAGCAACACTAGGTCCGGGGGATCGCCTTTTTTTGGTCTCAGATGGGGTAACAGAATGCCCGTCGCCGCTTGGTGAAGAGTTGGGGGAAGACGGATTGTCCAAAATTTTGCAGGCAAATTTGGCTATGGGCAGTTCTGCGTTGCTTGAGGCGCTCGTCTGGGATCTGTCAGCGCATTTCGGCGGTGAAGATTTCCCGGACGATGTTTCTGGCGCGCTGTTTCTGTTAAAGAACTAGCCGTGCAAAGCTTTCCATCATCGCGCGGTCCCCCGGGTTGCCCAAAACGGATGCCGCACTTTTTATTGGCATCCAAAGCGGTTCGTGGTCCGGCTCGGTCGGGGCGGACATTTGCAATGTGGGGCGGCCAACATAAATGGTGCAAATCTTTTCAGCCCAAAGGTTGTATTCGGGCATAAAGGCAAAGCGGCGAAAGGTGCCAAATTTGAACTGTAGGGTCATGTGCCACCCCGTTTCCTCATAAACTTCGCGATGCAGCGCGGCGATGGGGTTTTCGCCGGCATCAATTCCGCCACCCGGAAGCTGGATTTCTGACGTTGGCACCGCCTGATGCGTCAGCAAAACCTCGCCGTCGCGGTGCAAAATCGCATAGACGCCCGGCCGCCGCGTATAGCTTTGGCCCGGTTTCGGCGCGTCACCATAACGTTTAATCATCGATACCCCCTTGGTCCTTTGGTTGCTGTCCCTATATGTTAGCGGTATGCCAAGGCTGGCTTGCCAAGGGAACCCCATGACTATCGGAAAAAAAATCGCTTGGGACGATACCGTCCTACCATTTCAGCTTGATAACTCTGACATCCGGGGTCGCGTCGCGCGTCTTGATGGTGCGCTGGAGTCTGTGCTGAAGCAACATGAATATCCACCGCAGATAGAGGCACTGGTCGCAGAAGCTACGCTTTTGACGGCGATGATCGGCCAAACCATTAAATTGCGTTGGAAGCTTTCGCTGCAAATTCGGGGCGATGGCCCTGTTAGCATGATTGCGACCGACTATTACGGCCCGACCGAAGATGGCGAACCTGCGCGCGTGCGGGCCTATGCCGCCTTTGATAAAGACGCCGATATCGACGGGAAAGAGCCGTTTTCCCTGATCGGCGAAGGTTTTTTCGCGATCCTGATCGACCAAGGCGCGGGTATGGTGCCTTATCAGGGGATCACCCCGATTGCCGGATCATCGCTTTCGGACTGTGCCGAGGCGTATTTCGCCCAATCCGAACAGTTGCCAACCCGCTTTCAGCTAAGCTTTGGCAAAAGCACGTTACCCGGTGAAAATGCGGCATGGCGTGCGGGCGGGGTCATGTTGCAGATGATGCCCAAGGCGTCACCCTCGGCGCAGGGCGAAGGTGGGTCTGGCGAAGGCGGCTTGCTTGGTCATCAAGATTTGCTGGATGATGACGAGGGCGAAAACTGGCGCCGTGCGAATCTTTTGCTGGATACAGTTGAAGAAATTGAGCTTATCGGCCCACAGGTTGCACCAACGGATCTGCTCATCCGCCTGTTCCACGAAGAGCAGCCGCGTGTTTTTGATCCGCAGCCCATTCGTTTTGGCTGCACCTGTTCCGAGCAACGGGTACGCGAATCGCTTTCGATCTATACGGCTGACGATTTGGCCGACATGATCACCGAAGACGGTGTGATCACGGCGGATTGCCAGTTTTGCAGTTCACATTATGTGTTGGACCCGAAAACGCTGGGGATACAGCCGGATGAAACCTGATGCCTTGCGCCGGGCCCTTGAACGGGAAACCGGCGCATCATCGGATTTTGACCTGAACCCCGGTATCGTCTTGCCTCCGGGGCGAAAGCTGCGTGCCGCTGCCGTATTGGTGGCGGTGCAAGAATTCAGCACTGGTCCGCATCTGTTGCTGACCAAGCGATCTTCGCATTTAAAGCATCACCCCGGTCAGATTGCTTTTGCTGGGGGCAAGCTTGATCCGTGTGATGCCGATGTCACCGCCGCTGCCCTGCGCGAGGCCCAAGAAGAGGTGGGCTTGCCGCCGTCTTTGGTGACCGTTCTGGGTACTTTACCTGCGCATGAGACGGTAACCGGCTTTACCATGACGCCGGTATTGGCGAAAATAACAGGCCCGTTTAACCCAATACCTGAGGCGGGAGAGGTGGACGAAGCATTTTTTGTGCCGCTGGATTTCGTCATTAACCTAGCCAATTTTAGGGTTGAGGCCCGCGCGTGGCGCGGAGAAATACGGCACTATTACACTGTCCCTTATGGCCCTTATTATATTTGGGGCGCTACTGCGCGAATATTGCGCGGTTTGGCCGAAAGAATGGTGTGATGCGGGTAACGGGCAATTGGCTGCATCATTCCGGCACACAAGCCTTGTGCCACGCCTTAGAGGTAGCGGGCTTTCAGGCCTTGTTTGTTGGTGGTTGCGTTCGGAATGCCTTGATCGATGCGCCGGTGAATGACATTGACATCGCGACAGATGCAACGCCAAAAAACATCACTAATATAGCAGAAAGTGCCGGTTTTAGGGTAATACCAACGGGTATTGAGCATGGGACGGTGACCGTCATTGCCAAGGGCGCGGCGCATGAGGTGACCACTTTTCGCCAAGATGTTGAAACCGATGGCCGACACGCGACCGTGCGGTTTTCAACCGATCTGGCTGAGGATGCTGCACGGCGTGATTTCACGATGAACGCCCTTTATGCGCGGGCGGATGGCACTGTTGTCGACCCATTGGGCGGGCTACCCGACCTTGTGGCGCGGCTTGTGCGGTTTGTGGGTGACGCCGATTTGCGCATTACCGAAGACTACCTTCGCATCTTGCGGTTTTTCCGGTTTTTCGCTTGGTATGGCGACCCTGCGCAAGGCTTGGATGCCGAAGGATTTGCAGCCTGTGCTGCACATTCCGCAGGTATAGAGACACTTTCGCGCGAACGGGTAGGGGCCGAGCTGCGCAAATTGCTTTCGGCGCCTGACCCTTCGATGGCTGTGGCCGCCATGGCGCAATCGGGTGTTTTGGCGGCAGCCTTGCCGGGTGCCGATGCGCGGGCATTGCCTATTGCGGTGCATTTGGGGGCACAAGATTGGCTGACGCGGCTGGCTGTTTTGGGCGGCACCATCGAAAGCTTGCGATTGTCGCGCAGTGAATTGGCACAAGTGACCCTGATACGAGATGAAGTTGGAAACATGCGCCCGCCACAAGAGCTTGGCTATCGTCACGGGCTGTCGGTGGCGAAGGCAATTGTTTTGTGTCGCGCTGCTCTGTTCGAAAGCTTGCCACCAGAGGGCTGGCAAGAGGGTATTGAAAATGGTGCAAAAGCTGTTTTTCCCGTAACTGCCGCTGATTTGATGCCGACTTTGCAAGGCAAAGCGCTGGGCGACCGTCTTCGTGATTTGGAGCAGCGCTGGATCAATTCTGGGTTTGCATTATCAAAAGCCGCGTTGATGGGCTGAATTGCTTCGCCGGCGATGGTTGTTCAGGCAAATCGCACGAGGTGTAGCGGATGTAATTGCCCAAGATCGCGCTTAGATAATACCAATCCCGTCTGTTACCGAGCAGTGGTTTGCGCTGCAAACTATGTTTGTGCAATATGTTCACCGTCAACGCTTCGACAGCACCCAGCACCCAGCACGCAACCCGCGCCATTAGGAGACTGCCCCCTCGTGTTTTGCGATGCAAAACCCTGCCGGGTAACAGTTCAACTTTTACAACAACCGATGCCTATATCAGGCGCAGGACATGAAAACGCCAGCAGAACAGCCCTATCGACGGAAAGGGAAAGCTGCGGAACGAATGGCTCAACGAAACGCTATTTGGTGGAATGCCCCCACTGAAGTGGTCCACCAATTGGGATATGATTATCCCGTTTTCAGGAGGACTAAACAATGGCTGGA
>NZ_JBGQOQ010000025.1:0-55825 GCF_052119765.1 Pseudorhodobacter sp. W20_MBD10_FR17 | reverse complement strand
TATACATGAACTATCTCCAAGATAGTCCAAGTTTTCGTCCGCACCCCCGCCGGGTCAGTTCTCAGTGACAATTAACAGGGAGAACCTGCTGCCCACGTGCCGAGACTGTAATCAGGGTATTAAGCAGCACATAGTCACCGAGAACATGACGCGAGAGGATGTAGAAACACTTCTAAGCAAGCCCGCAAAACATAGCTTTGGGAAGGCCAGCAAATTTGAGGTGCGTGGACGAAGAGCAATTGGCATTCAATGCAACTTAGTCGACGAAGATCCCTTACTCATTGACCCCAGCCGACGTGACCCCGCCTTGGAGCTCGTTTGGAAAGCATCGGAAGAGCTCCCGATAGTTAGGCCTAGCAATAAAGTGGACGGCCCAAGCGCTTGTGGCGGCTATACAATCCAAACTTGCGGTTTGAACAGAGCAGAGCTTGTTCTAGACCGAATTTCGGTTCGCCGACCAATGCGGGCCATAAGGACTCGTGTGTTGAAGACGTTGGAAAGTTGGGATGGCGAGGGTGCATTACCCGAGAGCATATCAGCTGAAATTAACTGCCTATGTGAGTTCGCCCATCCAGAGCAGATTTATGCTGGGATGGCGGCAGCTTTCATTGCCGATTTTTTGCTTGAGCTTGAACAGTGGCTGTTGGATCAGGGGCTTGCTCCGATAGGGCATCTAGATATTTAGCGGGTTGCGCAAAACTGATGACTGCGCCTCTGACACCGCCTCCCTGGGCTAGGGCGGGATGGGCACACTTTTACTTTGCTGTTGGCGGCCTGCAGGATGCACTCATTGAATAATCCACCATTTGGCTAGGCAAAAAAGGCAAAAACATCATGTAAGACAAACGGTAACAACAAACGAAGAATTTGCAAGCCCTCGCTAAAATCCGATAACGCCCGATATGCATCAAGCAGCAAGAGGTGGATATTCGGGTGGATACTCTGAAACGCAATTGGCACAAACCACTGGAAATCAACAGTTAAATCAAGTAAAGTGGTGCCCCCATACGGATTCGAACCGCAGACCCTCTGATTACAAATCAGATGCTCTACCAGCTGAGCTATAGGGGCAACGAGGGTCAGATACCCTTTGATTTGCGGGGACGCAAGGGTTTGGAAAAAAATTTCACACATTTACGCGCGATTTGTGTGTGCCATGACCCAAACCGCCACCAACCCCACAACCATGACCAACAAAGCTGCTGGGGCGGCATCGCCAAGGCGTTCAAGGCTGGCTTGCTCATACACGCGTGTCGCTAAGGTATTGTAATTAAAGGGGCGCAACAACAACGTTGCGGGCAGTTCCTTGACACAATCGACAAAAACTACCAGCAATGCGGTGGCCACCGAGCGCCGCATCAGGGGCAAATAGACCTCTCGCAATGTGGCACCGGCACCACGGCCCAATGACCGGGCGGCCAAGGGCAATGAGGGTGACACGCGCCCAAAGGCCGAATCAACCGACCCTTGGGCGATTCCAAAGAATCGCACGAAATAGGCAAGGATCAGCGCGGCAGCCGTACCCGTCAGCATCAACCCCGGATCATACCCCGTTATGGCCAAGATAAAATCGGCGACGCGGTGGTCCATCGCGGCCAGGGGGATGAGTAATCCAACGGCCAAAACCGTGCCAGGTGCGGCATAGCCAACCGAAGTCAGCGGCAAAACCAGCCGAGGAAAGCCGCGCCGTGCCATGCGCACGCCGTAAACCAAAAACAACGCCCCCGCGACCGTTAGAACCGAGGCGACCCCGCCGACCACAATCGTGTTACCCAGCGCCTGCAACAGGCCTTTGGACACCCACGCCGCGGGGTTTTTCACAGCATGTGACAGCATAACCGAAACGGGCAGAACGAACCCCACCCCGAACGGCAGCAAACAGGCAAGAGTTGCGGCCCAAGCCTTGCCCCCCCGCAACGCCATCGGCTCTAACGGGCGCGAGGCGCGGGACATGCGGTGAAAGCGTGCGTTACGGCGGCTGACCCGTTCCAGCGTCAGCAAACCCACGACGATTGCCAAGATAACCAGCGAAATCTGCGCAGCCCCCCCTGCATTGCCACCACTCAGCCAGACCGAAAAAATACCTGTCGTCAGGGTTTGGACGCCAAAATGATCAACCGTGCCAAAATCGGCGACCGTTTCCATCAGCGCCAACGCCACACCCATCGCAATCGCCGGACGTGCCAGCGGCAACCCTACGCGCCAAAACAGCGCCATAGGACCAGAGCCCAAAGCGCGGGCCACCTCATAGGTGCAATTGGATTGCTCGCGAAATGCGGCACGGGCCAAAAGGTAGACATAAGGGTACAGCGCCGCCGACAGCACGATCGCCGCCATCGACCGCGTGCGCACTGCGGGAAACCAGTAGTCGCGCGCCGTTTCCCAGCCAAAGCTAGCCCGAAGGGCTGTTTGCACCACACCGGAATAATCAAAGAAATCAATCAGCGCATAGGCCCCGACATAGCCGGGAATCGCCAGTGGAAACAGC
Source organism: Pseudorhodobacter sp. W20_MBD10_FR17 (assembly GCF_052119765.1). Lineage (NCBI taxonomy): Bacteria > Pseudomonadati > Pseudomonadota > Alphaproteobacteria > Rhodobacterales > Paracoccaceae > Pseudorhodobacter > Pseudorhodobacter sp. W20_MBD10_FR17. The sequence goes on along the minus strand of NZ_JBGQOQ010000025.1, from coordinate 53,337 downwards.
AGCGCATAATCAAGCCAGCGGCTGCCCGGAAAGCGGTACATCGCAATCAACCACGCCGCCCCCGTGCCCACGGTTGCGGTTATCACCCCAACACCGCCCATCAAAAACAGCGTATTGCCCAGATAGCGAGGCAAAACAGTGGCCATCATATGGGGCCAAATATTTTCAACCGGATGAAACGCCAGCCAAATCACCGAAACAACCGGCGCAACAACGATAAAAGCGATCAGCGCGGCGCCAATCGACCATCCGTCAAGCGCGCGAAACCACGCAGCCCTTGGTGCAGCAGGAATAGGTTGTTGAGTGTTTTGCTTGGTCATAAACCGCAGCGATATAGGAAAGCGTTTTAACTGTCCAGAAAAGCCCGTATAGTCGCGACACATTGGCGTACCCCTTTGGTGCGCAAAGAAAAGACCAACCGGAAGGCTTTGATGCGGATTGTTTATCACCTCGGCGCCCATTGTACGGATGAAGAACGGCTGCTGCGCTGTTTGTTGAAAAACCGGGATGCGCTGGCGAATGAAGGCATTGTCGTGCCGGGGCCTGCAAAATACCGGACCCTGCTGCGCGACACGGCTATGGCGCTGAAAGGCGAAAGCGCCACCCAAGACGCACAGGATTTGGTTTTGGATCAGATCCTGTCAGATGATGAGGCAGACCGGGTTATTCTGTCTTGGGATAATTTTCTGGGCTATGCACAAGGCGCACTGCGCGGCGGCATCTACAGCTCTGGCGCTGAACGCATGGCCGCGTTTTGCCAAGTCTTTCCCGGCTGTGAGGCCGAGTTTCACCTTGCCATCCGCAACCCGGCCACGTTCGTTCCGGCGGTGTATCAAAAGCAACATGGCCGCAATTACGAAGAATTCATGGATGGCGTGGAGGTGGATAACCTGCGCTGGTCAACATTGGTTGCCGCATTGCGCGATGCAAATCCGACTGTACCAATAACCATTTGGTGCGATGAAGACACACCCCTCCTATGGCCCGAGGTTTTGCAAGCCGTGTCTGGCCATAGCGATGCGGTGACATTGACCGATACCGACGATCTGCTGGTTTCGATCATGTCCGAGGATGGGCTGGCGCGGATGAACACCTATATGAAATCCCACCCGCCGCAAAACACCGCCCAACACAGGCGGGTTGTTTCGGCCTTTTTGGACAAATTCGTTCTGCCGGAACAAATTGATTTCAATATCGAAATGGAGGGGTGGTCAGAGGATTTGATCGCCCGCACGACCGAGGCCTATGACCAAGATGTATCGCGGATCATAGCGATGGACGGGGTTACGTTTCTCGCGCCATGACGGCCAAAACTGCACCGAAACCTGTGGTATAAGGTGGCCAACAGGCCACCTTTAATCACTGCATGCCAAGCGCAGTTTTGTACAATTCCAAAACGGCTTCTTCTTCGGCAACATCATCAGGCGTGCGTTTGCGCAGCGCCACGACTTTGCGCAAAATCTTGGTGTCATACCCACGGCCTTTCGCCTCGGCCATCAGCTCTTTTTGCTGCTCTGCCAAGTCTTTCTTCTCGGCGTCCAATTGCTCAAAACGCTCGATGAAGGCGCGCAGTTCGTCTGCGGTTACGGAATACTGGTCGATTGGATCGCTCATGTTTGCCTCTTATATAGGGAACCTTTGCCCAAAGCGGCTTGCGATCAATCTTGCCAGACGGGTTGCAAACCAAGAAAGTCTTGGGCGTGGTCATTTGCGTTTTGGGTTTGATCTGCTTACGCGTATCAAACCCGAAATGCTTTAGCGCGGTAGGGATGGCTGTTCAAGTACGGGTTTTCAGGGACGCCGCCAAAACCTGTGGATTGGCCTCTCTCTGAAACGCTTTAGGCGTGCTGCAAGGGTGACAGCCTCTCTTGTCAGGCTCGCTTGGGTTCGATAGGGCAAAGAAACAATCCGCACAAAGCGGTGAATAAAGGAGGCGCAATGGACGTTTTGATTTGGATCGGTGCCGCCGTATCCCTGATTGGGGTTGCCGGGCTGGGTTGGTGTGTTGTGATGGCATTGCGCGCCCGCAATTCAGGCCTGCCCGAAGAGGCCATGCGCACAGCACTGCAAAAGGTTGTGGTTTTTAATATGGGCGCACTGGGTGTGTCTGCGCTTGGATTGATGCTGGTGGTGCTGGGTATTTTTCTGCGCTAATCGGCGTTCAGGTCAGCCAAAGATACGCCTTGCCGGATCATATCATCCAGCAAAGGCGCAGGCTCCCAAACATCGGGGGCATCATTGGCCAAGCGGATCAGATCATCGCGCAGCACCATCAGCCCGCGATGCTGCGCCCAAAGCATCGGCCCCCCGCCCCAGCGCGGAAAGCCAAGCCCGACAATCATCGCCAAATCCACATCAGATGGGCGCAGCGCCTTACCGTCGCCAATCATGCGCAGGCCTGCATTGGCCAATGCACCCAAAACCTGCGGTGCCAGCCCTGCCCACAGGTCCACGCGTCCCTTTGGATTGGTCCCAGTGCGATCTTGGGCACGCGGCATACCCCAACGCTGCAACAGGTCCAAAACGGGTGCGGGGCCGTGCTGATCCTCTAGCGACCCAAGGCTGGCTTGCAGCGCCACAGCAAGGCCATGCGTGATGCCCGTGCCCTGCCCTTGCAAAACCTGCCTGCCCAAGCGTTTCACAACCGAAAGCAATGTCGCAATAGCCTCGGGGCCGGTTTGGTCTGCGATCAACACCTCAGCCAAACGCCCGTTGCCCGTGGCCGGCCACAAGACAAGGCCCAGCCCGCGTGCGCCACCGACGCCAACCCGCCCCATGCTAACAACGGGCGCACCGGCCTTAAGTGCAACCAGCGGTACTTCGGCCTTTGGCAGCCGGAAGGGGCCGGTCAGAAACAGCATGTCCGCCGCATCGCCATCCTCATTGGGCAAAGCGGCCAACAGCCGCGCCCAATGATCATCATGCGCGGCTTGGCTTAGGGTTTTCGCGTCCAATGCAGCCGCCAGATGCGTCGCAATCGCCTCTAGCCCTGCGGTCAGGGCTTCGGCGCTGATATCCACCAAGGTCACTTCATAACCCGCCGCCAACAGCTCTTGGGTCAGGGCAACACCATCGGCCCCTGCACCCAGCACGGTGATTTGGGCAATAGGCAGCGGCTTGCCGCGGGCACCAACCATCTTGGCCGCACGGCGCTCTGCAAAGAACACATGGCGCAGCGCCTCGGCCTCGGGGGTGGTGACCAACTCGGCAAAGGCAGCGCTTTCAAAGGCAAGCCCTTGGTCGAACGGCAAAAGCTGCGCGGCCTCAACGCAATCAATAATGCGGCCCGGCCCCGGAAGAGGCATAACCGCATATTTGCGCCGCGCCTCGGCTATGGCGGCGAAATAGGCCTTGGGGTTACGCATCCCGTCGCGCCGATCATGGGTCGGAACCGGTTTGCTCGGGGCAAGATGCAGCGCCATTGCAACGGTGGCTTCGGTCAGATCCTGCTCGACCACTTTGTCCAAAATGCCCATTGCCAGCGCCTCAACCGCGCTGATCGGTGTGCCGGTGATCATCAGGCGCAATGCCTCTTGCGCGCCAATCAAACGCGGCAAACGCTGGGTGCCCCCTGCCCCCGGCAGAATCCCCAAACTCACCTCGGGCAGGGCCAGCCGTGCATCGGCAAGCCCAACCCGCGCATGTGCCGCCAGTGCCAACTCTAGCCCGCCGCCCAGCGCCGTACCATGCAGGCCTACAACAACCGGTTTAGGGCTGGCCTCAACCATCGAACACAGTTCGGGCAGCAAAGGCGCTTGCGGCGGCTGGTCAAATTCGGAAATATCGGCACCGGCCGGAAACGTGCGCCCCCGCGCCAAAATCGCAATGGCATGGGTGGCCGGATCGGCAAAGGCTGCGAACAGCCCCGTGGTCAAGCCCGCCCGCACACCTACGGCCAGCATATTTACCGGTGGGTTATCTATCCATAGCACCCGCACAGCGCCGCGCTGTTCAAAGGTGACAAAAGGATGTGTGCTTTCAAGCATAGGCCCGCCCAGACAAAACAGGCCAAGCGCCTGTGACTTGGGCTATTAACAAGTTTCTGCCGGGGCTTGGCAACACCATCCTGCTGAAAAGACGGCGAATACCGCGCTAAAGGGGCATATTGTCAAACATCGCTTCGATTTCTTCTTCGGTCGCGACCGGCGTGTTTTGGTCAAACACCATACCCGGCATCACCGCCATCAACGCCTGCATCTCATCAAACAAACCCGTCAGAGGTTTTGTGTCAGCGTTTGCATGAACCGGCTCAGTGCCGTTTGTGGCCTTAGGTGTTGCGCTATCTGTCATCATTCCCCCCTTTAGGTCTGCTGCCCCACAGATCACGGGACGTTTTGTCTATAGCACGTCTAACAAGATTTGGGTTTGATACATGTCAAGATTGGCATATTTTACATATTCAATTCTTGTAATGTGTAAATTCCATGCTATATCATACCCGTAACGCAGCAATCAGGGGCCGCCCATGAAACCGCTTATCCATGCCTTCTTTGATGAAGCCACCAATACCCTTACCTATGTTGTGCGCGAACCCAACGGCCGCGCCTGTGCTATTATCGATTCCGTTTTGGATTTTGACTATGCCTCGGGCCGCACCGATACGCGTTCTGCAGATGCCGTGGTCGCTTTCATTCGCGCGGAAAACCTTGATTTGCAATGGATTTTGGAAACCCATGTCCATGCTGACCACCTGTCTGCCGCGCCTTATATCCAAGAACGGCTGGGCGGTAAAATCGGGATCGGGCAGCGGATTACCGTTGTCCAAGACACGTTTGGCAAAGTGTTTAATGAGGGCACCCGCTTTCAGCGTGACGGCTCGCAGTTTGACAAGTTGTTTGAGCAAGGCGACAGCTTTATGATCGGGCAAATGCGCGTCGATGTATTGCACACGCCCGGCCACACGCCTGCCTGCCTGACCTATGTTGTGGGCGATGCGGCCTTTGTCGGCGATACGCTGTTCATGCCCGATTTTGGTACTGCGCGCTGTGACTTCCCTGGTGGATCCTCGGCAACGCTGTTCGATTCTGTGCAGAAAATTCTGGCCCTGCCCGATGAGACCCGCATTTTCGTAGGCCATGATTACAAAGCCCCCGGCCGTGATGAATTTGCGTGGGAAACCACAGTTGGCGCGCAAAAAACGCTGAATGTCCACATCGGCGCGGGCAAATCGAAAGAAGAGTTCATGGCGATGCGCGATGCCCGTGATGCAACGCTGGCAATGCCGCGGCTGATTATCCCGTCGTTGCAGGTTAATATGCGCGCGGGCCAGATGCCCGAACCCGAAGAAAACGGGCAGACCTACCTTAAGGTTCCGGTCAACGGCCTTTAAGGTCCTTTGGGTTTTACCAACTGCCCCATGCAAATTGACATGCGTGGGGCAAACGTTTGTTTTACGCACAGCAAAACGATATACGCGCGGCCAAAGAGTGTGCGCAGGTTTGCTGCGATGCAGGGGAAAAGATGATACAAATAGAATGGATCTGGGGGCTTGTTGGTGGGCTGTTAATCGGCACATCGGCGGCACTTTATTTGCTGGTGAACGGGCGCATCATGGGCGCCTCCGGCATCATGGGCGGGCTGGTGGATGGCTCGGCCAAAGAGACATCGGCTGAAAAAATTGCTTTTATCGCAGGCTTGGTGATTCTGCCCGCGATTTTGGCGTTAGGCATGGATGGCGCGACAACCAATATCACCAGCAATCCGGTCGTCATCATCGCCGCGGGCCTTTTGGTCGGGATTGGGACGCGGTTGGCCAATGGCTGCACCTCGGGCCACGGCGTTTGCGGAATTTCACGACTGTCGCTGCGGGGCATAGTGGCCACCGTATTTTACCTACTGGGCGGTGGGCTAATGATGGCCTTGTTCCGCCATGTTTTGGGGGTGATCTGATGAAACGCAACATCTTTGCTTTTGTATCGGGCGCGATGTTTGGCACAGGCCTGCTGATTTCGGGCATGGTTGACACGACCAAGGTTCAGGGCTGGCTGGATGTGTTCGGCGCATGGGACCCAACGCTGGCCTTTGTTTTGGGCGGGGCAATCATACCAATGGCGATTGCGTGGCGCGTGGCGGCGCGGCGGCGGGTGGCTGTGCTGGGCAATCCTTTGCCATTGACCAATAGCACAGCAAATCCTGACGCAAACATCGTTATAGGCTCGCTTTTGTTTGGCATGGGCTGGGGCCTTGCGGGCCTTTGCCCGGGCCCTGCAATGGCCTCGGCGACGTTTGGCGGCTGGGGCGGGCTGCTGTTCATTGTTGCGATGGCAGTGGGTATGTATGTTGCGCCACCAATACGCCAAAAAATCGAAACTCACTCGGCTTAGCTTAAGGAATTATGATGGATATTCGTGCTCTTACCCCGACCTATTCTGTATCCCCGCAGATTGAGACTGCCGATCTGGCGGCGCTTAAGGCGGCTGGCTATGTTGCGGTGATCGACAACCGCCCCGATGCAGAAATTCCGCCTAATTTGCAGACCATCACGATGCGCAGCGCGGCCGAGGCTGCTGGGCTGGCTTTCTTTGCCAACCCTGTTATCGGCGGCATGATGACGATGGAAAATGTGACCGCGCAAGCGGCAGCGATCAAAGAGGCTGGCGGCCCCGTTCTGGCCTATTGTGCCTCGGGGAACCGGTCCTCAATCTGTTGGGCGCTGGCCCATGCAGGGCAAATGCCAACCGATGATCTGATCGCGATTCCGGGCCGGTTTGGGTATCAGCTGGAAGGGTTGCGCGGCCAATTGGACGCGATGGCCAAAAACGGCTGAACCACCTTACACCAAAAAAAATGCCGGGCGAATTGCCCGGCATTTTTCGTTTTATAAGCCTAGATCACACCAGATCGGCATTCATAACCTTGGTCCAAGCCGCTGCAAAATCTTTAACAAACTTCGCTGCGTTGTCGTCTTGTGCATACACCTCGGCATAGGCGCGCAGGACCGAGTTCGAACCAAACACCAGATCAACCCGTGTTGCTGTCCATTTCGCGGCACCCGACTTGCGGTCTTGGATTTCATACAGGTTTTTGCCTTTTGGCACCCATTTGAACGCCATATCGGTCAGGTTGACAAAGAAATCAGGTGTCAACGCGCCAACACGGTCGGTGAACACGCCATGCGCGGTGCCGCCAAAGTTGGTGCCGATAACCCGCATACCGCCAACAAGAACCGTCACTTCATGCGCTGTCAGGCCCATCAGCTGGCTACGATCCAGCAACAGTTCTTCGGCGCTTACGGCATAGTCTTTTTTAAGCCAGTTGCGGAAACCATCGTGGATGGGTTCCAGCACGTCAAAGCTATCGGCATCCGTCATGGCATCGGTGGCATCACCGCGACCTTTGGTAAAGGGCAGCGCCAAATCATAGCCAGCAGCTTTGGCAGCAGCCTCAACCCCTACGTTACCGGCAAGCACGATCACATCGGCAACGCTTGCGCCAGTGTCGGCAGCGATAGCTTCCAGTTTGGCCAAAACAGCGGCCAGACGTGCAGGTTCATTGCCTTCCCAATCTTTTTGCGGGGCAAGGCGGATGCGGGCACCATTGGCACCGCCACGCAAATCCGACCCGCGATAGGTGCGGGCAGAATCCCAAGCGGTGGTGACCATATCAGACACCGACAGGCCGGAAGCCGCGATTTTTGCCTTAACCGCTGCAACGTCATAGCCCGTGTTGCCTGCTGGCACCGGATCTTGCCAAATCAAATCTTCGGCAGGAACCTCTGGCCCGATGTAACGGCTTTTCGGCCCCAAATCACGGTGCGTCAGTTTAAACCAAGCACGCGCAAAGGTTTCCGAGAAATAGTCCTGATCGGCGGCAAAGCGTTCAGAGATTTCGCGATAGATCGGGTCCATTTTCATGGCCATATCGGCATCGGTCATGATCGGGTTATAGCGGACCTGCGGATCTTCGACATCAACGGGCTTGTCTTCCTCGGCGATGTTGATCGGCTCCCACTGATGCGCGCCGGCGGGGCTTTTGCGCAGCTCCCAGTCATATTTGAACAGCAATTTGAAATAACCGTTGTCCCATTTGGTGGGTTCGGTCGTCCAAGCGCCTTCGATACCGCTGGAAACGGTGTGGCGACCCACGCCAGAATTGGGGTTGCCGTTGCGCCAGCCCATGCCTTGCTCTTCCAGCGGGGCACCTTCGGGGGCCTCACCTATCAGGGCCGCATTGCCGTTGCCGTGGCATTTGCCGACAGTGTGGCCGCCAGCCGTCAGGGCCACGGTTTCTTCGTCGTTCATCGCCATACGGGCAAAAGTTTCACGCACATGCAGGGCGGTGCGCAGCGGGTCGGGCTTGCCGTTCACGCCTTCGGGGTTCACATAGATCAGGCCCATTTGCACAGCGGCAAGCGGGTTTTCCATGGTGCTGGCATCATTCAGATCGCCATAACGACCATCGGAATCGGCCAGCCATTCCTTTTCAGCGCCCCAATACACGTCTTTTTCGGGGCCCCAAATATCGGCGCGTCCAAAACCGAAACCAAAGGTTTTCAAGCCCATCGATTCGTAGGCCACATTACCGGCCAGCAGCATCAGATCGGCCCAGCTCAGCTTGTTGCCGTATTTCTTTTTGATCGGCCACAGCAGGCGGCGCGCTTTATCAAGACTAACGTTATCCGGCCACGAATTCAGCGGCGCAAAACGCTGGTTGCCGGTATTACCGCCACCGCGACCATCGGCCAAACGGTATGAGCCTGCCGAATGCCACGCCATGCGGATCATAAAGCCGCCGTAATGGCCCCAATCGGCAGGCCACCAGCTTTGGCTGTCGGTCATCAAGGCGGTCAAGTCAGCTTTCAGCGCTGCGAAATCCAGCTTTGCAACCTCGGCTTGATAATCAAAATCGGGGTCCATCGGGTTGGTTTTGCTGTCATGCTGGTGCAGGATGTCGAGGTTGAGGGCGTTCGGCCACCATTCTGCATTCGCGTTGGAATTGGCCGTAACAGCCCCGTGCATAACCGGGCATTTGCCGCTGCTAGTATCACTCATCTTTGCTCTCCTGCTTTGGGTATTTCGGGTCGGTGGGGCAGGTTTCAGACGTTTCGAATCTAAGACCTGCCCCGATTGACGTGATATTAGCAGGCGCAACCGATAATTAAAATTTGCATTTTCCAATTTCTGCGATAGGAAATACTTATGATTGGAATTACTTTAAAGCATCTGCGGTACTTCGAGGCGCTGGCCCACCATGGCCATTTCGGGCGTGCGGCAGATACCTGCGCTATTTCCCAGCCCGCATTGTCGTTGCAGATCAAAGAGCTGGAGACGATTTTGGGCACGCCTTTGGTGGAACGCGGCGCGCGCCAGATCAGGCTGACCAGCCTTGGCGAAATATTTGCCATTCGGGCGCGCGATATTTTGCGGCAAGTGGATGAGCTCGACGATCTGGCCCGCGCCTCCTATAGCCCGCTGGTCGGGCGCCTGCGGATCGGGATTATTCCAACAGTGGCACCCTATCTTTTGCCGAAGATTATCAAGGCGTTGACGGGCCGTTATTCGGTGCTTGACCTGCGCCCGCGTGAGGCGGTGACGCAAAAGCTGCTGGCAGATTTGAAAGATGGCAAGCTGGATACGGCGATTGTGGCGCTGCCAGTATCCGAGCCGTCACTGCATGAAGAGCCACTGTTTGAGGAAGAATTCGTACTGGTGAGGCCATTGGAAGATGCGGATAAGCCAGTCCCAAACCCACAATCCTTGCGCGAAATGCGGCTTTTATTGCTAGAGGAAGGCCATTGTTTTCGCGATCAGGCCTTGTCGTTTTGCAAGATGTCCTCGGCCGTGCCGCGTGATTTGATGGAGGGCAGCGCGCTGTCGACGCTGGTGCAGATGGTCGGCGCGGGGATCGGCGTAACGTTGATCCCCGAAATGGCAGTCGCGATTGAGACGCGGTCAGCCGATGTTTCGATCGCGCGGTTGGCGCAACCACGACCAACCCGCACAATCGGGATGGTGTGGCGCAAGACCAACCCTTTGGCCGACCAACTGGCGCATATCGCGGGTATTGTGCAGCAGGTTGGGTCGCTAAAACCGGTTCAACCCGCGCCGATTAACATCCCCGCGCCCAACACAAGTGCCCCGCCCAGTACCACCTGAAAGGCCGCGCGCAAAAACGGGGTTTCCATATAGCGGTTTTGGATCCAAGCAATCGCCCACAGCTCAAAGAACACAAGAATGATCGCGATGATCGTGGCGGTCCAGAAATCGGGAATCAGATAGGGCAGCGCGTGGCCAAGCCCGCCCAAAGTGGTCATCACACCGGCCGCGATACCACGCTTGATGGGCGAGCCACGGCCCGAAAGCTGGCCATCATCCGATGCCGCTTCGGTAAAGCCCATCGAGATGCCCGCGCCAATTGCAGCGGCCAGACCAACAAGCAAAGTCGTGTGGTTATCCTGCGTCGCAAAGGCCACAGCGAAAATCGGCGCAAGGGTGGAAACCGAGCCGTCCATCAACCCTGCAAGGCCCGGCTGCACCCATGTTAACACAAACTGACGGTGGGCGTTCTGATCTTCCTCGGAACGCGCATCACTGCCCAAATGCTGGGCCTCAAGCGCTATAGCGCGGTTTTCGTGTGCAGCCTCGGCGGCGGCAAGGTCACCCAACAGCTTGCGTGTACCGGCATCGGTGGTGCTGGCGGCGGCGCGCATATAAAAATCATGCGCGTCCTTTTCCATCGCGGCCGCCTCGGCCCTAATCTTTTCCAGCCCGAGGTTATGGGTCAGCCACACAGGGCGACGGGCATAAAACCCCGCAACATGTTCACGCCGGATCAGCGGGATAACCTTGCCAAACCGCGTGACGTGCAGATCAATCAGGCGCTGGCGGTGGGTATCTTCTTCCTCGGCCATGCCATCGAATACGGCGGCAGAGTTGGGGTATTCACCGCGCAGAGCCTCGGCAAAGCTGCGGTAGATGCGGGCGTCATCCTCTTCAGAGGAAATGGCCAGCGCCAAAATCTCTTGCTCGGACAGGTCGGAAAAACGGCGGCGGTTGGAAAAGCCGGGGATCATGGTCGTCTCCACTTTAGAATAGTTCTAATTTATCGGCACCTCAAACAAAGCGCAATCCCACAGGCATAAAATTTACTAAACCGATCGGTTCATTTTTTACTTGCAGCAAGGCGGGACTCGGTGCAGACGTACAGAACTGAACCGTTTAGTTTAGCTATGGATGGTAAAAATGAACGCTCTGCGTATCGCAATTGCCCTTGGTTTTCTGGCCGCCCCGGCCTTTGCCCAAATGATCGACTTGCCGCGCCTGACATGGCCGACCAGTACCCCCACCACCACCCAAGGCTGCGCTGACCAGACAAGCATCGGCGCTGCGGTACACTGCGGCGGAAAATAACCCAGCCCTTGCCTGCCCCAAACGGTCCGGTCTATGCTGGGTGCCAGCAATTTCGCAATTCGGGGAGGCAAAACATGGGCGCAGCAGCGCAGGCCCCCCGCAAGGGCCGCAAGTATGATGACGTGCTGGCCGGCGCACGCGATGTGTTTTTGACCCAAGGGTTCGAAGGGGCAAGCGTCGATGATATTGCCCGCGCGGCAGGTGTGTCCAAGGCCACGCTTTACAGCTATTTCCCCGATAAACGGCTAATGTTTCAAGAGGTGGTCAAGACCGAATGTGACCGCCAAATCGTTGATGCCGAAAGCAAAATCTTACCCCACATCAAGCTGAAAGAAGCCCTGCAGATCGCAGCCGTTACGCTGGTCGAGGTGTATACGTCAGATTTCTATCTGCGCATGTTCCGTCTGGTTGTCGCCGAAAGCGAGCGTTTCCCCGAGCTTGGCCGTCAATTTTATGAAACCGGCCCTATGACAGGCCGCAACCGCATGGTAAGCTATCTGAATGAGGCCGAGCAGCGCGGCGAGATTCAGATTGATGACAAAGATCTGGCCGCCGATCTGTTTGCCGAAATGTGCCGCACCGAACTGTTTTTGCAAATGCTGCTCGGGCTTAAATCCAAGCCCACGCAGGCCGAAAAAGATCGGGTTATCAACGGCGCTGTGGCAATGTTTTTGGCGCGGTTTGGTGCAGAAACACCCTAACGCAGCTTGCCGGTATTGGGCCCTGAATAGGGGAGCGAATTACCCGATGAATTCGCCCCCCTGTCTACGACTTTATGCGTCAAGGTGACGGCCTAGAACTGCCCCGCCATTTCATCTTGGCCCAAATACCTAAGCCCACCCTTTGCAAAGCCCCGCAATGGCAGGATTTCAGACCACAAACCGTGCCGGATCAATCCGCAAAATCAGGTTAGGGTCGGGGCAGATTTGTGACCACACGCCCCACAGGCCCGCATGGCCAACGCCAAAAAAATTCCCCTGCGTTTGTTCCAGCATCGTAGTCATGATTTGGAAATGCAGATGTGCCGCCCAGCCGCCATTTTCATGCCAATCGCCCAGATGCGCGATATGTTGCCCCGCAGCGACACTCTCACCCACCGTCAAAAGGCTTGGCAAGCTGCTGCCAAGATGGCCGTAGAGGGTAAAGAATGGCAAAGGGCCTGCGTGTTCCAATATTAACGTATGGCCATAATCCAGCGGGTCGGCGTTATAGGTCAGGTGCCGCACCTTGCCTGCAAAGGGCGCGTAAACAGGGGTGCCTGCGGGGGCGAAAACATCAACGCCCAGATGCACGGTGCGCCGCTCGTCACTGGCTTTGTCGGCGAATTGGGCGCTGGCGTAACAGGTGCGGTTTTCACCGTATAGACCAAGGCCGTAAGGCACATTTTGCGCTGTGAACCATGCGTCAAAGGCGCGGTCGGAAAAGGCTGGCATATCGGGGCGCTGGCCACCGGTGGGCAAGGAAATGCTAGGGCCTGCGTTGATCTCGGGCAAAAATACAGGCGCTGGCGTGGTGGTTTTCAGGTGGTCGATGACGCGCCCTGCCCCGTCGACGGCCTCATTCCCCGCGCCGACCCGTAAAATTGCGCGCAGCAAGCCTTGATCGACCGAGGCGAGCCGTGCGGCGACCTCTGCATCGCAGGCAGCTATAAGCCTGTCTAAATCTGGCGCCCCCTCGGCTGCAAGCAAGGCTGAATAGAGGTCGGGCTGGCCTGTAAGTTGGGCGGCGATTTTAGAATACTCGGGCATGGGCTAATCCTTGGCTTTGGCCCAGCGGGCCGGAATGGTGGGGTAGGATATGCCACGGAACGCCGGAAAATCGGCATAGCGGGCGCGGCGCGTGGGCAAATCTTCAACAGGTTCGCAACCGACTGCAAGCAGTTTACCGCGCGGGGCCATATAGGACGAAATCACCCTGCCCGGATCTTGGCGCCACGTTAGGTTGAACGCAGCATTGGTGGAGAAAAACCACATCTCATGATAGGGAAGATGGTCATGCACCCACCACGCCAGATCACGCCAATCGCGGCCCGCGTTGTATTGATCGGCAAACCACGGCACCACCACCGAAACACAGGCCCCCATCCGGCCCGCGCCGTCACGCCTGTCCCAGATATGCCCTGCGAAATTCGCCTCATTGCGCGCGCATTTCAGATCATGGTCATTGCCGAACTTATTCACGCTTGGGCTGCGATAAGCAGATCGCACCGCCACAGGCCCAAAGGTTTCAACAATCGGGTCCAGCAGCTCCACGCAAAACGCCGCACCCGCGGCAAGGAACAGGTCCACATTCTCGGGCAGGTTTGGCATGCCGTGAAAATTGCCAATTTCGGAATACAGAAAGTCGCGTGCGAAGAAATGCCGCGACAGGCGTGTCTTACCCAGCTTTTCCAGCAGATCCAGTGATGTGATGCGGCGCATAAGACCTCTTTACCTAGCGAAACCCTATGCGCCCGCGCAATGCCATGCAATCTGTGTCTTGCCCCTTTGCCACAGCCGCTTTATCCCTTTGCGCAACCGATTTACCGGAGGACCAGCCATGACCAACCAGCGTTTTGATAAATCCAAGCTTCCATCCCGCCATGTGACCGAGGGGCCATCGCGCGCGCCGCACCGGTCGTATTTCTATTCGATGGGGATTTCTGAGGAAGAAATCCACCAGCCGTGGGTTGGGGTTGCGACCTGTTGGAACGAGGCGGCGCCCTGTAACATCTCGCTGAACCGTCAGGCGCAGGCTGTTAAAGGCGGCGTGAAAAAGGGCGGCGGCACCCCGCGCGAATTTACCACCATCACCGTGACCGACGGTATCGCGATGGGCCATGAAGGCATGCGCTCGTCCTTGGCATCGCGTGAGGCGATTGCCGACACCGTGGAACTGACCATGCGCGGCCACTGCTATGACGCGATTGTCGGCCTTGCCGGTTGCGATAAATCCTTGCCGGGGATGATGATGGCGATGGTACGTTTGAACACGCCATCGGTGTTTATCTATGGTGGGTCGATCTTGCCGGGCCGTTTGAACGGCAAAGATGTGACGGTTCAGGATGTATTCGAGGCCGTTGGCCAACACCAAGCTGGCAACATGACAGACGCCGAGCTGGAAATTCTGGAACGCATCGCTTGCCCGTCGGCCGGTGCCTGTGGTGGCCAGTTTACCGCCAACACCATGGCCTGCGTGTCCGAGGCGATTGGCCTTGCGCTGATGAACTCCTCCGGTGCGCCCGCGCCTTACGAGTCGCGCGATATGTATGGCGAGGCATCCGGCGTAGCCGTGATGAACCTGATCGAGAAAAACATCCGCGCCCGTGATATCGTGACGCTGAAATCACTGCAAAACGCGGCGCGGATTGTGGCTTGTACCGGTGGTTCGACCAATGCTGCGCTGCACTTGCCCGCCATCGCGCATGAGGCGGGAATCGACTTCGACCTGTTCGCCGTGGCCGAGATTTTCCGCGACACGCCGTATTTTGTCGATCTGAAACCGGGCGGTCAGTTCGTGTCCAAAGATCTGTATGAGGCAGGCGGCGTTCCTGTTGTCATGAAGGAACTGCGCAAAGCGGGCCTGATGCACGAAGATTGTATGACAGCCTCTGGCCGTAGCATGGGCGAAGAGTTGGACCGTATTCAGGGTGAGGCCGATGGCCGCGTTATCCACCCGGTTTCCGCGCCACTTACCCGCACAGGCGGCGTCGTGGGCCTGAAAGGCAATCTTGCACCCGAAGGTGCGATTGTGAAAGTGGCGGGCATGGCGACCCAAGAGCAATCGTTCACCGGCCCAGCCCGCGTGTTCGAATGTGAAGAAGATGCGTTCGAGGCCGTAAAGGCCCGCCAATACAAAGAAGGCGAAGTGATCGTTATCCGCAATGAAGGCCCAGCAGGTGGCCCCGGTATGCGCGAAATGCTGTCGACCACGGCTGCGCTGTCGGGTCAAGGCATGGGCAAAAAAGTGGCCCTGATCACCGATGGTCGTTTCTCGGGTGCAACCCGTGGGTTCTGCGTCGGCCACGTTGGGCCAGAGGCAGCCCATGGCGGCCCGATTGCGCTGCTGCAAAACGGCGATATCATTACCCTGAACGCGATCACGGGGGAATTGTCGGTTGACCTGACCGATGAAGAACTGGCCGAGCGTAAAGCCAATTGGAAAGGCCCGCGCCAGACCGAATATGACAGCGGTGCGTTGTGGAAATATGCGCGCCTTGTCGGTGGTGCACGGCTTGGGGCTGTTACCCACCCCGGCGCGAAAGAAGAGCGCCATGTCTATATGGATCAGTAAAGCGGTCCTAATCTCGTTGTTGCTATCGGGCTGCGTTATGCCCGATAGCACCGGCGGGGATCTGGCATCAGGTGCCGGAGCAGAGCCCACAACCCTGTCTTTTGCGGATATCGAATTGGCGGGGCCTGCGGGGTTTTGCCCGTTGCCAAGCACCCAGCGGTTGCTTGACGACGCCAGCTTTGTCGCCTTTGCCCCGTGTAATGGCAAACTGGGCCCCGTTTTGGCAGCAACGGTTGGGAGTAGCGCGAGCGCCACAGGCATAACCCTGAAAAGCAGCACAATGGGGCCGTATTTCAACACCCAAGACGGCAAATCGGCATTGCGCGGCGAAAACAGCAATGACGATATCAACGTACATGCGGTTGACGATTACAAAGCAGCCGTGATTTTGCAGCTAACACGCGTAGCGCAAGGCCAGCCAAGCGAGTCATGGCGCGCTTTGATGCAGGTTGACGGGCGATTGGTAACGCTAACCGTACGACCACGGCAAAACACAACGCTTACGCCTGCGTCGGGAAAACGTCTGATCACCCGCTTTATTGATGCGATGCGCGCGGCCAATGGCTTATGAGGCTTACAAAACAAGCGTCTTGTTCGCGCGGATAACAGAAAACAGGGTGGAGTCTTAATCGTTTTGCGTCAATAAAGGAATCGTTTCCATAAGGTCAACAATGTGGGTGACCAAGTACCAAGGTAAAGACGCGGCGAATGAGAAAACAGGGCGACCGGCTGGTAGACAGGCTTATACATCGCAGTGTTCTGCGTCGCTGGCGTAGGCTTGCAGATTTTGCAGGCAGCCTCGATTTAGCGCGCCTGCGGCTCTATCGTGCGCATGCGTTGGCGTTGCGCCGCAATCTGGATAGGGTGATCCATTTGGCGGAACATCGGCTGGCGATGCCGATTATTGGATCGAATGCGATGTCCAGGCCGATGGGCACAGATTGGTCGTGGCGGCCAATGTTGTGGAAAGGCCCGATTCCGGTGCCGGGCCTGTCATCGGTGCAGAACAAAGCGATGATTTGTGACGGGACCACCGTGTTTCACGATTGCCGCCGCAGTGAGCTGACGGTGCGCCAAGTACGCAACACCCGCGCAACCGATTTGGCACCGTTTGGCCTGCGCATGGATGTTTTCCGATTTGACGGATCGTTTCTGTCGCTGGTGCTGGAGCTGCCGGATGACGCTGTCGAAGGCCTAAGGATGACGCATCTGATTCAGCTGGATGCCGTCGTTGAAATGGAAAAACCGCTGGAAATTTTTGCGCGGCTAAACATCAAGCATGGCCCCAATGTGGAACAAGTGGTGCGTGAGTTGCCGCTGCATGAGGCCGAGGTAAAGGTAGAGTTTGATCTCGCCTATACCAAGCTGAACGAAAAGCGGGTTGAGCGGATTTGGGTGGATTTGATTTTTGAAGGCCCTGAAATGAACCAAGTCATTTTGCGGGACCTGACCTTTTCGCGCAGGCCGAGGGCCGAGCTGTGATCGGGGCCAAAAAGGAGCGCTATGATGAGTGAGGCCAAGCTGACAAAAACACGGCTGCGGGCGGGTGTTTGGGAAGGGGTGCTAAGCGGCGCTGCGGACCAACCCGAGCTTGAGGTGCTGCTTTTGGGCGCACCAATCGCGGGCGTTTCTGTGGTTTCCATTCCCGAACGCGCCGGTGATTGGGCCGTACGGGTGCCGATTCCGGCCGATGCACTGTCAGAAGGGGTACAGACGTTTTTGATCTGCGACTGTGGCACGGGGGCGCAGCTGGGGCAATTCACCATCATTACCGGTGTCGCAATGGAAAATGATATTCGCGCCGAGATGGATTTGATGCGGGCCGAGTTGGACATGCTGAAACGCGCGTTTCGGCGGCATTGCTTGGAAACCGCAGGCTGACTCCAGACCTTTAGCTTTTTCGCTTTGACGTTGCGTTGTGGGTGACAGCGCAACTGCGCTGCGGCATGGTTTGGCAAAGGTTTGGAGGCCGCTATGACGCATTACCCGCATATGATGGAACCGCTTGATCTGGGCTTTGTGACCTTGCCCAACCGCGTATTGATGGGGTCGATGCATACGGGCCTTGAAGAAACCGGCGATTGGGCGCGGGTGGCCGCGTTTTACGCCGCACGGGCGCGGGGCGGCGTGGCACTGATTGTCACCGGCGGCATGGCACCGAATGCCGAAGGCGGCGTATTTCCGGGGGCTGCGGGTCTTTTTTCCGCGCAAGACATTGCAAACCACCGGCAGGTGACCGATGCCGTGCATGCCGCAGGCGGGCGCATTGCGATGCAGATTTTGCACGCGGGGCGCTATGCCTATAGCAAGGATTGCGTGTCGGCCAGTGCCGTGAAATCGCCGATCTCGCCCTTTGCACCCCGCGCGTTAGATGCGGCAGGCATTGAGGCGCAGATTGCGGATATCGTCACGGCGGCGGTGCGGGCGCGTGAGGCGGGCTATGACGGTGTTGAGATTATGGGGTCAGAGGGCTATTTCCTGAACCAGTTTTTGGCCCGCCATGTGAACAAACGCACCGACGAATGGGGCGGCGATTATGCCAACCGCATGCGCCTGCCGGTAGACGTGGTGCGCCGTGTTCGCGCGGCGGTGGGGGCTGATTTTATCCTGATTTACCGGATCAGCCTGATCGATCTGGTGCCAGATGGGTCCACTTGGGATGAGGTTGTGCTGCTTGCCAAAGCCATTGAGGCTGCGGGCGCGACACTGCTGAACACCGGCATTGGCTGGCATGAGGCGCGGGTGCCGACGATTGCAACATCGGTTCCGCGTGCGGCCTTTGCGTGGCTCACCGCGCGGTTGCGCCCCGAGGTGAGCATACCCGTCATTGCGTCCAACCGGATCAACGCGCCGGAAGTGGCCGAGGAAATTTTGGCCGATGGCCAAGCCGATATGGTTTCGATGGCGCGGCCTTTTCTTGCCGATCCTGATTTTGTGGCCAAGGCGGCGGCGGGGCGCGCGGCAGAAATCGCGCCCTGTATCGCCTGCAATCAGGCCTGTTTGGACCATACCTTCAGCGGCAAGTTGACGTCTTGCCTTGTGAACCCCCGCGCCTGTTCGGAAACAGAACTGGTCTATTCCCCCACCACCGCGCCCAAACGCGTGGCAATTGTCGGGGCCGGTGCCGCTGGCATGATGTGTGCGATTGTGGCCGCGCAGCGTGGTCATAAGGTGGACTTGTTTGAGGCCTCTGCACAGGTTGGTGGCCTGCTGATTTTGGCCAAGGCTGTGCCCGGAAAAGAAGAGTTTCGCGGGCTTGTCGATTGGTTTGGCGTAATGCTGGTACAGGCTGGCGTGCAGGTGCATTTAAACCATCGCGCAGACACCCAAGCACTGACGGGTTTTGATGAGGTGGTCGTGGCCACCGGCGTTTTGCCGCGCGATCCGGAGATTGCGGGCCAAGATGCGGCGAATGTGTTGGGCTATGAGGCGGTTTTGACCGGCGCAGCGGTGGGGCCGCGTGTGGCCGTGGTTGGCGCAGGCGGTATTGGCTTTGATGTGGCCGAATATTTGGTGCAGGCCGGTGACAGCCCGACCGAAGACCTTGATCTGTGGAAACGCGAGTGGGGTGTCGGCGACCCTGCCGATGTGGCGGGTGGTTTGGCCGCCACAGGCCCGCAACCCGAGGCCCCCGCCCGCCAAGTGGTGCTGTTGCAGCGCAAAGCGGAAAAACTGGGTCGGCGTTTGGGCAAGACCACGGGCTGGATTCACCGTACGGCCCTGCAAATGAAACGCGTGCAAATGCGCGGCGGGGTATCTTATGAGGCCGTCGTGCCCGAGGGGTTGCAGATCAGCACGTCTGACGGGCCAGAGTTACTGGCCGTGGATACGGTTGTGATGTGCGCGGGCCAAGTGCCCAATCGGGCGCTCGCCAATGCGCTGGAGGCGGCTGGCATGAAACCCCATGTGATTGGCGGCGCAGATGTAGCCGCGGAGCTGGACGCAAAACGCGCCATCGACCAAGGCGCGCGGCTGGGCGCCGCGATTTAAAGGTAAGTTGCTGCGGATAGCGTAGGGGGAAGCCTGCACAGGGGCGTTTTCGGGTTGGATACTAGGCGCAAAGCCTCGCCCAAATCGCGGACCCCTATTCCGCAGCGTCACTCTGGCCATCGGCCAAACTACCTATCACGTCACAGCCACGGGCTTCCTTAAAACGGTCCTCGTTTTGCCTTTTTCGGGGACGGTCTGGGGCATCTCGCTGCCACGCACCACTATGGCGCGGCGATTTTGGAACGACGCTCGGCGCATCGGCGGGGATCATCGACAGACCTGCGTCGGGTTGGCAATATTTTCAGCGCTGTTTCATGCCAGATCGCGTTTTGGCAATCGTTTCCGCCAACCGTTTATCCCCCCAATTTGCACCTTTTGGCGACGGCTGTTTGTTTCCCCTCTATTAACGATACACGCAATTACCTCGGACTAGCCGCGCCAGCGCCCCTATGTTGCCTGATTCTAGGAACAGTAAGGGGCATGGACCTGCACTTAGCGCATGGGGAGAACAATGGATCGATTAACTGAAATGGAAGCTTTCGCCACTGTGGTGGATCAAGGCGGCTTTACCGATGCGGCCAAGAAAATGGGGATTTCAAAATCTGCTGTTTCCAAGCACGTCTCGGCGCTTGAGGCGCGTCTGGGGGCGCGGCTGCTGAACCGCACCACCCGCCGCGTTAGCCCGACCGAGATTGGCCTTGCCTATTACGATCGTGCGCGCCGTGTGCTGAATGACGCGGGCGAGGCGGATGCGCTGGTCACCTCTATGCAATCGGCGCCCTCGGGGTTGCTGCGCATCTCGGTTGCCACCGATTTTGGCGTCAACCTGTTGTCACCAATTTTGGGGGATTTTCTGCTCGAATATCCCGATATTACGGTCAACATGGTGCTGAACAACCGCTATGTGGAGCTGATCTCGGAAGGCTTTGACATGGCCGTCCGGATTGGCGACCTAGAGGATAGCAGCCTGCGCGCCCGCAAACTGACCGAGACGTCAAAGCGGATGGTTGCCTCGCCTAACTATTTCCAGAAATACGGACGGCCAATGAAAATTGACGACCTGAACGACCATAAGCTGCTGCATTACTCGAACCAAGCCAATGGCAACATGTGGAAAATTCCGTCACCCACGGGGGAAAAGCGCCAAGTGCGGACGGCTGGCTGGCTGACAGTGAATGACGGGCAATCCTTGCTGAATGCTGCGATTTCCGGGCTTGGCATCGCGTATTTGCCATCGTTCCTCTATGCGGATGCGCTGAAAAAGGGGCAGGTCGAAGAGGCTATCCCCGACCTTCCGGTAGAAACGCTTGGGGTTTATGCCGTCTACCCGCCGGGCCGCTTTACCCAACCCAAAGTGCGCGCCTTTATCGACTTTCTGGCGCGACGATATGCCGATAAGGGGCCGGACATCTGGTAAACCTGCCATGCAATCTTTTAGGGTCGGGGTCATAATGGCCCCGGCCTTTGCCGTTGCGCGCTGTCGCCGACTGCGGCACGCAGGCGGGGCCCGGCCCAACCTTGAGGCGACGCGCCAGCGTCAACGAATGGCGGGAGTGCGCCCTTGGCGGCCCCCCGCGCTGAATTGCTGCGCCTATGGCTTGCATCAACGACTTGACTGCCCTATCACGCCACCCTTGCCTTTCGCGGGTTTACCGATTGTTGGGGGATGCCATGATACCGACGCCATACTACCTTATCGACAAAACAAAACTCGCCGTGAACATGGCCAAGATTGACCGCTTGCGCGATCTTTCCGGTGCAAAATGTTTGCTGGCGTTGAAGTGTTTTGCCACTTGGCCCGCCTTTGACGCGATGAAGGCCCATATGGATGGCACGACATCCAGCAGCCTGTATGAGCTGCGCTTGGGCCGCCAGAAATTCGGCGGCGAGACACACGCCTATTCGGTTGCCTGGGCCGAGGATGAGGTGGATGAGGCTGTCGGTTACGCCGATAAGATCATCTTCAACTCGATCAGTCAGCTTTCCCGCTTTGCAGGCAAAACCGCAGGCATCGCGCGGGGCTTGCGCCTGAACCCGCAGTTTTCAACCTCACATTTCGATCTGGCAGACCCTGCCCGCCCATTCAGCCGCTTGGGCGAATGGGATTTGGCCAAGCTGAACGCCGTGGTCGATCAAATCTCGGGCGTGATGATTCATTATAACTGCGAAAACGGCGATTTTGATCTGTTTGACCAGCAGCTGTCCCGCATTGAAACAGAGTTTGGCGATTTCCTAGCGCAATTGGACTGGGTCAGCCTTGGCGGCGGCATTCACTTTACCGGCGAAGGCTACCCGATTGAGGCGCTGGCCGCGCGTCTGCGGGCCTTTTCCGATCGCTTTGGCGTGCAGGTTTACCTAGAGCCGGGCGAGGCCGCAATTACCAACACCGCCAGCCTAGAGGTGACGGTGCTGGATGTTCTGAACAACGGCAAGGATTTGGCCATCGTCGATGCCTCGGTCGAGGCGCATATGCTCGATTTGCTGATTTACCGCGAAGCCGCTAAGATGGACGTGGCAGGCGACCATCCTTTCATGGTCTGCGGCAAATCCTGCCTTGCTGGTGATGTGTTTGGCGAGTTTTCTTTTGCCGCGCCGTTACAGATTGGCGACAGGTTAAGCCTTGCCGATGCCGCCGGTTACACAATGGTTAAAAAGAACTGGTTTAACGGCGTGAAGATGCCGTCGATTGTGCTGCGCGAATTGGATGGGTCACTGACCGTCGCGCGGACCTTTGACTATGGTGATTTTGAAAGCAATTTGGGCTGAAGGAGGCGTGATATGAAACGCAATGTTTTGATCATCGGGGCTGGTGGCGTGGCGCAGGTTGTGGCGCATAAATGCGCGCAGAATAATGACGTGTTGGGCGACCTGCATATCGCCAGCCGCACCGTCGCCAAATGCGACGAGATTGTAGAATCGGTGCGCGTCAAGGCAGCGATGAAGGTGCCGGGGGCGTTTCACACCTATACGCTGGACGCGATGGATGTGGTCGCCGTGAAAACGCTGATCGCCCAAACCGGCGCGCAGATTGTCATCAATGTGGGCTCTCCCTTTGTGAACATGACGGTGATGGATGCCTGCATCGCCACAGGTGCGGCCTATATCGACACCGCAATCCATGAAGACGCCGGTAAGATTTGCGAGATCCCGCCGTGGTATGGCAACTATGAATGGAAAAAGCGCGAGGCCTGCCGCGCCGCCGGTGTAACCGTGATTTTGGGCGCAGGGTTTGATCCGGGCGTTGTGAATGCCTTTGCCCGCTATGCCGTGGACGCGTGCATGGACGAAGTGACCAGCATTGATATCGTGGATATCAACGCGGGCAGTCACGGCAAGTATTTCAGCACCAATTTCGACCCCGAGATCAACTTTCGCGAATTCACCGGCACGGTTTACAGCTGGCAAAGCGGTGCGTGGCAAGAAAACGCGATGTTTGAGGTGGGGCGCGAAGATGACCTGCCCGTCGTCGGCAAGCAAAAATCCTACATGTCGGGCCATGATGAGGTGCACTCGTTGGCCAACCGCTATCCCCATGCCGATGTCCGGTTTTGGATGGGCTTTGGCGACCATTACATCAACGTCTTTACCGTTCTGAAAAACCTTGGCCTGCTGTCGGAACAGCCCGTCACCACCGCCGAGGGGCTAGAGGTTGTACCGCTAAAGCTGGTCAAGGCCGTGCTGCCCGACCCAAGCAGCCTTGCGCCGGACTATACTGGAAAAACCTGCATCGGAGATTTTGTCAAAGGCACCAAAGACGGCCAGCCGGTTGAGGTGTTTGTCTATAATGTCGCCGACCACAAGGATGCCTTTAATGAGGTCGGCTCTCAGGGCATTTCCTATACCGCTGGCGTGCCGCCTGTGGCCGCCGCGATGCTGATCGCGAATGGCGTTTGGGACGTAGGCCATATGGCCAATGTTGAGGATATGGACCCCAAGCCCTTCCTTGGTTTGCTGGCGAAAATGGGCCTGCCCACCCGAATCAAAGACGCCGCAGGCGACCGTGCTGTGGAACTTTAAGCGACGGAAAGCACCGACGCATTCGTACAACTACCCAAGCAGCGGCCCCGCGTGGCCGCTGCTTTTGTTTTAAACCACCCCAGACACCCGCCCAAAGGACCCGTTTTAATGACCCATTTCACCCGCAGCCTGTGCCGCCTGTTGCTAACGGGGGTCGTCTGCGCCCCCGTTTTAGCACCCGCCTTGGCAAACGCGCATACGGACCTAAAGACGTTCAACCAAAGCGCGTTTGACGGCCACCCCGCCGTGGTTCACTGCACTCTTGAGGACGGCACCGCCTCGGACTGCTATGAATTTACCGTCGATTACATGCCCGAAGGATTGAAGATTGGGCCATTTTGCCCCGCAACGCTGGATGACAAAGGCGGTATTTGGAATTGGACGGGCGAGAACGGCAAGCTCTACCGTATTGACGCTGATTTCCTGCATATGCTCGACGGCCTTGGCTATCGCTTTTTTGATGACGACGGCACGGTGCATACGGTGGACAACGCGACCCAGCGGCCAACGGTGGATCATGCCTGCATCAATGTCACTGCGGATGAGAGCGTAAAGATCACCATGCGCCTACCGATTGAGCCGGTCATGGCGACCATGCCAACCCAGTTGGGCACGGTGGGTAAGGTTGGTGTCGCGCTAGACGGGGTGCCGATTTTCTCGGACGCGCCAAGCATTCAGCAAACCGGCCATATGCCTGCGCTTGATACCTGCGGCGGCCACATTGATCCCGGCGGCTGGTACCATTGGCACGCGACGGCGACCGATATCGACACGGTATATGCGACCGAGGATGTCGATGCCTCTTGTGCGCTGACCCAAGACAGCGGGGCGCAGTTTGGCTATGCGTTTGACGGCTTTGCAATGTTTGGCAGCACCGAGGCCGACGGCACAGCCCCTGTCGCACTGGATGCCTGCAATGGCCATATTGGCGAAACGGCCTTGGGCCGGACCTATCATTACCACGCGTCGACCGCGTTTCCAAACCTGCCGCCGTGCTTGGTTGGCATTCAGGCGCAGGATAACTTTTCCACCACCGCCAAGGCAGGCGTTGGGGCCGCGCGCAGTGGCCAAGGCGCCGGTCAAGGCCAGTTGCCACCCGGTTTCGATGAGGCAGCAACAAAGCTGGGCATCACCACCGAAGAGCTGATGCAAGCCTTGGGCGGCGCACAAGGCGGCCCGCCCGATATAGCAGCAGCAGCGGCAAAGCTGGGTAAGACCGAGGCCGAATTGAAGGCGCTGTTACCCGCCCCTCCTGGCCAGTAACGCCGCTACGTGCTGCGGGTTACAGATCAACCCGCAGCACGCCACCTGCCTGTTTAGCGCGCGAACAGCACAAAATGACCCGCGTTTCGCGCTCGGCGGCGGAAAGCACATAGTCACGATGCTCGATGTCCTCGCCTGCGGGGTGGGCAACCGCACAGACGCCGCAAATCCCGTCTGAACATTTTGTCGTCACGGGAATGCCCGCCTCGGCCAGCACATCGGTTGCGGATTTATCTGCAGGGATATGCAGGGTTTTTCCGGTCTTGGTCAGTTCAAGCGTGAAGGGATGGTTCACCCAATCGGGCGGTTCCGGCACGGTGAAATATTCACGCAGCAGCGCACTTTCGGGCCAGCCCTTGGCGGTGGCTGCCGCAAAAACCGCGTCCATATAGCGGTTGGACCCGCAGGTATACAGCCGGAAACCAGCGCTATAGTCAGGGATGATCGCGGCCAGATCGGCGCGTTCGCCGCCCTTGGATAGGTGGGTTGCGACGCGCTTAGCCCAAGGTTGCGCGGCCAGTTCCTCCGCAAATCCGGCAGCTTGCTTATCGGCGGCAGAATAGTGCAGCGCGAAATCACGGCTCAACGCGTGCAGGCGGTGGGCCATCGTGATCATCGGCGTCACGCCGATACCGCCGGCCATCAGCAGGCTAAAGGGTGCGGCCTCATCCAGCGGGAAATGGTTGCGCGGCGGGCTGATGAACAGGCGCCGCCCCTCATGGAAAATGCGGTGCATCAAAGCCGAGCCACCCCGCCCGTTCGGGTCACGCAACAGGCCTAGCACATATTTCGACCGGTCCGTCGGGTCGCCCGCCAACGAGTATTGGCGCTGATATTCGGGGGCAATCACCACATCGATATGCGCACCTGCGGTAAATTCCGGCAGGTCGGTCCCATCGGCGCGGCGCAGCTCAAACCTTGCGACATCGGGGCCAAGGTCTTGGCGTTTGGTGATGATAACGGGAAACACCGGCGGCTCGCTCAGCGCTTGTGGCGCGGGGGCAAGGCCGTCTGTTTCACCGCGTTCCAGCCGCGCCTTGTACTCGGTCGGCAACAGCAATTCGCGGTAGCGTTTGATGCCTTCCTCGCGGTTCAGGGGGTGGACCACCGGATAGGGCTGCGGCATCACATCGGCGGGATAAACGGCAAGGGTTTGGTCTTTGTATTGCAGGTCGATCTCGGGGCTGAGTTCGCGCTGGTTGGTGGCACCGGCACGGATATAGCGGGCGGATTTCGGGTCTAACTCAATATCCCACCACCATTTCTTCACGGGGTTGATGCGACCACGTCCGAGCTTATCATCGAGCGCGGCCAACGCCTTGGCGGTTTGTGGGGCCTTCATCGCGACCCAGCGAAAGGCGCTTTCGGAAAACAGCC
The DNA here is from genome assembly GCF_052119765.1 of Pseudorhodobacter sp. W20_MBD10_FR17. NCBI lineage: Bacteria > Pseudomonadati > Pseudomonadota > Alphaproteobacteria > Rhodobacterales > Paracoccaceae > Pseudorhodobacter > Pseudorhodobacter sp. W20_MBD10_FR17. Next base: position 27,070 of record NZ_JBGQOQ010000025.1, on the reverse strand, counting down.
CTTCAAGGTTCCACGGGCATGTTTTCATGCAACGGCCACACATGCCGCCTGCCGAATTGGTCAGCCGGTAGCGGGTGCATTTTTCGGCGTCCGATTTCCAGATCTCATAGCCGTTATACATCAGCTTGGGGCCAGCCGTGATCGCACCTGACGGGCATTCGCGGGCACATTTGTTGCAAGAGTTGCAGAATGTTTGCAGACCAAAGTCGATGGGCAAATCGTGATCCATCGGCATCGTCGTCGTCACAGTGCCCGACTTCAGGCGCGGGCCGAGATAGGGGTTCAGGATCACCTCGCCAATCCGGCTCACCTCTCCCAACCCCGAAAGCAGCAACAAGGGCGGTTGCAGCACCTCGCCATCGATCACCGAATGCACGCGCGCGTCATAGCCCATACGGCGGATTTGTTCACCAACCACGCCGCCCAGCAGCGAAAACCGCAAATAGGCCCGCATGGATTGGGCGACTGAAATCCAGTCATCGCCCGACGCGCCCTCCATCGTGTCATAGCCTTGGTCTAGCAGCAGGTTGACGGCATGGGGGTGGCGCGCCTCGATCGGGTCACCGTTGGAGCCGTGCGAATACCACGCCCATTCCGGCACACGGCACAGGCCCACGGCATCTGCCGACAGGTAATAGCTGGCCGCTTTCAGGTTTTGGGCGTTGCGTTTGGGGTCATTGGATCGGGGCGATTCAGGGCCACGCGCATCGCCAAATTGCAGCAACAAAAGCGCCCCCAGCGCACGGCGGGCGCAGGCCCCGATAGGGCTTTTCACTACATAATAGCCGCCCTTGGCCACCTCTTGCACCGATTTCCCCATGTCGCCAAACAGCGCGCGGGCGAAAAACTCGGCCCGTTTGGGGAAACGCGGAATGCGGGGTTCATCCATGAAGGTGGTCGGTTTTTCGACGCGTTTCAGGGTTTCAAACGGGTACGGTCCAAGGTGGAAAGGACGCTTGGCAAAGGGCTGGGCGGTGGCAGCGGAACGGGGCGTGTGACGGCCCATCTGCCAATCAGGGCCATGGCTGTGCCAGCCGTTACGGCCAGCATCACGGCCAAGCGGCTGGTCGGGGATCAGCTCCATCGTGGTGGTGACGGCCGCCAAGGCAAAGCGTTTGCCGACATAAGGGGCTCTGCCCGTGGCATCAACCAACCCCGCGCTGGCCGCCAATCGCAGCAGGTCAACATCCGATGTGCTCGCCGAATGGGCCCGCGCGCTGTGCCCCAAAAGACGCAGATAGCTGGAGATAACCACGGCCGTATTGTTCGCTAGAAGGGCGGCGCGGTGGGCCTGAGAGCCGTGCAGCCAATCGGTGCCGGGTTCATCGGTGCTAGGGTCGCGGGTATATTCGACAAGAAAAACAAGCGCATGGCTGTGGTGCGGAATTGGCCCATGGGTGAGCCGAGAGGCATCCAGAACGTCGGCATAGATTTGGTCAATCCCCGCGGCATGGGTGGCGGGTTGGCCTGCTTCCAGCTCATTGCGCAGCGCATCAATATCAGGATTACGGTGCGGTGCGGCAAGGTGGTGATCAGCATGCAAAGCCGCGATACCGACCATTGAGGCGTCAAAATAATAGCTGGCGGCCTTTAGGTGCTCGGTCCGCGCCGCAGCACCCGTAGGAATTTCGGCAGGGCCGTGCGACAGCGCCCCATCGCGCACCGTATCAAACATGCCCATAAACCGCGCCATCGCATTGGTCAGGTTTTCGGGGTCCGCGTGCTGAAACACCAAGGGTTGCGGCGTGGGCAGTCCAGTCAGATCAACCCCGCCACTGTGACGTGCCAAGCGTTCAAGCGGAAACGGCCCGAGGTGGACGGGACGGTCTTTGATCGAAAACACACGCATGGCTGGTCCTTGCTAAATCGGCTTGGCGTGAAGGTCTTAGACAGCAGCTGCAATGTCAATTGCTGCACGTGGCGATTATTGTTAGGCCCGTTCTCGAAAAGATGGGAACCCAAGCGGGTGCTTATGCGTTTCACAATGACCCTAAAGGAATTTGCCCATGCTTCGCGCGATCTGCCTGCCCTTTGCCCTACTGTTGGCCACGACTGCCCATGCCGAAAAGGTGGGCGAAGTGGGCGTCGACTGGTTTGGTAATGACATCATAATCGAGAGCATCAGCGACCCAAAGGTGCATGGTGTCACCTGCCACTTGGCCTATTTTGATCGTGGGATTATTGACCGTCTGCAACAAGGCAACTGGTTTGAAGACCCGTCGAACACCTCTATTTCCTGTACGCAAACCGGCCCGATTACGCTGGGCGATATTGCGCGGGGCAAAGGTGGCGAGCAGGTTTTCAAAGAAAGCCGGTCGATCATTTTTAAATCAATCCGCGTGACCCGCGTGTTTGATGAGGCGAACCAAACCCTGATCTACCTCGCGCATGGCAGCGAGGTAAGCCAAGGGTCGGCCAAGACGTCGATGTCAACGATACCACTGTATCAGCCCAAGTAGTTACAGATCAAAGGTCGCAAAAACCGGCACGTGATCGCTGGGTTGTTCCCACCCGCGCACATCGCGCAAGATACGGCTGGAATGCGCAGATTTGGCGATGTCGCCGGTGGCCCAGATATGGTCCAACCGGCGACCTTTGTCGGCGGCATCCCAATCTTTGGCGCGGTAGGACCACCAGCTATACAGCAGCCCTTCGGGAATATCGGCGCGGGTGACATCATGCCAATCGCCCGCCTCCATCACTTGGTTAAAGTGCTCCACCTCAATCGGGGTGTGGCTAACGATTTTCAGCAGGGCCTTATGGCTCCACACGTCGTCTTCGCGCGGGGCGATGTTCAGATCACCAACCAAGATTGCGCGTTCAGGCTTTTCCCAGCGGAACAAATCGCGCATTTCGGTTAGGTAATCCAGCTTTTGGCCGAACTTTTCGTTCACCGCACGGTCGGGCACATCGCCGCCCGCAGGCACATAGCAATTATGGATGGTCACGCCGTTTTCCAGCCGCGCCGAAACATGCCGCGCATGGCCGAGGTTGGCAAAATCACGGTCGCCCGCATCCATCAACGGCAGCTTTGACAGGATCGCCACGCCGTTATAGCCCTTTTGCCCACGCGCGACCATGTAACGATAACCAAGCGCCTGAAACTGCTCCAACGGAATTTTCTCAACCGGGCTTTTGCATTCTTGCAAGCACAGCACATCAGGGGCCTCATCGCCCAGCAACCGCGCCACCAAACCTTCGCGCAGACGAACCGAATTGATGTTCCAAGTGGCAAGGGTGAAAGACATGGGGCGCAGCTCCTATTGCAATTTCGTGCCACCCTAGGGCGGGGGCGGGGCAGCCTCAACCCCTTTGCAGTTTGGGCCTGCGTTTAGGATGCTGGGACAAAGGGGGGGACGCGCGTTGCTTGAAAAATCAAGACGTAAAAATGACCGGGCGCAGCCCTGCTGCAACCCGGCCCAGTTCAACAGGGAGTAAGCTCAGTGGACACCAAAAAGGTTTACCAAACTTTAGCGCGACAAAGCTTTGGATTTGAACAAAAAAAGACCGGGCACAAGGCCCGGCCAAGGTCCAACAGGGAGGTTGCGCGCCATAACCCCGACGCGACAAGGGGAACTGTCTAGTTACTATACATCAAAAAACGGCAACTTGTTGAAACTTGATACCGATTTTGAGGCCAGTATGGCACCTAGGCAACAAGTCTGTAGCCACCGGACTCAGTTACCAACAAGGCAGCGTTCGAGGGATCGGCCTCAATTTTCTGGCGCAGGCGGTAAATATGGGTTTCCAGCGTGTGGGTTGTGACGCCCGCGTTATAGCCCCACACCTCATGCAGCAGCACATCACGCGCCACCACGTCAGAGGACGCACGGTACAGAAACTTAAGGATATTTGTCTCTTTTTCCGTCAACCGGATCTTCTTTTCTTTGGCATCAACCAGCATCTTTTGCGCGGGTTTAAACGTGTAAGGCCCAAGCTGGAAAACCGCGTCTTCAGATTGTTCATGCTGGCGCAGTTGCGAACGGATACGCGCCAACAACACCGGAAATTTAAACGGCTTGGTGATGTAATCATTTGCGCCGGCATCAAGACCCAGAATAGTATCGGCGTCGGTATCATGGCCGGTCAGCATTAGGATCGGGCTTTTCACACCCGCTTTGCGCATCCGGCGGCACAACTCGCGGCCATCGGTATCGGGCAAGCCCACATCAAGAATCACTAGGTCGTACAAGGCCGCCTTGGCCTTTTCCATGCCTTCAACGCCGTTCCCAGCCTCGAACACATCGAAATCTTCGGTCATAACAAGCTGCTCGCTTAGCGCTTCGCGCAGGTCTTCGTCATCGTCGACCAACAGAATTTTGCGTAACTGTGCCATTGCCTACTCCTTTTCGTTGATAAACAGATGCGCCTGCGTAACCGTTTCGGCAAGATATGCGTCAAACATCTCACGCGGACGTGTCAGTTTGGGGCGGTATGTTTCAATTTCCCGGCGCTATGGTTACATGGTGGCGGTGAAACGAGGGTTTTTATGGCGTTGGTCCTGTCGATCGTTGAGAAACTAACCCGCGCGCGGGGCGATATGCGCATGGGTGTGCCGATTCTGCTGACCGATGGCGCGGCAGCAATTCTTGTTGTGGCCGTCGAATCGCTAAGTGCCAGCCGCTTGGCCGAGCTGCGCGGGTTGGGCAAGCCTGTGCTGGCGCTGACCGTGCGGCGGGCGGAGACGCTGAAGGTACCGGCCTATGATGGCGATCTGGTGCGGCTTGCGCTGCCGGATGGGGCCGATCTGGGCTGGTTACAGGCGATGGCCGACCCTGCCGATGACTTGCGCTTTCCGATGAAAGGGCCGTTTCACAGCTTGCGCGATGGCCCTGCCGATCTGCATCGTGCGGCGATCCTGCTGGCAAAATCGGCGCCCCTGTTGCCTGCGATCATCGCCGTTTCGGTCCCGTGTGATAGCCATGACTTTGCGGCACTGACACGCCTGTCACTGTCTGCCATTCTGCCCGAGCTCAATCGAAACTCACCCCTGCACCCCGTCAGCGCCGCGCGCCTGCCGATGGCTGCGGCGGGGGTTGGCCGCGTGCATGTGCTGCGCCCCGAGGATGGCGGGCCGGAACATTACGCGATCGAAGTGGGCCGCCCAGACCGCGCGCAACCAGTCTTGGCCCGCCTACATTCCGCCTGCTTTACCGGCGATGTTTTGGGCAGCTTGAAATGCGATTGCGGTCCGCAGTTACATGCCGCCCTAACCCAGATGGGGGCCGAGGGCGCAGGCATCTTGCTGTACCTGAACCAAGAAGGGCGCGGCATCGGGCTGGCCAATAAGATGCGGGCTTATTCCCTGCAAGATCAAGGGTTTGATACGGTCGAGGCCAATCACCGTCTGGGCTTTGAGGATGACGAACGCGACTTTCGGCTTGGTGCCGATATGCTGCGGGGCCTTGGGTTTTCATCCGTGCGGCTGCTGACCAATAACCCTGCCAAGATCAAAATGATGCAGGCCATGGGCATTGAAGTGCCGGAACGGGTGCCGCTGCGGGTGGGCAAAACCGACCAAAACGCCGATTATCTGGCGACGAAAGCCGCAAAATCGGGGCATATGCTATGAGCGTGTCCGACCTTGTTTTAACCCCCACTGGCCTGTTATTTGCGGGCCGCCGCTTTGCCTGCACGATCGGGCGCGGTGGGATTTCGCGCGATAAACGCGAAGGCGATGGCGCAACGCCGGTTGGCATTCACCACATTACGGGGATGTTTTACCGGCCTGACAGGCTGCGCGGCGCGGTGCTTCCGGACTGGGCGCAGCCAATTCGCTTGGGTGATTTGTGGTCCGATGATGTGGGCGACCCCATGTATAACCAGCTGGTACGCGCGCCCCACCGGTTTAGCCATGAACACATGCGCCGCGCCGACCCTTTGTATAATTTAGTGATGACGACCGATTGGAACTGGCCCAATGCAATAGCGGGCCGTGGCTCGGCTATTTTTCTGCACCAGTGGCGGCGAATCGGGTACCCTACGGCGGGTTGCGTGGCCTTTGCCCCTGCCGATCTGCTGTGGATCGCGGCGCGGGTCAGGCTTGGGGCGCGGCTGGTGGTGAAGGCCTAAGCGCGGCGGGGGGGCTTTAGGCGTAGCTGCGCTCGCCAAAAATGGCCGACCCTACGCGGATATGGGTGGCACCAGCGGCGATTGCGGCCTCAAAATCGCTGCTCATCCCCATGGAAAGGCCGGTTAGCCCGTTATCGGCGGCGATTTTCGCGAGGGCCTGAAAATGCGGCGTGCTGTTTTCGCCTTCGGGGGGGATACACATCAGGCCGGAAATCGGCAGATCAAGGGCGCGGGCCGAGGCGATGAATTGGTCAGCCTCGGCAGGCAGAACGCCCGCTTTTTGCGGCTCGGACCCGATATTGATCTGGATAAACAGCGCGGGGCTGGTGCCGCGCGCTTGGGCGAGGTTGGCCAGTTTGGTGGCAAGCGATGGCCGGTCAAGCGTGTGGATCGCATCGAAAAGCTCAACCGCTGGCTTGGCCTTGTTGGTTTGCAGCGGCCCGATCATATGAACCTGAACAGGGCCAAATTCGGCGCGCAGATCGGGCCATTTTGCCTGTGTTTCCTGAACGTAGTTTTCGCCGAAAACCCGGTGTCCGGCCGATAAAACAGCGCGGAGCCGATCGAGCGGTTGGATTTTTGAAACCGCGATAAGCGTCACAGACGCGCTGTCGCGGCCCGCAGATTGGCAGGCAGAGATCAGGCGGGATTGGATAGCAGAGAGAGACATTTTGCGGCCTTTTTCGAGTCTGTGACAGGTTAGACCGAGGGGCACACAAAGGAAAGGGGCAGCCGAAGTAGCCGATGAACTGCGTTCGGGGAAACGCTTAACCTATTGTTTCAATATAATAGTGTTGTTTCATCACGCGGCCTTACGCCCTGCACCGACAACGGTTTGATGCGTGATAATCCATCAGGCTTTGCGGGGCGTTTTGGTGCCTTTACCAACAGCCAAACTGGCATAGCCGAATTGGGCAAGCGGATGCGCAAAAAGAAAAGAGCGGGCACAAGGCCCGCTCTTTCCGCAACATTCAAATCCGGTTGGATTAGAACGAGAAGCTTACGCCAACGTCTGCGCGAGTTTCTGTTGCGCTTGCGCCAGCTTTTGCAGCAGTACCCGAAAGGTTTTCGTCACCAACCGACTTAACGCGAGCGATACCAGCGGAAACGGTTGCGCCGCCACCCATGTTGTATGCAGCGCCAATGCCGAATGCGGACTGGTCAACAAGACCGAGACCTGCGTCAAAGTTTGCTTTCGAAGCGCCCATCGACAAAGTCAAAGCGTCCATGGTGTAAGCAGCGTTGATGCCGTATGCTTTGGCACCAAATTTAGCACCACCGACAGATTTAAGGTTAGCATCGGAGTACATAGCCGATACTTTGATGTTGTCTACGTTTACGCCACCGAACAGCGACACAACTTTAGCTGTACCCAAAGTGTCAACTTCGTGATCGCCATAGCCCAAGCCAACATAGCCTTGTCCGAAGGAGTACTTAACACCAGCTGCGTAGCTCGACTTGCCTGCGTCAGCGTGGTCAGTATTCAAACGACCGGAGATCGAAGCCGAAATTGGGCCAGTTGCGTATGTGTAGTTTACGTTGTGACCAAGGGAAGTACCTACAAGGTCGCCCAGCTCGTCGCCAACCAGAGCTTCTGCAACATCATCAACGTCCAAGCCGTCAAAACCGATGTCGGACAGGCCAGCTACTTCGTCAGCTTCTGCAACAGCGCCGAACGACAGTTTGCCGAAAGCGCCCGACATGAACACGGTTGTGTCGTCGTTGTCTACGGAACCGTTGTTGGTTACGATGTGGTTGGTGTTGAAACCAAACTGCAGGCCGCCATCGGATTCACCCGAAGCGTCGAAAGCAACGTTTGCTTTGGACAGCAGTTTTACTGTTGTCGAGCCTTCGCTGTTGTAGATCAAACCAGCTTTAGCCGAACCCGATACAGCTACTTCAGCGTGCGCGATACCAGCAGTTGCGACCAGCGCGGTTGTGGCGATAAGAATGTTTTTCATGGCTTCCCTCGTGTGTTTTTCAAAGGTTCAAAAGTGTGGCCCAACTCGGTTAAATCCAAACTGGGTATGACGCTGTAATCACCTCTTCTGACCGTGATTGCAACGATTGCGGCAGGTCTTGGTCGCAATGGGGTGGTTTGTGGTGCGTCTATGTCACAGTGCTGTCAGGCGCGGGCGGTTTTGCAGGGGATAAAGCCCCCCTGCCCCGTTATTTCGCACCTTTTATACGCTGTGCCACAGCCAGCAAACCGCAGCGCGGGGCCCGAACTGGCCATATAAGGGGTGTAACCATGGGAAAGCGCGAATCCGTGCAAGCCCGCCCCGTAGCTGAGTCGAACTTAGGGGAAAGGCCGCCGAACCAAGCGAAATTCTGGGCTATATAGAGAGTGTGGCTATATAAGGGTATTGAAAGGCCTTGTTCCAAGGGGGGCGCTAAGTTAGACACAGGTTGATAAGAACTGGGAGACCCCTATGAGCCTGCATCCTGTTTTTCGCGCGACCGTGTTTGGTGCGGCGATATTTTCACTGACTGCCTGTGGCGGCATGTTCGGCGGTGCGTCGAGTGTCGAAGAACGGCGCGCCGCGGCGCAGCTGAACAATGACACCGAGGCGCAGATGCGGGCCGATCAGGACGGTAAGGTCTTTTACCGTGCGAAAGAGCGCAAATCGATTTTTGATTTGTTCAAGAATGCGGACAATCCGAACACCACGGTAGAAGTGAACAAGTATATCTGGGCCGCGACCCTGGATATTCTGAGCTTTTTGCCGGTGCAATCGGTTGACCCGTTCACTGGGGTTATCGTCACCGGTTACGGCACGCCGCCCGGCGGTGGGCGTTCGTATCGTGCCACAGTCTTGATCCAAGACCCGGCGCTGGATGCACGCAGCCTGAAGCTGTCGTTGCAGACGCGGGGTGGCGCTTCCGTCAGCCGTGATACCCAGCGGGCCGTTGAGGATGCGATTCTGACGCGGGCGCGGCAGTTGCGAATTCAGGATAGCAAGCTTTAAGGCGATTTTGCTTTGCGGAACGGGTCCTCGCTCTGGACGTTCGTGCGGCTTGTGGGTTAACTGCGCGGGAAATCTGTTCCCGTAAAGAGGCCCGCTATGCCCTATGAACCCGCTGTAATTGAGAAGCATTGGCAAGAGGCCTGGGATAAGGCCGGCGTGTTTACCGCCGTGCGCGATGATGCCAAGCCCAAATATTATGTGCTAGAGATGTTCCCCTATCCATCGGGGCGCATTCATATGGGCCATGTGCGCAACTATACTATGGGCGATGTGGTCGCGCGGTATAAGTTGGCAAGCGGGTTTGCGGTGTTGCATCCGATGGGCTGGGATGCCTTTGGGATGCCTGCCGAAAACGCCGCTATGGACAGCAACGGCCACCCCAAAGACTGGACCTATGGCAATATCGCCGACATGCGGGGGCAGATGTTGCCCTTGGGCCTATCGATTGATTGGTCGCGTGAATTTGCGACCTGCGACCCCGAATACTACGCCCAACAGCAGGCGATGTTCATCGACATGATGGAAAAGGGTTTGGTGTACCGCAAGAATGCTGTGGTAAACTGGGACCCTGTCGATATGACCGTTCTGGCCAATGAGCAGGTTGAAGACGGCAAGGGCTGGCGCTCTGGCGCTGTGGTCGAGCGGCGTGAGCTGACGCAGTGGTTCTTTAAAATCTCTGATTATTCGGCTGAATTGCTAGAGGCGCTGGACGGGCTGAAGGATTGGCCCGAAAAGGTGCGCTTGATGCAAGCGAACTGGATCGGCAAATCGCGCGGCTTGCAGTTTGCGTTTTCCTTGGCCGAGGCCCCCGACGGGTTTGACCGGCTAGAGGTGTATACAACGCGGCCCGATACGCTGATGGGCGCTTCTTTTGCCGCCATTTCCCCCGATCATCCGCTGGCCAAGCATCTGGAACGGCACGACCCAAAGGTCGCAGCTTTTGTGGCCGAGTGCCGCAAGATTGGCACGTCTGAGGAGGCCTTGGAAAAGGCCGAAAAGCGCGGGATGGATACAGGCGTGCGTGTGCGCCATCCGTTTGATACGTCATGGGAATTGCCCGTCTACATCGCGAACTTTGTGCTGATGGAATATGGCACGGGCGCGATTTTCGGCTGCCCTGCGCATGACCCGCGCGATTTTGAATTTGCGACCAAGTATGGCTTGCCGATTCCGCCAGTGTTTGTGGCCGAGGGTGCCGAGGAAACCGCGCTGACCGAGGCCTTTGTGCCGATGAAATCGGAACCTGTCCGCTATATTCGCGGCTTTGCGGGGGCCGAGGTGCAAACCGGCGCCGATGCTGTGGATGCGGCGATCACCTTCTGCGAATCAAAGGGCGTGGGGCATGGCGTGACCAACTTCCGCCTGCGCGATTGGGGCGTTTCGCGCCAGCGCTATTGGGGTTGCCCGATTCCGGTTATCCACTGCGAGGCGTGCGGCGTTGTCCCCGAGGCCAAGGAGAACCTGCCGGTAGAGCTGCCCTATGACGTGACATTCGATATTCCCGGCAACCCGCTGGACCGTCACCCAACGTGGCGCAACTGTACCTGCCCGAAATGCGGGGCCGTGGCGCGGCGTGAAACCGATACGATGGACACGTTTGTCGATAGCTCTTGGTACTATGCCCGCTTTACCGCGCCGCATGCCGATACGCCGACGAATTTGGCCGATGCTGACTATTGGATGAACGTTGACCAGTATATCGGCGGGGTCGAACATGCGATTCTGCACCTGCTCTACAGCCGCTTCTTTGCCCGTGCGATGTTTAAGACGGGGCATTTGCCCGCCAAGGCGATTGAGCCGTTCAACGCACTGTTCACCCAAGGCATGGTAACGCATGAAACCTATGCCACCAAGGGTGCCGATGGACGCCCCATTTGGCAACTGCCTGAAAACGTAGTGAAATCCGAAGGCGGCGCAACCTTGCGCGATGGTACACCGGTTGAGGTGGGGCCAATCATCAAGATGTCAAAGTCCAAGAAAAACGTCGTCGACCCCATGAGCATTATCGCCACTTACGGTGCCGATACCGCGCGTTGGTTCGTGATGTCCGACAGCCCACCCGAGCGTGATGTCGAGTGGACAGCATCAGGTGCCGAAGCGACGGCGAAATTCCTTGGCCGCGTTAGCACACTCAGCGAGCGAATCGTCGGGATGACCGATGGCGCGGGCGAAGGTGATACCGATTTGCTGCGCGCCATGCACCGCGCGATTGAGGATGTAACCCGCGGGATTGAGGGCTTTGCCTTTAACAAAGCGATTGCCAAGCTCTATGAATTCACCAACACCTTGTCGAAATCCAAAGCGGGCAAGCCTGCGATGGTGCAGGCCATACGCACGCTGGCGCAGTTGATGAGCCCGATGGTGCCGCACCTTTCCGAAGAGATTTGGGCGCAACAAGGCGGCACTGGTTTGGTGGCCGTGGCGCCGTGGCCTTTGGCCGATGCAGCAATGTTGGTGCAAGATACTGTCACCCTGCCGATTCAGATTAACGGCAAACGGCGCGGAGAAATCAGCGTTCCGGCCGATATGCCTGCATCCGAGGTTGAAAAGATTGTGCTGGCGGATGATGCTGTGGTCAAATTCCTTGCGGGGCAACCTGTCAAGAAACTGATCGTTGTTCCGGGGCGGATTGTGAATGTGGTTATCTAAAGCTTTAATGATCTGCGTGATGACGCTTGCCGCTTGCGGCTTTACCCCGGCCTATGCGCCGGGGGGCAGTGGCATGGCCTTGCAAAACACAATTTTGGCCGCCGAACCGCATGACAAAAACGCCTTTGATTTGGTCGAGCGGCTAGAGGAACGGCTGGGCCCTTCGGACCATCCGACATACGCGCTGTCCTATACGATCACCCAAACCTCTGTTGGCGTGGGCATTACCACCGACGATGCGATCACCCGCTATAACCTGACCGGCTCTGTCGCTTGGGACCTAAAAGATGTGACCACCGGCGCGCGCCTGACGGGTGGCAAAGCTGAAACTTTCACCTCTTATTCTGCGACAGGTTCCACCGTGGCAGGTTTGTCGGCACAAGAAGATGCCTCGCAACGCTTGATGCGAATCCTTGCAGATCAGATTGTGACGCAACTGCTGGCGACATCAGGCCAGTGGGCCGCAGTGAAATGAACCTGAAGGGCCAGCAGGCGGCCAAATATTGCGCCGCACCTGACCCGAAAAAGGCCGCCTTGCTGATTTTCGGCGCCGACGCGATGCGCGTTGCGTTAAAGCGGCAAGAGGCGATTTTGGCGCTGGTTGGCCCGCAAGGTGAGGGTGAAATGCGCCTGACCCGCCTACCCTCTGGCGAATTACGCAAAGACGGCGCGGCCTTGTCGGATGCGATTAGGTCACAGGGGTTTTTTCCTGGCCCACGCGTCGCCTTTGTCGAAGAGGCGACAGATGGCATGGCACCGATCTTGGCCGCTGCCTTGCGCGAATGGCGCCCGGGGGATGCCGTGATCGTCGTGACAGCCGGAAATCTGACCGCAAAATCGGCGTTGAAAAAGGTATTTGACGATTCGGGCGATGCCGTTTGCATTGGCCTATATGATGAGCCGCCAACCCGCGAAGAGATTGAGGCCGAGTTGAAACGCGCAGGGCTGACTGCGATTTCCCCTGAAGCGATGACCGATCTTGGCATTTTGGCAAAGGCGTTGGACCCTGGAGATTTCAGGCAAACGCTGGAAAAGATTGCACTTTATCATTGGGGGGAATCGGGCGCGCTGTCTTCGGCTGATGTGGCGGCCTGCGCCCCCGGCACGATAGAGGCAGAGGTGGATGATGTCATCCACGCCGTGGCCGAGCGCGACCAACGACAGGTCGGCGCATTGATGCGGCGGCTTGAGGGGCAAGGCGTGGCCCCCGTGACGCTGTGCATCGGCGCGCTGCGGCATTTCAAGGCAATGCACGGCGCGGCCACCGATAGCGGCGGGGCGGCGAATGGCATGTTGCGGATGCGTGTGTTTGGTCCGCGCCGTGATCGGATGTTACGCCAGCTTCAAGGTTGGCGTGTTCCCGTGCTGGAATGGGCGCTTGCCGAGTTGTTGGAAACCGATCTGACGCTGCGATCGACCAGCCGCGCCCCTTCAATGGCGGTGATGGAACGCACGTTGATCCGGTTGGCGATGGCACCCAAGTGACACGTTTACGGGCGATATTGCGGGGGCTTGGCCCTGCCATTGGCCCGCCGCAACTGCGCGAGATGTTGCGCGCCTGCATTGGCGCGGGCATTGGCCTGACGCTGTGCATTTTTCTGGTACGGCTGACCCGCGTTCCGCTTACCGCTGATGGGCCAGACCCGACTTTGCTGCTGATCGCGCCCTTGGGGGCGACGACGATGCTGGCCTTTGCCGTGCCCTCCAGCCCTTTGGCGCAGCCGTGGTCGGCCTTGGTGGGCAATACGGTTTCGGCCCTTGTCGGTGTTGCGGTGATCATGACGGTGCATGAGCCTTGGCTGGCGATGGGCCTGTCGGTGACCTGCGCCATGCTGGCGATGATGCTGTTGCGCGCAACGCACCCGCCTGCCGCAGGCGTCGCACTTGGTGTGGTTTTGACGGCCGAATCGGTTCGGCCTTTGGGCTTTGGCTATGCGTTCAGCCCCGTAATGCTAGATACGGCTTTGCTGCTGCTGGTGGCTGTGGGCTATAATCAATTGACGGGGCGGGTCTATCCATTCCGCCAACCCATCGAGCATGGCCCCCGCGATGTGGGTGAGGCCGGTTTGCGCCCCGTGATGAAGGGCGCAGACCTGACCGAGATTTTGCAGCGCCTGCGGTTGGATGCCAACATTGGTGCAGGCGATTTGGCACGGCTTATCGACGCCGCGCATCAGCAAGCCGCCGAACATTTGTTTGACGGCGTCGAAACCGCGCAAATCATGTCGCATGATTTGGTGACCGTACATCCGCGCATGCCCATTAGCCAAATTGCCGGACTTTTTCAGCTGCACAAGGTGCGCACGTTTCCGGTCGTCGGGCTTGATGGAATGTTCGAAGGGCTGGTCAGCGAGGCCGATCTGGTGCGCAACCTGCACAAACCCGACGCCAAATCCGATGGTGTCGTCTCACGGCTTATCCGCGCCAGCCGTGATGTGGTCGAACCCGTGGCGGCCGATGTGATGACACGCACAGTGGGCACGGTCAGCGAGATTACACCGCTGGGCGTGCTGATTGATTTGCTGGCCGAGGGCGACCAAATGGCCGTGCCGGTGTTGGATGAAGGGCGGCTGATCGGGATTGTCAGCCGTGCCGATTTGATCGCGGCTTTGGCCAAAGCCCACCATACGGCCGTTGAATCGCCAATGAACAAAGCAGCCGCAAGCGATGGTTGAAGGCAGCGCATGGCCCTAGGCCCGACCGCCACACATTTCGACTAGGCTGTCGGCGTCATCTCACTTTAGATTTTTCACCGAAAAATCGTGCCCCTTGTGAAAACAGGCCTTTGTTGGCAAGAACAGCATTGACGCCAAAAAAGGGCCTATTGCCATGCAAGAACTGCCAGACTTCGCAAAAAACCTGCTTGAGATCATAAGACCCTTTGCCGAAACGGCCCTGCAATGGCTGGCGAGCCCTGCTGCGTGGTCACAGTTTGCGCTGTTGGCGGCGGCATTTATCCTTGCGGTTTTGCTGACGCGTCGCTTGCAACCCACGATCACAAAACTGCTAACCCCGCCCGATGCGCGTGAGGGGCTCATAGCCCAAGCGCGGCTGTTCGCCCTTGGCCTGCTGCCATTGCTTATGCCTTTGCTCGCCTACGGCTTCACCGCGATCGGCGAAGAGTTTACCCGCTCTTTGTTTGGGTCCGGCGCCGTGATTGCCTTTGGCAAGCGGGTGTTCATGTTTATTGCGGTGCGGGCGTTCGCGCGTGAGGTATTGACCGACCCGTTTTTGCGGGTGCTGGGCCGTTATGTGCTGATTCCGGTGGCCGCGCTCTATACGCTGGGCGCGCTCGACCCGATCATGCTGCGGTTAAGCGAGACAATGATCGAGCTGGGCAATATCCGCTTTTCGATGTTGTCGCTGATCCGCGGGTTGATCGCGGGCAGTTTACTATTTTGGCTGGGCGGCTGGTCAAACCGCCAGAGTGCCGAGTACATCAAAAAGCAGGATGTTCTGCGCCCTGCAACGCGGCAACTGGCCGTGAAAGCCGCCGAGATTTTGATTTTTGGCGCGGCATTCTTATTACTGATGTCGATCATGGGCATCGACCTTACGGCGGTTGCCGTTTTGGGCGGTGCTTTGGGTGTCGGCATCGGGCTGGGCCTACAACAGATCGCGGCGAACTTTGTGTCAGGTGTGATTTTGCTGATCGAGGGCCAGACCACGGTTGGCGATTATGTGGAATTGGACGGCGGCGAGGCGGGGACCATTATCAAAATGACCTCGCGTGCCTGTATTTTGGAAACCTTTGACGGCAAGTGGATCGTGGTGCCGAACGATCATTTCATCACCACGCGGGTGGTGAACTTTTCCGATCAGGGCAGTGCAAACCGCTATGACGCGTGCTTTTCGGTCAGCTATGACACCGATATCAACCGCGTGCCCGCGATCATTGAGGCGGCCGTCGAGGCCCTACCTTTCGTGCTGTCGAAACCCGATGCGCCCGATTGCGAGCTGCGCGGTTTTGGCGACAGCGGCATTGATTTTGCGATTGAATATTGGGTTTCAGGCATTGATGACGGCAAGAATAAGTACCAAAGCAAGGTGCTATTTGCCATTTGGAATGCGTTAAAAGACAACGCGATTGAGATCCCCTATCCGCACCGTGTGATAGAGTTCAAGGGCACGGTGCCAAGCCTATGATGGATGCTTTGGTCATAGGGGCCGGCCCTGCGGGGTTGATGGCAGCCGAGGCTTTGGCAGCAGCGGGGCGGCGCGTGGTCGTGGTAGATGCCAAGCCCAGCCCCGCGCGCAAGTTCCTAATGGCGGGAAAATCGGGGCTGAATATCACCCATGCAGGGCCGGATTTCATGGCGGCTTTTCCCGATTGGCTGGCACCGATGCTCGACAGTTTTGGCCCTGACGCTGTCCAAGACTGGTGCCGCGCTTTGGGGCAAGAGGTGTTTACCGGCAGCTCGGAGCGGGTGTTTCCGGTCGCGATGAAGGCCTCACCTTTGCTGCGGGCGTGGCTGCATCGGCTGGGGAATGCGGGCGTGGAGCTGCGGATGCTCTGGCGCTGGCAGGGGTTTGACGCAGGTGGGTTTGCCTTTGATACACCCGAGGGGCGCGAGGTTTTACGGCCTGCGGTGACCGTTCTGGCACTGGGCGGGGCAAGCTGGGCACGGCTGGGGTCCGATGCGGCATGGGTGCCGTGGCTGGCTGAAAAGGGCGTACAGATTGCGCCGTTTCAGCCCGCAAACATGGGGTTTCTCGTCGATTGGTCACCGCATATGGCCAAGCATTTCGGCCAGCCGGTCAAAGGGGCGGCACTGTGCCTTTCGACCGGCTTGCGTGAACGTGGAGAGTTTATTGTATCAAGCAAAGGTTTGGAGGGCGGCGGGATTTATGCCGTTAGCCGCGCTTTGCGCGAGGGGGCAAGTCTGAATCTGGACTTGCTGCCTGACCTAACGGTCGAAGCTGTGGCTGCACGCTTAAACAAGGCGCGGCGCGGCGATACCATTGCCGCACGGTTGCGCAAGCTGGGGCTGTCGCCAGTGGTTGCGGCCTTGGTGCAGGAATGGGGGCGGCCCCTGCCCGATGAGTTGGCACCGCTGCTAAAAGCATTGCCGGTGCCGCTTTTGGGGCCGCGCCCGCTGGATGAGGCGATCTCAACCGCTGGCGGCATTACGCGCGATGCGGTGACCGAGGGGCTGGCGCTGCGTGGAGTGCCCGCCGAATTTGGCCCCATTTTTGCCTGCGGCGAAATGCTGGATTGGGAGGCCCCGACGGGCGGGTATTTGCTGACAGCTTGCCTTGCGACAGGGCTTTGGGCAGGGCGGGCTGCGGCCACGTCAACATGACATGAAAAGGCGGCGCCCGTAACAGGCGCCGCACATCTGTTATTCAGGTTTTGCGTTAAACACGAAAAGCTGTTGATCCGCGATTTTATAGCCTTCGATCAATCCCTTGGCGGTGTCGCTGACCAGCCAATCCTCTAGTTTTTGGACCAGCTCGGTTTTCACATGCGGGTGCTTTACAGGGTTCACCGGCAAATAGGCGTATTGGTTGAACAGCGCGGGGTCGCCCTCAAAATCAATCGCCAGATCGGCCTTGTTGCCGAAATTCAGCCAGCTTGCGCGGTCGGCCAGAATATAGGCGTTCATGCCAGCAGCCGTGTTCAGCGCAGCCCCCATGCCTTGCCCGACCGAGCGATACCAATCGCCGCTGGGTTCGATGCCTGCGGTTGCCCACAAGGCTTGCTCCATCTTGTGGGTGCCGCTGTCATCGCCACGGCTAACAAAAGGGGTTTGCGCGGCAGCGATGGCCTTGAACGCATCAATCGCGTTGGCCGCGGCTTTGGTGGCCGCAGGGTCTGTGGCGGGGCCGACGATCACGAAATCATTATACATAATCTCGCGGCGGTGGGTGCCGTTGCCCTCGGCCAGCCATTTATCCTCGGCGGCGCGGGAATGAACCAAAACAGCATCAACATCGCCCGCAGCCCCCAGCGCCAGCGCCTGACCGGTGCCAACAACAAGCAGCTGCACCGTGATGCCGGTGTCTTTTTCGATGACTGGCAGCAGCACCTCGGCCAAGCCAGAATTGGCAAAAGAGGTGGTGACGGCCATCTTCATGTCCTCGGCCCACGCGCCTGTGCCAAAGGCCATTGCAGCTAGTAAAGCCAGTGATTTCAACATCATGGTAACAGGTCTCCTTTGATAAACGCTGCCAACTCGGGCGTGTTTGGGGTGTCTAGGATCTGGGGCGCTGCGCCGGACTCAACCAGCCGCCCCGCATAAAGGAACACAACATCATCGGCCAGCCGCCGCGCTTGGCCCAAGTTGTGCGTCGACATCACGATGCGGGTGCCAGCATCACGGGCGGCCAGCAAAATCGTCTCAATCTCACGCGTGGAACGCCCGTCAAGATTGGCGCAGGGCTCATCCAGAAACAACAATTCGGGGCCACGCACCAAGGCCCGCGCCAAGGCCAGCTTTTGCTTTTCGCCCCCCGACAGCAGTTGCGCCGGTTGGTCCAGCATGGCGGCAAGCCCCACCTGCCCTGCCGCCCCAACGGCGCGATCACGGGCAAGGCGGTGCTGCACCCCATCAAGCAGCAAGGGATAAGCAATGCAATCCACCACCGAACGGCGCATCAGAATGGGGGTTTGAAACACAAAGCTTTGGCGCGCGCGGGCCTGTTCCATCGGGGCGGACCAGTGCAGGCGCCCGTCAGAAATGCGTTCCAGCCCATGCATGGCACGCAAGAATGAGGTTTTACCCGAACCGTTTGGCCCCATCAACACGGTGATGCCCGCACCACCCAGCTGCCACGAGATCGGGCCAAGGATGCAACGCCCGCCTCGGCGCAGGCTGATGCCGTCAACAGTTAGCGGCAGGATAGAGGTTACCATCGGCTGCCTCTTTCTGTGCGCGACAGGAAATGCACGGCAAGGTTAACCAGCACCGCCAGCGCGATCAGCACAAAGCCCAAGGCCAGCGCCATGCCAAATTCACCCTTGCCGGTTTCAAGCGCAATGGCGGTGGTTAGGACGCGTGTGGCGTGGTCAATATTGCCGCCGACGATCATAATCGCGCCAACCTCGCCTATAGCACGGCCAAAACCGGCCAGCGAGGCGGTCATAAGCGCACGCCGCCCGTCCCAAAGCAGGGCCTTGATGCGCTGCGCGCGCGTGGCATTCAGGGAGATCAGCAGGTCGTGGTAATCAGCCCAAAGGTCGCGGATTGCCTGATGCGAGATAGAGGCGATAATCGGGGTGATGATGATGACCTGCGCGACAACCATCGCCGTTGGCGTAAACAGCAGCCCCAGCACCCCCAACGGGCCAGACCGCGAAAACACCACATAAACCATAAGCCCAACCACCACCGGCGGCAGGCCCATCAGCGCATTCAACGTGGCAATCACCACACGTCGTAAGCGAAAGCGGTTCACCGCAAGCCAAGCCCCCAAAGGCAAACCGATAAGCGAGGCCACAAGAGTCGCCCCAAGGCTAACCCTCAGCGACAGAGTGGCGATTTCCACCAGATCAGCATCACGGGCCGCCACCAGCTGCGCCGCTTGGGTTATGCCTTGCCAAATATCGTTCATGCCAAGGCGAGTCCAATGCGCGTTATGGGGGTGCTACCACTGCTTAGCACCCCTAAGCGCTTGTCTAAACGCAGAAAATGGGGGCGGAACGATCAAATTCGACACAGAACGTGCTTTTTCACCAAGACACCGCCGCCCCACCTGCGCGCTGTCGTTTAGCTGTGCGGACGTTTCGGCGGCTGGCTGATGCCGCCTGCGATGACACGTTCGTCCTCTTTCATTTCCAACCACATCGCGTTCATCACGGCAAAGATGGCGGCCAGCGGAAGGCCCAGGATCCAAGCAAAATACCACATGATTTTAGTCCTTTTCAGTATGAATGCGTATGTTCATCGGTGACATCGGCCTCAGTCACTTTGCCCCACAACACTTTGTAAACCCACGCCGTATACATCAGGATGATCGGCATAAAGATCGCCGCAGCCACCAGCATGATAAACAAGGTAAGGTGCGAGGAAGAGCTGTTCCACACCGTCAGCGACGAGCGCGGATCAGACGACGAGGGCATGATGAAAGGAAACATCGTCAGGCCAACGGATGAAATCATGCCAAAAATCGCCATCTTGGAAAACAGCAGGGTAGAGACCTCACGCCCGGCCCGCAGGCCAAGGAAGGCCAGCAAGCCGCCAACAACGCCCATAATCGGGGCAATCGCAATCCACGGGCGGGCGGCATAGGCGGTCAGCCAAGTCGCGGTGCGGGCCACCTCAAAATGTAACGGGTTTGATGGGCCGCTGGTGGTATAATCACCAACAATAGCAAAGCCTTGGATGCCAAATGTTAGCCATAGTCCTGCGAGGATATAGCCCGACACGGCCACCAATGCGGCGATAGACCCAATCGCACGGGCACGGGTTTGAACCGCCTTTTCGGCCTTTAGCGTCAGCCACGCGCCGCCATGCATGACCAGCATCGACAGTGACACCAGCCCCGCCAAGACAGAAAACGGGTCGAGCAGGCCGATGAATTTGGTGTACCACGCGCCTTCATAGATCGCGCGCAGATCATCGGTGAAATGGAAGGGCACGCCTTGAATAACATTGCCAACCGCCACGCCAAACAGCAGCGCGGGAATGGCACCACTGGCAAACAACGCCCAATCCCAAGCCGTGCGCCAACGCGCATCATCCCGTTTGGACCGGTATTTAAACGCCACGGGCCGCACGATAAACGCCGCCAGAATGACGAACATCGCAAGGTAAAACCCCGAGAACGACACCGAATAGAGCGGTGGCCACGCGGCGAAAATCGCACCGCCGCCAAGGATAAACCAGACTTGGTTCCCCTCCCACACCGGGCCGACCGTGTTAATCGCCACGCGACGTTCAGCATCGGTTTTGGCGACAAAGGGCAGCAGCGCACCGACGCCCATATCAAACCCGTCGGTCAGCGCAAAGCCGATCAGCAGCACGCCCAGCAGGCCCCACCAGATCACGCGCAACGCCTCATAGCTTATCAGTTCATGCAAAATCATATCGGTTACTCCGCAGGTTGGGCGATGGCATCGGCATTGCGCCGCCCCGCCAAGCGATCATGGTGACGGATATTCCAAGCCTCGGTTTCTTCGACATCTTGGAACGGGCCTTTGCGGATGTATTTCAACATCAATCCCATCTCGATGATGAACAGGATGGTGTAGAAAATCACAAATCCGGCCAGCGTCATCGCAACCTCGGTCATCGACAGCGCGCTGACGGACAAGGCTGTAGGCAAAACGCCATCGACTGTCCAAGGCTGACGTCCAAATTCGGCGACGATCCAGCCAAGTTCAGCCGCGATCCATGGCGCGGGGATCATCCACACCGCAAGATGCAAGGACCAGCGCGGAAACCGCATCCCGCGGAATGACGCGCGATAAAAGAAGTAGGACATCGTGGCGATGAAACCAAAACCAAGCGCCACCATAAAGCGGAAGGCCCAGAATAGCGGCCAAACCGTTGGCACTGTGTCGTTTGAGGCCGCTTTGATCTGTTCCTCGGTCGCGGTGCGCGGGTCATCAACGTATTTTTTCAACAGCATCGCAAAGCCGAGATCGGCGGAATGGTCCTCAAACGTGGCCATGATCGCGGGGTCTGATGCCTCACGCGCCTCACGGATATGCAGCAGCGCGTCATAGGCGATGATGCCCGAGCGGACGCGGGTTTCGGCCTCAGCCACCAAATCGTTAATGCCGGGAATCACGGTATCGAGCGAGCGGGTGCCGATAAGGC
This sequence comes from Pseudorhodobacter sp. W20_MBD10_FR17, assembly GCF_052119765.1. Classification (NCBI taxonomy): domain Bacteria; kingdom Pseudomonadati; phylum Pseudomonadota; class Alphaproteobacteria; order Rhodobacterales; family Paracoccaceae; genus Pseudorhodobacter; species Pseudorhodobacter sp. W20_MBD10_FR17. Next base: position 5,616 of record NZ_JBGQOQ010000025.1, on the reverse strand, counting down.
CCATCGCCCATGGAATTTTAATCGCATAATGGGTTTCGCGTGCGGTCTGATCGGGGATGCCGAACAGGTTGAACGAGGCTGGTGCAGGTTCCGTTTCCCACATCGATTCAATCGCGGCGAGCTTCATTTTCTGGCTGTGGCTGGCGTTATAGCCGCTCTCATCGCCCAGCAGCACGACCGAAAACGCCGAGGCCAAACCGAACGCCGCAGCAACGGTGATCGACCGCCGCGCCAGTTCAACATGGCGGCCCCGCAGCAAATACCACGCCGACACGCCCAGCACAAAGACCGAGGCAGTCACATAGCCCGCGCTAACGGTATGCACGAATTTCGCCTGTGCCACCTCATTGAACAGCACGGCGAAAAAGTCGGTCATCTCCATCCGCATGGTCATCGGGTTAAACGCGGCGCCCACGGGGTTTTGCATCCAGCCATTGGCGATCAGAATCCACAGCGCCGAAAAGTTCGACCCGATAGCGACAAGCCATGCCACGGTAAGGTGCGCGACTTTGCTAAGCTTATCCCAGCCAAAGAAGAACAGGCCGACAAAGGTCGCCTCAAGAAAGAACGCCATCAGCCCTTCCATCGCCAAGGGGGCGCCGAAAATATCACCGACATATTGGCTGAAATAGCTCCAGTTCATGCCGAACTGAAATTCCATTGTAATGCCTGTCGCGACACCAAGGGCAAAGTTAATGCCAAACAGCATGCCCCAAAACTTGGTCATCTGCCGCCAGATCGGGCGGTTGGTCATAACATAGACCGTCTCCATGATCGCGACGAGGATCGACAAACCCAAGGTCAGCGGCACAAAGAGGAAGTGATACATGACTGTCACTGCAAATTGCAGGCGTGACAGCTCAACGATACCGAATTCCATATCTTAAACTCCGGTTATTCGGGGCACGTTTGCCCCCAAAAGCACAAATTCATAATATTCTATGTATGTCAGCGCCGGCCGGTGGCCTTTGATTCAAATCAATAACAGGCCAATAACTGGCATCTTTGATGTAACTTATGTGGGAGCATCGCCCAACTGGCCCTACGGCATATGGTCGAACCCAGCCCGAGTGACCCCGACAGAATTGCATAGACGTCATTGAAATTTTGCATAACAGCCCGTGCAGTCAGCAAATCGCTGCGCAACAGGGCGGCAAGGAAAATGGTGTCCGCGGCGGGATTCGAACCCACGGCCCCAGGATTCATACCACTTCGGCTTTCACCGCCGCCCTTTCGGGCGTTCGTGGTCTGGACTGTCCCTTCACCTTTGGCTTTTGGCCTTTAGGTGCTGCCCTACCAGTCTCTACACCTTCCCCGTTTCAGGGGCTTGGCTCGGGATTGGCAAGGTGCAAGCGCACCGTAGCGTTCCCCGAATTTGAGCAGATCCGTTGTGCCGTTTCCAAACACAACGCCCAATTTTGAACTAGGAATCCTGTGCTCTATCCTGCTGAGCTACGCAGACGCATTTTCCTTATCCGCTTCTTACACGCGTCCTTGGTACACGGCAACCGCTTCTCGCGGGGCGGCCGTGTAAGCATTGGAAACGCCTCGCCCTTAAAAATGCGTAGGCCCGCCATTTGCTATCCAAACGCCGGGCCAAGTCATGTTCAAAGGCAGTGCCGCCTTGGGAAAAGGTTAGCTGCGGCCCTTCCAAGGTACCAAAACCCGTTCGACCCAGCGCATCAGCACGTCGATGCCAAAGCCGATCACTCCAATCAGGATAATCCCCATCAGAACGATGTCGGTTAGCTGGAATTTAGAGGCAACCATGATCATCATCCCGGCACCTTGCGAGGCCGCAACCAACTCGGCCGCAACAACCGTACCCCAGCAGACCCCCATCGCAACCCGCGCGCCGGTAAAGATTTCGGGCAACGAATTTGGCACAATAACATGCCGCAGAATCTGCACTTTGCTGGCGCCAAGCGAATAGGCCGCGTGAACCTTGGTAATGTTCACCCCCGAAACGCCTGCCCGTGCCGAAATCGCCATGATCCAAAGCGAGGCAAGGAACAACAGGATGATCTTGCCAGTTTCACCAATACCAAACCAGATAATCACCAGCGGGATCAAGGCAAGCGGCGGAACCGGGCGCATAAACTCTACGATCGGCTCAAACCAACCACGGAACCAGTTGCTCAGGCCCATTGCATAGCCAAGGGGAATGCCGACAATCGCGCCAAAGACAAAGCCGGCGATGACGCGGAACAACGAATAGCCAAGATGTTCCCACAGGCTGCTGCCGCGATACTCGCCTTTGGCAATCTCAATCATGCGAACCACCACCGCTTCGGGTGACGGCAACCAGATTGGCTCCATCTGCAAACCGCTGGGTGGGGTAAAGCTGATGGCACCTTTATCGGTCAAGGCGAAACGCCCAGCAGCGGTGTTGATCGCTGTGTCTGGCCCGATGCTAACCCCATCAATCGCGACAACCTTTGCGCCGTCGGCGCGCTTAACCTCATCATTGGCATCAAATAAGATCGTGGTGCTGCGCGATGCATTCATCGCCAGCCCGTCATCTTTGGCAAAACCGGTGCCGGGCTCGACCACGGGGTCAACCAGCTTGTCCCCGAAAGGCACAACGCTGACATGCACCGTAGCATCGTCTTTCGCGCCCGAGGCATCTTGCAACGTATAGGTAAATGACGTGTCGCCGGTGAAGGGGCCGGGCGCATGCAAAAAGCTTGGTACCATCGACGAACCAGTGAACGCCGCCCAGATCAGAAAGATCGTCAGAACCGAGATTGCCGAGGCAAAGCGATTCGCCTCAACCGCGCTTTCATCGCCGAAGGTCACGGTTTTACGGGCTGTCATGCCAGTTGCGCTGTGGTGAACCAGCTTGCGCACCAGAAAGAACGAAGCCACAAAAATGGCAACATAGACCAAAAGGATCAAAAGACCGATCATTGTGCAGCCTCCGAACGACCCATGATTTCTTCTTCCATGTCCCAGATCATCCCTAATATTTCCTCGCGCATTTTAATATAGTCTGGCTCTTTTTTCACCGCGCGCAGGTCCGATTTAACGCCCATTTCAGCAAAGGGCAGGCGATATTCTTTGTGAATCCGGCCGGGGCGCGGGGCCATAACCAACAGACGCTCGCCCAAAAGCAGCGCCTCTTCGACCGAGTGGGTGATTAGGATGATGGTCGTGCCGGTTTCTTTCCACAGCTTCAGCACAAGGCCCTGCATTTTTTCACGGGTCAGCGCATCAAGCGCGCCCAGCGGTTCGTCCATCAAGATCACATCGGGGTTGTTGGCAAGGCAACGGGCAAGCGCCACACGCTGCTGCATCCCGCCCGACAATTCAAAAATTGCCTTATCTGCAAAGGCCGCAAGACCGGTGACGCGAATAAGGTGGTCAACCTGATCTTTCCACTGCGCTTCCTTTTGGCCGCGCATCCGTGGGCCAAAGCTGACATTTTCGCGCACGTTCATCCACTCAAACAGCGCACCTTGCTGGAACACCATGCCACGCTCGGCGTCGGGGCCAGTGACAACGTGGCCATTCATTTCAATCGTCCCATCGGTGGGCGCAAGAAAACCGGCGACAATGTTCAACAACGTGGTTTTGCCACAACCCGAAGGGCCAAGCACGCTTAACAACTCACCGGGTTTGATATCCAGCGACACGTTCTGAAGCGCCTGAACCGAGCTGCCGTTCGGCAAATCGAACCGCATAGAGATATTTTTTATGGATAGTCCTGACATGACCTGCGGTTTCCGTTCGTACCAAGGTTTTGCGGCCCTTCGTACCCGAAAAGGCCCATTATCGAAAAGGGGCGGCAGGTTTGCTCTGCCGCCCGGATTGCGATCGTTACATCTTGCCTGCAGCAGCCAGTGGGCCGGTGTTGACAGTGCTTTCATAGCTATCCAACGCAGCGCCGATGCTGCCAGCTTGGATAAAGACGTCGGCAACGCCCTTCATGAACGTCTGGGCATTGCCGCCCAACCATTTTGACGACAACTGTTCTTCGATTGTTGGAAAGGTAAAGGTCGACATGGTTTCGGCAGTCGCGGCTTCTTCCATGCCAGCATCTTTGGCAATCACTGGCAGCATCGTCGCGTGGTTTGCCGGATCGGCCCACATTGCGTTGGCATCAGCCGTTACCTTCAGGAATTTGGCAACCAGATCGCCATTTTCGCTGACCCAGCCAGCAGGGCCAGACGTAACGTCAAACACCAAGATGCCAAGCTCTGTCTTTTCTGCGCCCGTCAACAGCACGTTGCCGCTTTCCAGCGCACGGCGTAGCGAACCGCCCCAACCGCAGAACATATCAACCGAGCCTTGTGCGAAGGCAGCAGCACCGTCTGGCGGATCCATATCGACAACTTCCAATGTGCCGACATCAACGCCAAAATGCTCCATCTGCTTCAAAAAGCTGTAATGCGCGCCGGTTCCCAATGGAACGGCGACCTTCTTGCCAGCCAGTTCCGCTACGTTAGTCTTGTCGATCTCTAGGGCAGAACGCACAACGCAGTTATCGTTTTCGGCATAGTTGACGGCCACGTCCAACATCTGAAGATCTTGGCCAGCGCTGGTCGCAACCACGAATGGCGGCAAACCTTGGCTAACCGAAAGCTGCACATCGCCCGAGGCCATCGCCGCAGACATCTTCACGCCGCTTTCAAAGCTAACCCAGTTTACGTCGACGCCCATTTCTTTTTCATAGGTGCCCATCTGTTTGGCGTATTCAAACGGCATCGGCCATTCCAAGAAATAGCCCACAGTGATGCTTTCAGCCATCGCCTGCGTCCCGCCCAAAAGGGCTGCGCTGGTCGACAAAACTGCCACAGCGTGCTTCACCAATTTATGTGTCATTGTATTCTCCCTGTTACTATCTGGTCATTATAATCGCGACCTTTCGTCGCTCTGGGGAACGACTTGACCTTATCACGCAAGCTACGACTTCGTTTGTCCAACGAATCTCGGCACCCGCAAGAAAAACGAATTATAGCTCCGAAAAACTCGAACCATGTCGGAGTGCTGCATGAATTCCGCGCGCTCGCGCTTTATCTTTGCGCGGGCCACAAACCGGATCTTGCGAACGACTTCCTCGGAAAGCCGGGGCTGTACCTTCAACGACGGGCAAGGACGGGCACATCTTCGGCTTTGATCCGCCGCTAGGCGGCAAAAGCGACATGCAGCGACACGGTCAGATCATCCAGTACAGGGGCTGGAGACCCTGAATATAAGGCGCAGTAGCAAATAAGCGTCAAGCGCTTTAGAGCCTGACGGCCTGCAGCCACGAACTCGCGTAAATCAATGTATTCCAGTCGAACGTAGAGTGATTGAAAAAGGTTATCCGCACAGCGCATCGGTTGGGCCCGCTAGCGCCGGCCTATTAACCTTGGAAAAGACGGATAATGTTCCTATTTCGGCGCGGTCATTTGCGCGGCCTTTGGCTGTGGTCCGACAAACAGGCAGTTTTTGCCCGTTTGTCGGAAATGTTACCCAATTATAATCGCGGTCCTGTTTCGGTTGGATTGCCCCGCGGACAGTCAGGCGACGGGGCCGATATGCTGGCGCTTGTTGGAAGTGCGGTCGATCAATCGCTGTCCTTACCGTAATGGCCGTATTCGCCGTAATAGCCATACCGCCGTGTCTCGCGCT
>NZ_JBGQOQ010000024.1:0-69579 GCF_052119765.1 Pseudorhodobacter sp. W20_MBD10_FR17 | reverse complement strand
GCGGTTGTAGCTCAGTTGGTTAGAGTACCGGCCTGTCACGCCGGGGGTCGCGGGTTCGAGCCCCGTCAACCGCGCCATTTTTACCCATTCATCCCTGCTAATATGTGCTGTATGACCACCAAAACCAATGGGGGGTAACACATGGCTTTTCTCGACGGTATTCCGCTTAACCTGCTTATCATCGCAGCGCTAACGCTTGGCCTTGCGCCATTTTTTCCAGAACCGCATCTGTGGGAAAAGCTGAAAATGCTGGCCGCAGGTACGCTGACCCGCCCAGTCGATATTTTTGATATGTTGATGCATGGCGCACCCGTGCTGCTCTTGGTGGCCAAACTGGCGCGGATGGCGCTTAAAGCTTAAGCCGGTAGCGGACATGCCCGTCATAGGGCGCGTAGCTGTCATACAGCGCGCGCGCCCGCGTGTTGCCTTCATCTGTGTGCCAATAGAGCCGTGCATTGCCATTGGCGCGGCATATCGCGATCAGGTCATCCAGCAGCGCACGGCCCAGGCCATGGCCCCGCGCGGCCTCGGTTAAAAACAGGTCTTCCAAGTAACAATCGGGCGTGGCTGCCCAAGTTGACAGATGCGTGTGGTGCAAGGCAAAGCCTACAAGCACGCCATCCACCTCGGCCACACGCCCGCGCAGCAATGCGGCAGGGTCTATCAGTCGCGCCCAGATTTGGTCTGTAATATCCGGCGCCAGTGTTACCTCGTAAAAGGCCAGATACTGCCCCCAAAGGTCGCGCCAAACCGCCTCGTCTCGCGTTGAAATATCTCGAACACCCACAGCAACCGTCCCCACATCATCTGTTTGAAAATATCCCACGGGGTCTGGGGGTGTGAAACCCCCAGCTTTGCTTTGGATAAGCACTTGCCCCCGCGCTTAGCCCCGCGCCTTTAGCTCCAACCGGCGCGCGTGCAGCACAGGCTCGGTATAGCCCGAAGGTTGCTCTTTGCCCTTGAACACCAGATCACAGGCCGCTTTGAATGCAATCCCGTCAAACCCCGGCGCCATCGGCACATAGGCCGCATCACCTGCGTTCTGACGGTCGACCACGGCGGCCATTTTCTGCATTGCTGCCATCGCGGCCACTTCGGAGACCACGCCATGATGCAACCAGTTCGCCAGCGCCTGAGATGAGATCCGGCAGGTCGCGCGGTCTTCCATCAAGGCGACATCGTGGATGTCTGGCACCTTGGAGCAGCCGACACCTTGGTCGATCCAGCGCACGACATAGCCCAAAATCCCTTGGGCGTTGTTTTCCACCTCTTGCATGATCTGCGCCTCGGTCCAGCGGCGATAGGTCGCCAGCGGAATATCCAGCACCGCATTCACATGCGCTCGCCGCCCACCTTTGGCCAAGCGTTTCTGCACCGCGAACACATCGATTTTGTGATAATGCAGCGCGTGTAAAACAGCGGCGGTAGGGGACGGCACCCAAGCGCAATTCGCACCCGCCTTGGGGTGGTCAATCTTTTGTTCCAGCATCGCGGCCATCAGGTCGGGCATGGCCCACATGCCCTTGCCAATCTGCGCCTTGCCCGAAAGCCCGCACTCAAGCCCGATATCGACGTTCATCGCCTCATAGGCCCCAATCCAGCCTTTGCGTTTGATGAAATCCTTGCGGCTGAAAGGACCTGCCTCCATGCTGGTGTGAATCTCATCGCCAGTGCGGTCCAAGAACCCTGTGTTGATGAAGCACACACGGTTTTTCGCCGCGCGGATACATTCTTTCAGGTTCACCGTGGTGCGGCGCTCCTCATCCATGATCCCCAGCTTTACTGTGTATTGCGGCAAGCCCAGCATCGCCTCAACCGCGCAGAAAATCTCATCGGCAAAGGCAACTTCTTCCGGCCCGTGCATCTTGGGTTTCACCACATAGACCGAGCCCGAAACCGAGTTCCCGCCATCGCGCTGCAAATCATGCATCGCAATCAGCGTGGTGATGCAGGCATCCAGCAGGCCCTCATAGGCCTCATTCCCGTCTTTGTCGCGCACCGCAGGGTTGGTCATCAAATGCCCGACATTGCGCACCAGCATCAAGGCGCGGCCCTTGAGCGTAAAGGGCGTCCCATCGGGCGCGGTATATGCGGGGTCGGCATTCAGGCGGCGCGTCATCTGCTTGCCGCCCTTATCAAAGCTGTCCTCCAGATCGCCCTTCATCAGGCCCAGCCAGTTGGAATAGGCGAGGGTTTTATCCTCGGCATCCACGCAGGCCACCGAATCTTCGCAATCCATAATCGCGGAAACCGCCGCCTCAACCCGCACATCGGCCAGCAACGCGCGGTCACGGCTGCCAATCGGATGGGCGCGGTCGAATACCAATTCGACATGCAAGCCGTTGTTTTTCAACAATACCGCATCCGGTGCCTTGGGGTTGCCGCGATAGCCCACGAATTTTGTGGGGTCCATCAGTGGCAGGTCATCAACCAGCAACTGCCCAGCCTGCACGTGATAGCGGCGCACGTCGGAATGGCTGGCGCCTTTGATCGGAAAGGCCTCGTCCAAGAACAGCCGCGCGCGCGCTACAACCCGTGCGCCATGCCCACGCTCGTAGCCCCCTTTGGGCGGCTGAACCCCCATCGCATCGGTGCCGTAAAGCGCATCATAAAGGCTGCCCCAGCGCGCATTCGCCGCGTTCAGCGCAAAGCGGGCGTTGGTGATTGGTACCACCAGCTGTGGGCCTGCAATGCAGGCAATTTCGGGGTCGGTGTTTGTGGTTTCGATCGTAAAATCAGTACCTTCGGGGACCAAATATCCGATCTCTCCCAGAAACGCCATGTAGGCATCGGCGTCATGCGGCTGGCCGCGATGTGCGATGTGCCACGCATCAATCTTGGCCTGAATGGCCTCACGTTTGGCCAGCAAAGCGCGATTTTTGGGGCCGAGCGTGTTGATCACCCCCGCCATGCCTGTCCAAAACGCATCGGCGGTGACGCCGGTTCCCGGCAATGCCTTGTCTTCTATAAACTGCACCAACTGCGCGTCTACTGTGATCCCGCCCTTGTCCAACATCTGTGCCATCGCCTTGCGTCTCCTCTTTCGGTTTGTAAAAGAGTTAGGAGCAAGCCCGCGCAAAGGCAACAAAATTACTCGGCTTTATGGCGCTGTTTCGCCAAATCACTTTCGTGAATTTTTTGATAGTTGCCCTGAATTTACGGGTTTTGCCTTGGCGCCACGGCAGCGGTCGGAACAATAGCGAACCTTATCCCAGACCTTGGCCCAAGCTTTGCGCCAGACAAACGGCCGCCCGCAGGTGGCACAGGTTTTTTGCGGCAAGTCGCGTTTGGCAACACCTTTGGGCATCACAAATCCAAGCTTAGTTGGCCTGCCACGGGCGCACGCGTGCGTCGAAAGCCGGTGCTGCGCGGGGTGAAAAATAGCCCGCCCCGCGTGCAGGGCTCGATCAGCTCGACATCTTCCACGACTGTATCGCGCCGCATCATCGCCCGCGCGTTTCGGGCGGCCGTGGCGATATCAACCAGAGGTTCGGGGTAACGCCGTCCCAAAATCGCTTGGGCACCGGGCCATTTCCACGGGGTTTGCAAAAACGCATCGGGCACGGCGGTCAGTTCGGGTACCCAGCGGCGGGTGAATGCGCCGCTGGGGTCATGCTGCTGCCCTTGTTTTACGGGGTCGATCAGTTGCGCCCGTTGGGTGGCCAGCCCCGCAAGGCGCTGCACCTGCGCCCAATGAATGGCAGGGTCGTAATCTGTAAGGCGGCGCGCCAAGACCTGCCCAACGCCCTGCCAATCCAGTTGAAAATGATGCACTGCGACAGAGACAAGCATCGCCCGCGCAGGAAAGTTAATCCACCCCGTCGCCCGCAAATACCGCATGCAGGCATCCAGATAGGGCAGGCCGGTTTGGCCTTTGCACCATCCGTCAAAACACACGCCTTTGGCCTGTATTGCGGGCAGAGCCATATCCAGCGCAGGCTGTTTATACCGCGCACCGATCCGCAGCTGAAAGGCCCGCAGGCTTGGCCCCCAATCTGCCCCCGGCCGCGCATCAATCCGCGCCTGCACAGCCAAAGCCACCTCACGCTTTGACACAGCTCCTAGCGCCAAATAGGGCGATACGCGCGAACAAACGCGCTCGGCGCTCATCACCGCGTCGGCACCGCGTGTATAGCCTAACCCGCGTTGGCCCAGAAAACTGTCCAGCAGCGCCATGCCTTGTGTTCGGCCACCAATCTGGCGATGCGGGCAATCATCGCCCGCCATCCGCAGCGCCCGCGCATTGGGAATGACGCCCGGCTCAATCCCCGCAACCATTCGCAAACCGGGGGGAGCCAAAAGCTCATCGCTGGTTTGCGCCAGCTCGATCCATTCAATCCCCGCGCCATTGGCCCAGTCGCGCACCCGCGCATCGCGGGCAAAGGCCCAAGCATCGCCTGCGCCGAAATGGCTCACAATCCGTGTGATGTTGTTTTGCTTGCACAGCCGCGCCAGCACCTCGACGGCATCGCCAACGCGAACCACCAATGGCGCCCCCAAGCCCGCCAAATCGCGCCGCAGCCCTGCAAGCGTTTCCGCCACAAACGCCCATTGCCGCGCCGAGGTATCCGGCTGCGCCCAAGCCTCTGGCTCGGCAATGTACAGCGGCAAAACAGCGCCAAGCTCTGCGCCGAAACACAGGGCAGGGTGATCTTCCACCCGTAAATCGCGCTTATACCAAACAAGAACATTCATGGAACATAGATGTAGCGTTCCGCGCAGATTCGTAAACCCCCTATTGTGGGTTTGAGGTGGTTGTACCGCGCTCCCTGCGGCGCTAACGTGTCGCCAAAACTTGCAATAAAGGCCAGCCACATGAACGACGCATCTCCCAAAGCCATCCTTCTGGCCGACTACCTTCCCTTTCCTTATGCGCTTGACCATGTTGCGCTGCATTTTAAACTGCACCCCACGCAAACCCGCGTCACCGCCAAGCTGTCCTTTGCTGCCAATCCAGCCGCAAAAGCGGGCCAAGACCTGCGGCTCGACGGGGAACAGCTTGCCCTGAAAGCCTTGTTGTTGAATGGCAACCCCCTTGCTCATCAGCCCGATGAAACCGGCCTGACAATCCCTGCCGCTGACCTGCCAGGCGGCAGTTTTACGTTGGAGACGGAGGTCGAAATCTCGCCGCAAACCAACACCTCGCTTGACGGGCTGTATATGTCGGGCGGCATGTATTGCACGCAATGCGAGGCGCAGGGCTTTCGCAAGATCACCTATTACCCCGACCGCCCCGATGTCATGGCCCGCTTTGACGTAACGATGGAAACCGGCATGTCGGTGCAGCTGTCGAACGGCAACCCCACAGGTCTCGGCGCGTGGCATGACCCGTGGCCCAAACCGGCCTATCTGTTTGCGCTGGTTGCGGGCAATCTGACCGCCTATTCCGACCATTTCACCACTATGTCGGGTCGCCGCGTCGCGCTTAATATCTATGTTCGTCCGGGGGATGAGGGCAAATGCGCCTATGCGATGGACAGCCTGATCCGGTCGATGAAGTGGGATGAGGAGGTTTATGGCCGCGAATATGACCTCGATATTTTCAACATCGTCGCGGTGGATGATTTCAACATGGGCGCGATGGAAAATAAAGGGTTGAACATTTTCAACTCGAAACTGGTTTTGGCCACGCCCGAAACCGCCATCGATGATGATTACGCGCGGATTGAAGCGGTGATCGCGCATGAATATTTCCACAATTGGACCGGCAACCGCATCACCTGCCGCGACTGGTTTCAGTTGTGCCTGAAAGAGGGGCTGACCGTTTACCGTGACCAACAGTTTTCGGGCGATATGCGCAGCCATGCCGTAAAACGGATTGAGGATGTGCTGACCCTGCGCGCCCGCCAGTTTCGCGAAGATGGTGGCCCGTTGGCCCATGCCGTGCGGCCCGACAGCTATGTCGAGATTAACAATTTCTACACCGCCACGATCTATGAAAAAGGCGCCGAGGTGATCGGGATGCTGCGCGCACTTGTGGGCGATGACGGCTACGCCGCGGCACTTGATCTGTACTTTGACCGCCACGACGGCGATGCCGCCACGATTGAAGATTGGCTTCAGGTTTTTGAGGATGCCACAGGCCGTGATCTGACCCAGTTCAAGCATTGGTACACCCAAGCAGGCACGCCGCACGTCACTGTCACGGATGATTATATGGACGGCACTTATACCCTTCATCTGGAACAGAAAAACCCTCCTACACCGGGCCAGCCTGTAAAGGCGCCAAAGGTTATTCCTGTCGCCGTGGGCCTTCTGAACCCCAACGGGGATGAGGTGGTGCCAACATGCCTGCTGGAACTGAACCAAGCCCGTCAAAGCTTTACCTTTACCGGCCTTGCTGCGCGCCCGACGCCGTCTATCCTGCGCGGATTTTCGGCGCCTGTGGTGTTAAGCCGTGCGACCAGCCCTGCCGAGCGCGCCTTTTTGCTCGCGCATGATACCGACCCGTTCAACAAATGGGAATCGGGGCGTGCCTTGGCCAAAGAGGTGCTGATCCGCAAGATCACTGAAGGCGCGCCCACGTCGCCCGATTGGTTGGCCGCGATTGAGACGGTTACGTTTGATGAAAGCCTCGACCCTGCCTTCCGCGCACTTACCCTGCGCCTTGCCGGCGAAGATGACCTTGCCCAAACCTTGCATGCGGCGGGCCATATGCCTGACCCTGCTGCCATTCACGCCGCCCGCGCGGCTATGTTGGCCGATCTTGCCCAGCATTTGGCCCCGCGTTTGCCCACCTTGATTGCCAGCCTCGCAACGCCCGGCCCCTTTGATCCGGGGGCGATTGCTGCGGGCAAACGGGCGCTGCGGCTTGGTGCGCTGTCGCTGCAATCGCGGCTGGATGATGGCAAGGCAGCGGTTGCGGCCTTTGCGGCTGCCAATTCAATGACCGAACAAATGGGCACCTTGGCGGTACTTTTGGATATTGGCCAAGGGGGGCCGCAATCCGCGGCCTTCCGCAAGCAATGGCAAGGCGACCGGTTGGTGATGGACAAATGGTTCGCGTTGCAGGTCAGCTATGCCGCACCCGATGCCACCGCCACCACCACCGAGGCACTGACCCAAGACCCTGATTTTGATTGGAAAAACCCTAACAGGTTCCGCGCGGTCATCGCGTCGCTTTCGGGCAATCACGCAGGCTTTCACCATGCCTCAGGCGACAGCTACCGCTTGCTTGCCGATTGGTTGATCAAGCTGGACCCTGTGAACCCGCAAACTGCGGCCCGCATGTCCACAGCGTTTGAAACCTGGCCGCGCTATGATGCCGACCGCCAAGCCATGATCCGCGCCGCCTTGCAGCGCATCCAATCCAGCCCGAATCTAAGCCGCAACTTGGGCGAAATGGTTGGTCGGATGCTGACCGCGTGATCTATCGGGGGCAGGGCGGCTTGCCCCCGGTTTCGTCATACACGCGTTACGGAATCGCAGCATATTGGGGGCATGAAACAGCGCCTTGACCCCCTTTTGACCGAACGTGCGCCTTGGCTTGCCAGGCCCGGTTTCGGCCCCGCCCGCCGCACCATTGAACGGGTGCTGCGTTACCCTGAAACCCTGACTTGGGCGCAGATCTGCGAAACCCTGCCGCCCGAGCGCGTGATGTCGGTGATGGCGGCGCTGGTCGCCTGCAACACCCGCGCCAGTGGGCTGGAACATATCCCCCGCTCGGGGCCTGCGCTGATCGTTGCCAATCACCCGACGGGCATTGCGGATGGCATCATTCTGCACCACCTGCTGTCGCCCATCCGCCGTGACCTGTATTTCTTTGCCAATAGCGACATCCTGCGGGTCTTGCCGCAAATGGCACCGATGATCGCGCCGGTTGAATGGCGGAAAGACAAACGCAGCCACGCCAAAACCCGTGAAACCTTGGCCTTTACGCGCGAGGCCGTGGAGCAAGGCCGCATGGGCGTGCTGTTTCCATCAGGGCGTTTGGCCAAACGTCGCGGCTGGCAACTGCATGAGCGCCCGTGGATGCAATCTGCCGCGCAACTGGCCCGCAAATATGACTTGCCGATTATCCCCATCAACATCCGCGCCCGTAACTCGGGCCTGTTCTACCTGCTGGATCGTATTCACCCCAGCCTGCGCGACATCACCTTGTTCCATGAGGTGCTGAACAAATCCAACCAACCGTTTTCACTAACCGTTGGCGCGCCTATCCCCGCCGCGCATCTGCCAAGGTCGCCCGAGGTTGCAACCCAGTTTCTACGCGATCGAACCTTGGGTTTGGGCGATCAGCGCTCGCCTGCGGTTTGTCTTTTGAAAACCTCACGGCTGCCAATCTGGCTTGAACCCTTGGCCCCGCTGCCGTAAACAGGCGCGATACCAATAAAGGGACGCGCCATGCTTGATCTGACCTATGAAAACCCCAAACCAAAGGTAATCTCTGGGGCCAAGCATGATTGGGAACTTGTGATCGGGATGGAAATCCACGCGCAGGTGTCATCCAACGCGAAACTATTTTCGGGGGCGTCCACCCAAGTTGGGGCCGAGCCCAACTCTAACGTGTCGTTCGTTGATGCCGCCATGCCCGGTATGTTGCCGGTTATAAACGATTATTGCGTCGAACAGGCCGTGCGGTCGGGCCTTGGCCTTAAGGCGCAGATTAACCTGTGGTCGGCGTTTGACCGTAAAAACTATTTCTATCCCGATTTGCCGCAGGGCTATCAGATCAGCCAGCTGTACCACCCCATCGTGGGCGAAGGCGAAGTGCTGGTTGAGCTTTCCCCCGGCATCGCCCGCCTCGTGCGGGTTGAGCGTATCCATCTGGAGCAAGACGCCGGCAAGTCCATCCACGACATGGACCCGACCATGTCTTTTGTCGATTTCAACCGGACCGGCGTGGCGCTGATGGAAATCGTCAGCCGCCCTGACATTCGGTCAGCCGAGGAAGCCACGGCTTATGTCACCAAACTGCGCCAGATTCTGCGCTATTTGGGCACCTGTGATGGCAACATGCAAAACGGCAACCTGCGCGCCGATGTGAACGTGTCGGTTTGCCGTATCGGCCAATATGAGAAATTCGCTGAAAGCATGGATTTTTCCCACCTCGGCACGCGCTGCGAAATCAAAAACATGAACTCGATGCGCTTTATGACCCAAGCCATTGATTATGAGGCCCGTCGTCAGATCGCGATTCTAGAGGATGGGGGCAGCGTCCACCAAGAAACCCGCCTCTATGATCCGGACAAAGGCGAAACGCGGTCGATGCGCAGCAAAGAAGAGGCGCATGACTACCGCTATTTCCCATGCCCTGATCTGCTGCCGCTGGAAATTGATCAGGCTTGGGTTGATGATATCGCCGCCTCAATGCCCGAGCTGCCCGATGCGAAAAAAGCGCGTTTCATGGCCGATTTCGGCCTAACCGATTATGATGCAAACGTGCTGACCGCCGACCTTGATAGCGCAGGTTTTTTTGAAACTGTGGCGCGGGGCCGTGATGGTAAAATCACCGCCAATTGGGTGATCAACGAACTTTTTGGCCGTTTGAACAAAGAAAGCCTGACCATTGCGGGCACGCCAATGTCCGCAGATCAGCTGGGCGGAATTATCGATTTGATCACCTCTGGCGAAATTTCGGGCAAAATGGCCAAGGAATTGTTCGAACTGGTCTGGACCAACGGCGGCACCCCTGCGGACGTCGCCGCAGCAAACGGCATGAAACAGGTGACCGATACCGGTGCGATTGAGGCGGCCGTCGATGAAATCATCGCCGCCAACCCCGCCCAAGTTGAAAAAGCTCAAGCCAACCCGAAACTGGCAGGCTGGTTCGTCGGCCAAGTGATCAAAGCCACCGGCGGCAAAGCCGCGCCTGCAATGGTGCAAGAACTGGTCGCGAAAAAGCTGGGGCTGTAACGGCCTCAGTCGAGCCGCTAAAATTGTCGAATTGGTTGCTTTGTCGCGTGCTGAGCACAGTGCTGAACCGCACCCTTTCCAGCGCGTCCTCAATCGGTTAGCGTGCCTGCAATCAATGCCTCAGGAGGGCGCATGAAAAGTTTTGAATATCAGGTCGTTCCTGCCCCTAAAAAAGGCGAGAAATCCAAAGGGGCCAAAACCCCTGCCGATCGTTTTGCCTTGGCCCTGACGACATTGATGAACAAAATGGGCGTTTTGGGTTGGGAATATATCCGGTCCGATATTTTGCCATGTGAAGAACGGGTCGGGCTGACGGGCTCAAAATCGGTCTATCAAAACATGCTTGTGTTTCGCCGCGAATTGCATGCCGAAGCCGTGGAAATGCTGGAACCTACGGTCCTTAAAAAGATAGAAAACAAAGACGCGCCGTCCGATCGTCTCGAACCAAAAATCTCAGCCATCCCGGCAGAGCTGTTTGCGGAAACTGAGGCTGATGAGCCTGAAGATGTAGGGGCGGACCCAAAGCATGCCGCCAAAGCGCCGGTAGATTAATCAGCCTTGCGCCAAAGCCGCTGCCAATGCCGCGGGCAGCGCATCGGAAAACGTTTTCGAGGCTGCCCTATCGCCCACGCTCACCCGAATGCAGCGGTCCATCGGGGCCACGCTGGGCATACGCACAAATACCCCGCGAGTGCCTAGTTCTTGCAAAACCCTGCGTGCGAACGCGCCGTCATGTCCGCAATCTAGGCAAATGAAATTTGTGGCCGAAGGCAGGGCAATCAGGCCATTTTCGCGGCCAACCCGTGCAAACTCTTGCCGTGCAGCCGCCACCTTTACTTTACACTCGGCCAGCCAGTCTTGGTCTTGCAGGGCCGCCTGCGCCCCCGCCTGCGCGATGCGGCCTACCCCGAAATGATTGCGCACCTTGTCAAAGGCCTGCACCAATTCTGGTGCCGCAATCGCATAGCCTACGCGCAATCCGGCCATGCCATAGCCCTTGGAAAATGTCCGAAACCGGATCACGCGGGGGTCATCTGGCATCACGTGCGGCGCGCTGCCATCGGGGGCCAAATCGATATATGCCTCATCCAAGATCAGCAAGCATCCCTGCGGTAGCCGCTCGATCATCGCCTTAATCGCGGATGCCGCGATCTGGCTGCCCATCGGATTGTCGGGGTTGGCCAGATACACCAGCTTGGCACCCACCTCATGCGCCCGCGCGATCAGGGCGTCGGGGTCCTCATAGTCGCCGCGATAGGGCACTTTGTGCAAGGTTCCGCCAAAGCCCGTGACGTGAAAATTGAACGTCGGATAGGCCCCGTCCGATGTGACGACTGGATCACCCGGCCCAATAATCAGCCGCACCAAATAGCCAAGCAAACCGTCAATGCCTTCGCCTACAACGATATTTTCAGGTTTGCACCCGTGATGTGCGGCAAGGGCCGCGCGCAAATCATGCAGCTCGGGGTCGCCATACATCCACACATCACGCGCCGCCGCTGCCATCGCCGCAATCGCCATGGGCGAGGGGCCAAACATGTTTTCATTCGCCCCCAGCCGTGCGGCAAACGGGCGGCCATTGGCGCGCTCTTGGCTCTCGGGGCCAACAAAGGGCACCGTGGCAGGAAGTGAAGCGGAAAGAGAGGTATATTGAGGAGTTTTCATGCAAAGAAGATAGCCATAAACCGCTTTCCTCAGCAAGGCTTGACGTGTCGCTTTGGTCTTGTTGTCGGGCACCAAGTGGGGCGCTCCCCCTTTGGTGCCATTTTTGATCAGCCGATTTCGCCCAAACGTGTTAGCGCGGCTTGGATTTTCGCGATTTCCTCATCGCCCAAGGCAAGCTTTTCGCGGGTTTCCTCAACCACTTCGGGCTTGGCACTTTCTACGAATTTGGGGTTGTTCAAACGGCCACGCAGGCCCCCCATATCCTTGGCCAGCTTTTCCATCGCCTTGGTCAGACGGGCTTTTTCCTCGGCCACGTCGATCAGACCTTCAAGCGGGATTGCAAAGGTTGCGCCCTCGGCTGCGACCGTAATCGCGCCTTTTGGCACAACCGCTGCCTCGGTCGCGGATTCGATGCGCGCCAGGCGGAAAATCAGCGCCTCATTCGCGGCAAAGGCCGCCTTGGCGGTGTCATCAAGGCCTACCAAAAGCAGACCCACCTTAAGGCCGGCCGGCACATGCATTTGCGCGCGGGCCGAGCGGATATCGTCAATCAGCCCCGTAACCCAGTTCATTTCGCGCATCGCCTCGGCGTCGATTAGTTCATCGCCATAGGTCGGCCAATCGGTGTGAACCATCGGCTTGGCGCGGGTGCCGGTAGTGGCCCACAGCTCTTCGGTGATGAACGGCATGATCGGGTGAAGCATGATCATGCATTGATCCAGCACCCAAGCCATGGTTTTGCGTGTCTCATCGGCTTGGTCGCCATCGAACAAAGGCTTGGCAAATTCAACATACCAATCGCACACCTTGCCCCAAACAAAGGCATAGAGCGCGTTGGCTGCATCGTTGAATTTATAGGCCTCCAGCGCGGCATCCACCTCGGCGCGGGTTTTGGCGGCCTCAGAGATGATCCAGCGGTTCACGCGGGCCTGCGCTGCGGGGGGCTGGCTGGTGGCATGACCTTCCCAAACGCCGTTCATTTCGGCGAAACGGCAGGCGTTCCACAGCTTGGTGGTAAAGTTGCGATAGCCTTTGATGCGCTCTTCCGACAGCTTCAAAACGCCCCCAAGCGAGGCCATTTGCGCCATGGTAAAGCGCAGCGCATCGGCGCCGTATTCATCGACGATCACCAGCGGGTCGATGACGTTACCACGGGTTTTCGACATCTTCTCACCCTTCTCGTCGCGGACGAGCTGGTGAAGGTAGACGGTGTCAAATGGCTCTTGGCCCACCACAGCAAGCTGCATCATCATCATGCGGGCGACCCAGAAGAACAGGATATCCTGACCGGTCACGAGCACGTTGGTTGGGAAATACTTCTGCAATTCCGGCGTGTTATTCGGCCACCCTAATGTGCCGATTGGCCAGAGGCCCGAAGAGAACCATGTGTCGAGCACGTCTGGGTCGCGCCAAACCGGAAAGACCAGATGTGTTGGGTCCTGGTTAATGTTGTATTCGGCAAGGCTGGCGGCGAGCGTTTCAATCGCTGTTTGTTTGTCGGCAACCTCAACAATCCGCGCATGGCTGAGCGGGTTCGGAATATCGGCATTGTCGTCGAAAAAGCCGTTTTGCACGTCCTCAAACGACGCGGCGCAATGTTGAACCGTTCCGCGCTGAACCATGCCATCCGACAACAAAAGTCCAAGAAGATCGACTTCATCAAGGTCTTCGTCGTCTTCAAGTTTGGTCTCATAGCTTAGGTCAAGGCCGTACCAAACCGGAATTTGATGGCCCCACCAAAGTTGGCGGGAAATGCACCATGGCTCGATGTTTTCCAACCAGTGGAAATACACCTTTTCACCCGATTCCGGCATGATTTTGGTGCGGCCTTCGCGCACGGCATCCAGCGCGGGGTCGACGATTTTAGCGGTATCGACAAACCATTGGTCGGTCAGCATCGGCTCGATCACCACTTTGGACCGGTCGCCAAAGGGCTGCATTACGGGCTTATCCTCAACATAGGGGATCAGTTGAAGGTGTTCGGAATTGGTTTCTGGATCAATCGATTTGACCAGCTTCGTCACGGCGAGGCCCTCATAGGTGATGTCGGCGATCACCTTTTTGCGCGCCTCAAACCGGTCGAGGCCGCGGTATTCTTCGGGCACAAGGTTCATCGCGGCGATCTTGGCCTCGTCAAAGCTCTCGGTACCGTTTGCAATGGCTTGGGCAGTCGCGGCTTCCTCAACATAAGGGCGACCATCGGCACGCATCGCGCCCTTGGTGTCCATCAAGGAATACATCGGAATATTGTTGCGCTTGGCGACTTGGTAGTCGTTGAAATCATGCGCGCCAGTGATTTTTACGGCACCCGAACCAAAAGTTTTATCAGGATATTCATCGGTGATGATCGGAATCAGGCGGCGCTGCGCCTTGGGGCCAACCGGAATTTCGCATAATTTTCCGACGATTGAGGCGTAACGCTCATCCGATGGATGAACGGCTACCGCGCCATCGCCCAGCATAGTTTCGGGGCGCGTGGTGGCGATGGAAATGTAATCACGCGTCTCGCGCAGGGTGACATTGCCATCCTCGTCACGCTCGACATATTCATAGGTCTCACCGCCCGCCAGCGGGTATTTGAAATGCCACATATGGCCCGCAACTTCGATATTCTCGACCTCAAGATCGGAAATCGCGGTTTCAAAATGCGGGTCCCAGTTGACCAACCGCTTGCCGCGATAGATCTGGCCCTTGTTGTACATTTCTACGAAAACTTTAATCACGGCATCGTGGAAACCTTCGTCCATCGTAAAGGCATTGCGCGACCAATCACAGGAGGCACCCAATCTTTTCAACTGGTTGATGATCGTGCCGCCAGATTCCTCTTTCCATTCCCAGACCTTTTCCAGAAACGCAGGGCGGCCCATGTCCACACGTTTGGGCAAGCCAGCGGCGGCCATCTGGCGTTCAACTACCAGCTGGGTTGCGATGCCTGCGTGGTCTTGGCCGGGCTGCCAAAGCGTATCATAGCCCTGCATCCGCTTCCAACGTATCAGAATGTCTTGGATCGTGTTGTTGAACGCGTGCCCGACGTGCAAAGAGCCAGTGACGTTCGGCGGCGGGATCATGATGCAGAATGTTTCATCTTTTGAAGCATTTGCCCCCGCGCGAAAGGCACCATCGGCCTCCCACTTGGCAGAGATACGGGCTTCGGCCTCGGCGGCGTCAAAGGTTTTTTCCATCGGCATCTTGCGGCTCTTTCTATCAGGCGTTTGCAAGGGTTTTAGCGCGGTCTTGCGCGAAGGGGAAGCGCGGTTTCGTCAATCGACATGGCAGGTCGTTTTCGGCAAGGTTGCAAAGCATTCAGCGTATCTTTACCAAATCAATCATATGCTTGACGCGAGTATCCGAAAGAGGGGCCGGTTTTGAACCTTATACGCCGCATTCGTTCGTGGTTTAGCCAGCCCACATCCGCGATTTCCGAGGGGCTTTCGGACCATGGCCATGTGGTGCGCGGCGCGGTCGATCACATCATCATTTTAGATGGCACGATGTCATCCTTGCAGTCGGGCCATGAAAGCAATGCGGGGCTGGCATTCAAGCTTTTGGCCGAGGCCGGGCCAAGCGCCCATCGCAGTCTGTATTATGAGCCGGGCGTGCAATGGGTGGATTGGGCGCACATTACCGATGTTGCGCGGGGCCGTGGGATAAATCGGCAAATTCGCCGGGCCTACGGCTTTTTGGCCAGCCATTATGAACCGGGCGACCGCGTATTTTTGCTGGGGTATTCGCGCGGGGCCTATGCGGTGCGGTCATTGGCGGGGGTGATTGACCAAGTGGGCCTGCTGCGGCGTGACTGCGCGACCGAGCGTAATGTGCAACTGGCCTATCGGCATTATCAATTAGACCCAGTAGGCCATGCCGCCAAAGCCTTTGTGCGAAAGTTTTGCCACAGCGCAGTGCCTATTGAAATGGTCGGCGTTTGGGATACGGTCAAAGCCTTGGGCGTGCGACTGCCGTTTTTCTGGATGCTGAGCGAGCATGAGCACGCGTTTCACAACCATGCGCTTGGCCATTCGATCAAGCACGGCTTTCACGCCTTGGCGCTGAATGAAACGCGGGTGGTGTTTGAACCTGTTTTGTGGACCTGCCCGCCGAACTGGGCCGGCAATATTGAACAGGTTTGGTTTCGTGGCGCACATGCTGATATTGGCGGGCAGATCGGCAGCTTTCAGGCGGCGCGACCGCTGTCTAATATCCCTTTGGTCTGGATGCTGGAACGGATGGAGGCCTGTGGCACCTTGCTGCCCAAGGGCTGGCATGATCGCTTTCCATGTGACCCCGCCGCGCCGATGGTCGGAACATGGCGGGGCTTTGGCGCGTTTTTTTTGCTACGCAAGCGGCGGTACGTGGGGCGCGACCCGTCCGAGCATTTCCATCCCACAGCTCTGGCCAAACCATCGCGCTGGCGGTTGGGGCCAAAGGTTGTGCCAGGGCATTTGCGCCTGCCTTAGGGGGCTTGTCTGTTGCTGGGCGGATGGGCCAAGGTGAGGCGAACCAACCGGAGACCTGATATGCGCCCTGTTACCCTAGCCGCAACCCAATTCGCCTGTAGTTGGGATTTGCCCGCCAATGCAGATAAGGCCGAGGCTTTGGTGCGCCAAGCTGCGGCCAAGGGGGCGCAGGTGATCTTGATCCAAGAGTTATTTGCGACGCCCTATTTTTGCATCACCCAACGGCCTGAATATTTCAAACTGGCGCTGCCTATGGCTGGGCATCCGTTGATTGCGCGCTTTACCGATTTGGCCAAGGAACTCGGGGTTGTGCTGCCCCTGTCGTATTTCGAGGCGGCGGGGCAGGCGTATTTTAATTCCATGGCGATGATTGATGCCGATGGGCGCGTGCTGGGCAATTACCGCAAAAGCCACATCCCGCAGGGGCCGGGGTATGAGGAAAAATACTATTTCAGCCCCGGCGATACCGGATTCAAGGTGTGGGATACGGCGTATGGCTGCATTGGCGTGGGTATCTGCTGGGATCAGTGGTTTGCTGAGGCCGCACGCTCTATGGCACTGATGGGGGCGGAAATGTTGCTGTACCCAACCGCGATTGGATCCGAGCCACCAAGCCCCGGTTATGACAGCCAGCCGCATTGGGAAATGGTGATGCGCGGCCATGCGGCGGGCAACATCATGCCCGTTATGGCGTCAAACCGGATCGGGCGCGAGGTGGCGCCTGAGGGGCGGGATGTGACGTTCTATGGCACGTCGTTTATTTCCGACCATACTGGCCAGCTCTTGGCGCAGGCCGGGCGCAGGGAACAAGAGGTGATAACCGCGACAATCGACCTTGAGGCAGTTGCCGATTTGCGCAGCACTTGGGGCATTTTCCGCGATCGGCGCCCCCGACTGTATGGCAGCCTTCAGGGCATGGACGGGAAATAAAAAACGGCGGCCCCAAGGGCCGCCGTTTTCAATTAGGTTAAAAGGCTTAGCGCTTCTCTACCGGAACATAATCACGATAGGTTTCGCCGACATAAAGCTGGCGTGGACGACCGATTTTCTGTGTGGGGTCGCCGATCATCTCTTTCCACTGCGAAATCCAACCAACGGTGCGCGACAGCGCAAAAATCGGGGTGAACATCGCAGTTGGGAAGCCCATCGCATCCAGAATGATGCCCGAATAGAAATCAACGTTCGGGTACAGCTTTTTCGAGATGAAATAATCATCCTCAAGCGCGATCCGTTCCAGTTCCTTGGCAACTTGCAAGGTTGGGTTGTTGTGGATGCCCATCAGTTCCAAAACTTCGTCGGCGCTTTCCTTCATCACGGTCGCGCGCGGGTCAAAGTTTTTGTAAACGCGGTGGCCAAAGCCCATCAGACGGAAAGGGTCATCCTTGTCCTTGGCGCGGGCGATGTATTCAGGAATACGGTCGACAGTGCCAATTTCGCGCAGCATTTCAAGGCAGGCTTGGTTTGCGCCACCATGCGCCGGGCCCCAAAGGCAGGCGATACCAGCCGCGATACACGCAAAGGGGTTTGCACCAGAAGAGCCCGCCAAACGCACGGTCGAGGTCGATGCGTTTTGTTCGTGATCGGCGTGCAACATCATTATCCGGTCCATCGCTTTGGCGAGGATCGGATTCACTTTGTACTCTTCAGCCGGAACCGAGAAACACATGTGCAGGAAGTTTTCGGCATAATCCAATGAATTCTTTGGATAAACAAACGGTTGGCCGACCGAGTATTTGAACGCCATAGCCGCAATTGTCGGCAGCTTGGCGATCATCCGAATGGCGGCGACTTCGCGCTGCCAAGGGTCGTTGATGTCAAGGCTGTCATGGTAGAACGCGGACATCGCGCCAACAACGCCAACCATCGTGGCCATAGGGTGGCTATCACGGCGGAACCCACGAAAAAACTGGTGCATTTGTTCATGCACCATAGTGTGGTTGGTCACGCGGTGCTCGAAATCTTCCATCTGCGCTTTGTTCGGCAGATTTCCGAACAGCAGCAAGTAGCAAACTTCGAGGAAATGCGAATCCTCAGCCAATTGTTCAATCGGGTAACCGCGGTACAGCAACTCGCCTTTGTCGCCATCAATATAGGTGATCGCGCTTTCGCATGCGGCGGTAGAGGTAAAGCCGGGATCATAGGTGAACACATTCGCTTGCGCATAAAGCTTGCCGATATCAACAACATCCGGCCCAAGGGTCGGCGTGTAAATCGGAAGATCAATCGTTTTATCGCCAAGCTTGAGTTGCGCAGTTCCCGTCGATTCTACCATGGTTCAGCTCTCTTTCGGTTTAGGGCCAATCGCTGGATGCGTTGGGCCTTGTATTGAAATTCCCTTGCGGGTGTCGAGACCGATGGAAAGACGCCACGGATTAGGCGACGTCTTTCAATCGGGCAATCGTCTCATCCTGGCCCAAAACCAGCATCATATCGTAAACGCTGGGAGTTGCCGTGCGGCCTGCCAAAGCGGCGCGCAGGGGGGCTGCCAACTTACCAAAGCCGATGCCATGGGCGGCAGCGGCCTCAGTTAAAATGGGCTCCAACGTCTCTTTTGTCCAGCTAACATTTTGCAAGCGCGGCGTCAATGTTTTCAGTATACCACGGGATACCGCATCGAGCGATTTCGCCGATGCCTCATCCGCAACCACGGGCCGTGCGTTCAAAGCAAATTCAGCCTTTTCAATAAGATCGGGGAATTTCTTAGCACGGTCTTTCAAGCAATACATCGCGCGCGACATGCGGTCGCGTTGGCCATCATTTAGGGGTGTAAGACCTGCGGCGTTCAAATATGCCTCTAATTCATGCAGCAGTGCAGCATCGTCGCTGGCGGCGATATGCTGACCACAAAGGTTTTCCAGTTTCTTGAAATCGAGTCGCGCAGGGGCACGTCCGATTCCCTCAAGATTGAACCACTCTTTTGCCTGCTCAGTGGTAAAGAATTCGTCATCACCATGCGACCAACCTAGCCTTGTGAGGTAATTTCGCATCCCCGCAGCCGGATAGCCCATGGCCTGATACTCTTCTACACCCGTCGCACCGTGGCGTTTCGACAGTTTTTTGCCATCGGGGCCAAAAATCAGCGGGATATGCGCCCAAACGGGAATCTCCCATCCCATCGCGGTGTAAACCATGGTTTGGCGGGCGGCGTTTTGCAAATGGTCGTCTCCGCGAATGACATGGGTGATGCCCATATCATGGTCATCGACCACCACGGCCAACATATAGGTTGGTGTGCCATCCGAACGTAACACAATCATGTCATCCAGCAGATCGTTGCGGAAGGTTACCGTGCCTTGCACCGCATCTTCGATCACAGTGTCGCCCGTTTGCGGGGCTTTCATGCGGATCACATAAGGCAGGTCGGGAAATGTCGCCGGATCGGCATCACGCCAAGGGCTGCGGTAAAGGGTCGAGATTTTTTGCTCGGTGGCCTCTTGGCGAAATGCCTCAATTTCATCTTGCGTGGCAAAGCACTTATAGGCAGCACCACGCGCAAGCATTTCATGCGCAACCTCGGCATGGCGGTCTTTTTGGTCAAACTGGCTGACGGCCTCACCATCCCAATCAAGGCCCAACCATTTCATCCCGCGCAAAATCGCGTCGGTCGCCTCGGGGGTGGAACGTTTGCGGTCGGTATCTTCGATCCGCAGCAGGAATGTACCGCCGTGGCCACGGGCAAAAAGCCAGTTGAACAGGGCAGTTCTGGCCGTTCCGATATGCATATATCCCGTGGGCGAAGGGGCGATACGGGTGACGACAGGACGGGCAGAAGACATGAGGCATTAACCTTTCAGAAACCAAGCAGAGCGTAGGATTGGCCATTGTCTAGGCAATCATGCAAGGAGTGACAAGGTGGGCAGGCTGATCGCGCTGGTCCAGATGCCGTTTATCGCCCTTGCGCAAGCGTTTGAAACCGCACGGGGGCGGCTGTTTCCATGGGTTCCTGTGCTGATGGGCATTGGTGTTGGGCTGTGGTTTAGCCTGCCGATGGAGCCTGAGGGCTGGCACTACGCGTCGTTGGTGTTCGCGCTGTTGGTTGCAGTGCTATGCTACCGGATTGGGCCAGAGCTACTGCATCCGGTGCTGATCGCATTTATGTGCGTGATGCTGGGAATGTTGGCGGCGGGGGCGCGGGCGCATTTGGTAGAGGCACCGGTGCTTGGGTTTCGCTATTACGGCGCGGTTCAGGGGCGGGTGGTCATGATTGATCGTTCGCAATCCGATATGGTTCGGCTGACCTTGGATCAGGTCGTTCTGGCGCGCGTTTCCCCAAACCGAACACCTGCAAGGGTGCGCATATCGCTGCATGGCCAACAAGGATATGTTGCGCTGCGACCGGGGCAAGTGGTTGTAACAACAGCCCATTTATCGGCCCCCGAAGGCCCGGTGGAGCCGGGCGGTTTTGATTTTCGGCGCATGGCATTCTTTGACCGGCTTGGGGCGGTGGGATACACGCGGGTGCCTGTCCTGTTGCTTGCACCGCCTGCGGCTAGGTCGCAGTGGATCAACCGGTTGCGCGCGCAGATATCGGCGTCGGTTGAGGCGCGGGTCGCGGGCGACGCGGGCGGATTTGCGGCGGCTTTGGTGACGGGCGATAGGGCAGGGATAAGCCGCACGGCGCAGGATGATTTGCGGGCCGCGAACTTGGCGCATTTGCTGGCGATTTCGGGCCTGCACATGGCCTTGCTGACAGGGTTTATCTTTGCAACCTTGCGGTATGGCTTGGCGCTGGTGCAGGTTTTGGCGCTGCGGGTGAACTCGAAAAAGCTGGCAGCCGCCTTGGCATTGGCTGCGGGGGCCGTGTATTTGCTGCTCTCGGGCGGGAATGTGGCCACCGAGCGGGCCTTTGTCATGGTGGCAGTGATGCTGGGTGCGGTGCTATTTGACCGGCGCGCGCTTTCCATACGGTCGGTCGCATTGGCGGCCTGTGTATTGTTGCTGGCGCAACCAGAAACGTTGTTGGAACCGGGGTTTCAGATGTCTTTCGCGGCAACCGTGGCGTTGATTGCAGGCTATGGGGCATTGCGCGGGCGCAAGCGGCCCGAGCGCGTGCCGGGTTGGATAATGCCGCTGTTGGCGGTTGTGTTTACATCATTGCTGGCAGGGCTGGCAACGGCGCCGATTGCGGCCGCACATTTCAACAGGGTATCTGGATATGGACTGATTGCCAATGTCTTAGCCGTACCTGTTATGGGAACGGCGGTCATGCCTGCTGCGGTTTTGGCCGGTGTCTTGGCGCCCTTTGGGCTTGAGGGGCCCGCACTTTGGGTGATGGGCAAAGGTACGGCATGGATTTTATGGGTCGCCAATACCGTTGCGGGGTGGGACGGTTCCGTAAACGCAGTCGTCAGCCCACCTTGGTTTGTGCTTCCTGTGATGGCACTGGCTGCGCTTTGGGTCATCTTGTGGCGTGGCCCATTGCGTTTCGCGGGTCTGGCGCCATTGGCTTTTGCATTCGGTATGTGGGGTTTGACCGACCGTCCGCCGGTATTGATAAGCGACGATGGCAATTTGATCGGGCTTGCCACCCGCGAAGGCCGTGCGCTTTCAGCGCCGAAAGGCGCGGGGTTTTCTGCAAAGCAATGGCTGGAAAATGATGGCGAGATGGTCGACCAAATGACAGCTGCGGCCCGCAAAGGGTTTGAAGGGCCGGCCAAGGCGCGCCAATTCGAATTGGCGGGCTGGAAAATCATTCAGCTAAAGGGGAAAGGCGCCGAAGTAGCGGTGTCCGAGGCCTGCACAAAGGCGGATCTGGTGATTTTAAGCGCAAAACCATTGGGGGTGTATCCCATTGGATGCAGCGTTATAGATGAACAGATGTTACGCGCAACTGGCGCTTTGGCGCTTTGGCCACATGAAAATGGCGAGATGCGCGTTTCTCAAACAGAAACGCAAATGCGTTTATGGACAGGGCAAAACCGCGCACCAACCCAACTTGTGCTGCCAATGCGCGTGAGACCGGTAAAGCTAAACCTCGAGGATCAGTAGCTTCGGATCAAGCCAACCAAGCGACCTTGGACTTTTACCTGATGGTCAGGTAAAACGCGGGTTTCATAGACGGGGTTTGCTGCTTCAAGCGCGATCATATTGCCGCGGCGACGAAACCGCTTCAGCGTGGCCTCAGAATCATCGACCAAAGCGACAACGATATCACCATTTTCGGCAGTGGTTTGTTCGCGGATCACAACAATATCACCATCATTGATGCCGGCCTCAATCATCGAATCACCCTTCACCTCAAGCGCGTAATGCTGGCCCTTGCCCGATAGCATTGAGCCAGGTACGGCAACATGATGTGAGATCTCTTGAATAGCCTCAATCGGCACCCCTGCCGCAATCCGGCCCATGACAGGCAGTTCGATTGCATCGACGGTAGCAATGGGCATCGCGCCTTTGGGGGGGGCGACCTTATCGCCTTCGATCACTTTGGGCTTAAACCCTACGCGTTCCATCGCCTCGGGCAGTTTTACAATTTCAATCGCGCGGGCACGGTGGGCCAGACGGCGAATAAAACCACGTTCTTCAAGCGCCGTGATAAGGCGGTGAATCCCCGATTTCGATTTCAAATCAAGCGCCTCTTTCATTTCGTCGAAAGAGGGCGGAACCCCTTCGGCATCCATCCGTATCCGAATGAAATCCAATAGTTCCAATTGTTTGCGCGTCAGCATCGGCCCGTCCTTTTTAAAAGGTTGCCTGCCTGTTCTGCCCGTGTTCTTGTTTTGTGTCAAGTGTTTTGGCTAAATTGGCAGATATTCCACGATGTCGCCCGCGGCGCGCGGGCCATCCGCAACAGGCCGTAACAGGAGGGCATCAGCCTGCGATAAAATCGATAGCAGGGCCGAGTCTTGGGCCTTGAACGCCGTAATCATGGGCAAGCCTTCGGCCATTTGCAATTTCGCGCGCATGTAATGGGCGCGCGGGCCGTTTGCGGGCAAAGCTTCGGCCAAAACGGCCCGCTGCATCTGTGGGCCTTGCGCACCCAGACCTTGCAGAGCACGCAGCATTGGCAACATGAAGATGTGGCCACAAACAATTGAAGACACGGGGTTTCCGGGCAGTCCCAACATGGGCACACCGTTCAACTTGCCTGCCATCAACGGCTTGCCGGGGCGCATCGCGATTTTGTAAAACGAACGCTCCATGCCAAGGGTGGCTGCGACTTTGGCAACCAGATCATGGTCGCCAACCGACGCGCCGCCGATGGTGACAATCAGGTCGGCATCGGCTGCGAGTTCGAATACTTTGGACAGGCTCGCCTCATTGTCGCGGGCAATAGGCAGCAGACGGGCAATGCCACCAGCCGCCTCGATCATCGCCTTTAGGGCAAAGCTGTTGGAGGCAATGATTTGGTCATCACGCGGGGATTCGCCCGGCATGACCAGCTCGTCGCCGGTGGCGATAAGGGCTATGACGGGGCGAAGAATGACGGAAACTTCGGCCACATTCATCGCGGCCAAAAGGGCGATGTCACTTGGGCGTAGCAGGCGGGGGGACAGGCTGTCGCCCGCCAGAAAATCTTGGCCTTTGGCGCGGATGTTCAGCGAATCATCCACGGTACTGGACAGGATGATTTGGTCGCCCGAGCGGGTTACATCCTCTTGGATCACCACACGTTCGGCGCCAATTGGCACGGGCGCGCCGGTGAAAATACGGATCGTTTGGCCTGGGGTCAGCGCGCCGTGCCAAGCGTGCCCGGCGCTGGCCTCACCGATCACATGAAATGCAGGGCCGGTGCCGCAGGTGGCGTAACCATCCATCGCCGAGGCGGCAAAGGGGGGCTGATCGCGCTTGGCGGTTGCGGGCGCCGCCATCATACGGCCAGCGGCATGGGCCAATGGCACGGTTTCGGCCCCCAATGGGCGGACCAGGTCAAAGGCGCGAGACAGCGCCTCATCGACCGAAATCATGGGGCAGCCTCATAGCGGCCCGATTTGCCGCCGTCTTTCAGTATCAGCTTGGTTCCGGTGATTTCCATAGCCTTATCAACGGCTTTTACCATGTCATAGATGGTAAGTGCCGCGATGGAAACGGCCGTTAGCGCCTCCATCTCAACCCCGGTTTGGCCGCCGGTTTTCACCGTGGCGGTGATGATGATACCGGGAAGCGTGGCGTCGGGCATCAGATCAATTGCAACCTTGGTGATCGGCAACGGGTGGCAGAGCGGGATCAGGTCGGCGGTTTTTTTGGCCCCCATAATCCCCGCAAGGCGCGCGACGCCCAGCACATCGCCTTTGGCGGCGCGGCCATCGGTGATCATCGCCAGCGTCTCAGCCGTCATTTTCACCGCCCCTTGGGCAACGGCGATGCGGGCCGTCACAGGCTTTGCCGACACATCGACCATATGCGCGTGGCCTTCGCCATCAAAATGCGAGAGCGTGGGGCCCGTCATGTCAAAGCCCACCTTGCGCGACATTCGGTTTGGAAAGGATGGTACGGGTGGCCGCCTCGACATCCGTTTGCCGCATCAGGGCCTCGCCAATCAGGAAGCAGCGCGCGCCAAAGCGGGCAACATCGGCCAGATCATCAGGCGTGAACAGACCGGATTCGGACACGATCATCCGGTCTTCGGGCACGCGGCGGGCAAGATCGCGCGTGGTTTGCAGCGTCACGTCAAAGCTGTGCAGATTGCGGTTGTTGATGCCGATCATCGGCGATTTCAACAAAGCCGCGCGTTCCAGTTCAGCCGCGTCATGCACTTCGATCAGCACGTCCATGCCCAGCTCAAACGCGGCCTCTTCCAACTCGCGGGCTTGTGCGTCTGAAACCGAGGCCATGATGATCAAGATGCAATCGGCCGAAAGCGCACGGGCCTCGATCACCTGATAGGGGTCGTACATGAAATCTTTACGAAGGCAGGGCAGGTCGGTGGCATCATGGGCGGCGACCAAAAACTCATCGGCCCCTTGGAAGGATGGGATATCCGTCAGCACGGAAAGGCATGTGGCACCGCCGGCCTCATAAGCGCGGGCAAGGGCAGGCGGGTCAAAATCGGGGCGGATCAGGCCTTTGGACGGGCTGGCCTTTTTGATCTCGGCGATCAGGCCGTAGCCTTTGCTGGATGCCGCAAGCAGCGCGTGGTGAAAGCCGCGCGGCGCGGGGGCTGCATCGGCAAGGGCCTGAACTTGCGACAAGGGTTTTGCCGCCTTGCGGGCGGCAATCTCTTCCAACTTATAGGTTTTTATTTTGTCAAGAATCGTGCTCATCAGGGGCCCGTTCGGTTTAGGGATGGATTAGGCCGCAGCGGTTGTGATGCGGGCCACGGTTTCAAGGCGGGTACGCGCGGCACCAGAATCGATGCTGGCATTGGCTAGATCAACGCCTGATTTCAGGTCAGCCGCTTTGCCCGCCACTACAAGCGCTGCGGCAGAGTTCAGCAAAACCGCATCACGGTAGGCCCCTTTGGCCCCGTTCAGCAGCGCCCGCAAGGCCACCGCGTTTTCCGCAGGGCTGCCGCCCATAATTGCCTCAAACGGATGCACGGGCAGGCCCGCATCTTCGGGGTGGATGTCAAATTCGGTGATAGCGCCGTCTTTCAGCGCGGCCACCTTGGACGGCGCCGCGATTGACAGCTCATCCGTGCCATCGCCGCCGTGGACCAACCATGCCGAGGTGGATCCAAGCGCCAGCAGCACCTCGGCCATCGGCCGGATAAGATGCGGAGCATAGGCCCCTGTTAGTTGCATTTTAACGCCTGCGGGGTTGGTCAGCGGCCCAAGGATATTGAACAGCGTGCGGGTGCCCAGCTCGATGCGCACAGGGGCGACATGGCGGGTGGCGGGGTGGTGCATGGGGGCCATCATAAAGCCGATACCAGCCTCGCGCAGGCAGGCTTCAACCACCTTTGGGCCGACCATCACGTTTAATCCCATTTCGGTCAGTGCATCGGCCGCCCCTGATTTTGACGACAGATTGCGGTTGCCATGTTTGGCCACAACCACGCCAGCGCCCGCCACAACAAAGGCGGTGGCGGTCGAAATATTCAACGTACCCTTGCCGTCGCCGCCGGTGCCGACAATATCCATAGCCCCCTCAGGGGCCATCACGGGGTTACACTTGGCGCGCATTACATGGGCGGCGGCGGCGATCTCATCCACCGTTTCGCCGCGCGTGCGCAGGGCAATCAGCAAGCCACCAATCTGTGCGGGGGTCGCATCGCCCTCAAACAGCGCGGTAAAGGCGGTTTCAGCCTCGGCCCGAGTAAGCGGGCGGTCGCAGGCAATGCCGATCAGAGGTTTCAGACGGTCACTCATACAGGCTCCTTTTCGGGCGCTTTGGCGCGGTCCAGAAAGTTGCGCAACATCTGGTGGCCATGCTCGGATCTGATGCTTTCGGGGTGAAACTGCACACCCTCAATCGGCAAGGTTTTGTGGCGCAGACCCATGATCGTGCCGTCTTCCAGCCAAGCCGTGACTTCCAAAGCATCGGGCAAGCTGTCGCGATCCACCACAAGGCTGTGATAGCGCGTCGCAAGGAAGGGCGAGGGCAGTCCTTTGAACACGCCTTGGCCGTTATGGTGCATTGTGCCCATTTTGCCATGCACAATCTCGTGGCAGCGCACCACCTTGCCGCCAAACGCCTCGCCAATGGTTTGATGCCCAAGGCAAACGCCCAACAGCGGGATGCCCGCCTCGGCTGCGGCGAGGGTCAGCGGCAGGCAAATGCCCGCCTGTGCCGGTGCGCGCGGGCCCGGCGAAAGCACAATCATTTCAGGGCGCAGCGCCATTGCGGCCTGCACATCCAGCGCATCATTGCGCACAACGCGAATATCCGCCCCCAACTCGCCCAAATAATGCACGAGATTGTAGGTAAAACTGTCATAGTTATCGATCAAAAGCAGCATATTGCCCAGTCCGTGCTCTCTGATGTCTGTTTGGGGGTGAACCCGGCTCAGTGTCGCGCTATACATGGGCCGAGCGGTATAGGGGCGTCAAGGGAAACCATTCCTTTTAGATCCCATCCGAATAAGAGCAGGCAGGAGGGTTGCGGGTGGGCCGTGGGTTTTTAGCAGGGGCAGGATGGGGCACCGTGGTTGCGGGCCTGGGTTTGGTCGTGGCATCGCAAGTCACAGAGTTTGATCCAGCGGCGGGGACAAAGGTGGCCGTTGATGCCGCCGTGTCTAGTGCCGTGTCTAGGGCTGCGCCAAATGCAACAGCTGTTGCGCCTTTGGCCGAGGAGCAGCTTGTCTCCAAGGTGCCGAATGCGCCGCAAGATGCCATGCCTGTACTGACTGCGCCACCTACTGGCGTTGAAACTATGCCAGAGCTTCCAAACGATAATTCCGAGCCAAACATGGTGTCGGCGCCTGCATCGGTTGCCGCTGAAACCATGGGCACGGATGTACTGGACGGCGTGGCAACCAATGCCCCCGAGGCCATGCCCGCGCCAAAAACCGATTTGGCCGTGTCTGTAGCGCCAGAGCAGGGAACCGCGCCCGATGTGCCAAGTGTTACGGAGCTGGCACCAAACGCGGCCAGAATGGCGAGCGCTACGGCACCGCAACCCGGACCTGCGGATGCCGCGCCAGAACCGGCAATGCTGCCTGCCGAACCTGCCGCCGCCGATGCTGCTCCCGATGCCGATGCCGGTGACGCGGCGCAAGTTCAAGATATGACGGTGGCCAATACCGAAGGCACGCCTGTTGAAAGCCTCCCTGCTGAAAATTCCGTTTCAGAGCCCGCCGTTCCGGAGGCAGCGGTTCCAGAGACCACAGAGCCTGAGGTAGAAATTGTTGTCATTGACCCGCCTGTTGCCCGTCCTGAACCGGGTTTTGCTGTGGTGGATGGCGTAAAGACGGGGCGTTTGCCGACGATTGCCGCGACACCGGCGACCCAACCCGAGGACTCTGTGGTAAATGACGCCAATTTGCCGCCGATCGAACGGTATGCCAGAGAGTTTGCAAACCCCGCGCAAAAGCCGCTGTTTGCCATTTTGTTACGCGATACCGGCGGTCCGGATCTGGACCGTGAGGCCTTGGCCGCGATTCCCTTTCCGGTGTCGTTTGTGATTGATCCAACCCGACCTGATGCCGCCGTTGCGGCCCAGATCTACCGTGCGGCAGGCCAAGAAGTGCTTATGCTTGGGGCGGGTATTCCCGCGGGGGCGACCGCCTCTGATTTGGCAGTCAGCTTGGAAGCAATGAATGCGATCTTGCCCGAAGCGGTGGGCGTTGTTGATACCGAAACCAATGGGTTTCAGGGCAACCGCACCCTTGCAACCCAAGTGCTAGCTTTGATCGCCGACCAGGGGCGTGGCGTGATTTCTTGGGATAAAGGCCTGAATGCGGCGTCGCAGGTGGCGCAGCGCGAAGGGATTCGCAGCGCGGTGATTTTCCGCGCGATGGATGGTGCTGATGAAAAAAGTCCTGTCATCCGGCGCTATCTTGATCGTGCAGCCTTCAAGGCCGCGCAGGATGGACGCGTGGTGGTTGAGGGGCAAACCCGCCCTGAAACCGTGACGGCCTTACTGGAATGGGCGGTTGAGGGGCGTGCGGCGACTGTCGCGATTGCGCCCGCAACAGCGGTTATGACGGCGCAATAGTAGCTTTGGCCAAAGAATATTGCCTGATAGGCAGGTACAAAAAAGGGGCCAATGAGGCCCCTTTTGCGCTACACAAGATCGGTTCAACGCCTATCCGTTTATCGGTTTCCGGTGGCAAACAGGCCCGCATCCTCGGCCGCTTTGCGCAGGGCGTTGGACTTGTTGACGGTCTCTTCAAACTCGGCCTGCGGGTCGCTGTCATAGACAACGCCGCCACCGGCTTGGATATAAAGCTGCTCGTCTTTCAGCACGGCAGTGCGCAGGGCGATGCAAAAATCCATCTCGCCATTGGCGGCGAAATAACCCACGCCACCGCCATAAACGCCGCGCTTTTCGGGCTCTA
The DNA here is from genome assembly GCF_052119765.1 of Pseudorhodobacter sp. W20_MBD10_FR17. NCBI lineage: Bacteria > Pseudomonadati > Pseudomonadota > Alphaproteobacteria > Rhodobacterales > Paracoccaceae > Pseudorhodobacter > Pseudorhodobacter sp. W20_MBD10_FR17. Next base: position 40,725 of record NZ_JBGQOQ010000024.1, on the reverse strand, counting down.
GCTCATCAATGATTTCCATCGCGCGGACTTTGGGCGCACCGGAAACCGTGCCTGCGGGCATACCCGCCAACAGGGCCGAAAGCGCATCTTCGCCGTCGGCAATCTGCCCAACCACGTTGGACACGATGTGCATCACATGGCTGTAGCGTTCGACGATGAACTCTTCGGTTGGGTGAACCGTACCAATTTTGGCCACGCGGCCTACGTCATTGCGGCCCAGATCCAACAGCATCAGATGCTCGGCCAGTTCCTTTTCATCGGAAATCAGGTCCAGCTCATTCGCGCGGTCTTCCTCGGGCGTTTGGCCACGTTTGCGGGTGCCGGCAATCGGGCGCACAGTCACCTCACCATCGCGCAGGCGCACGAGGATTTCGGGGCTGGCGCCGATCACTTGGAAACCGCCGAAGTTAAAGAAAAACATAAACGGCGACGGGTTGGTGCGGCGCAAGGACCGGTACAGTGCGAAAGGCGGGGCCTCAAAGCTTTGGGTCCACCGCTGAGACGGCACGACCTGAAAGATATCGCCCGCGCGGATGTATTCTTTGGCGGCCTCAACCGCCTGAAGATACCCTTCATGGGTAAAATTCGACTTGGCCTCGCCCACAGGGGCAACTTCGCCAAAGTCACGGTCGGCACGCGGTGCGCGGTCAAGATCGCGCAGGGCGTCCATCACACGTTCTGCGGCTTGGGCATAGGCGGCACGCGCCGACAGGCCCGAGGCGGCCCAAGCCGGGGCGACAACCGTTACCTCACCCTTAACACCGTCAAGCACGGCCACGACCGAGGGGCGCATCAGCACCGCATCGGGCAGGCCCAGCGGGTCGGGGTTCACATTCGGCAGGTTTTCGACCAGCCGGATCATATCATAGCCAAGATAGCCGAACAGGCCCGAAGCGATGGCCGGTAAATCCACCGGCATCTCAATCGCGCTTTCGGCGATCAGCGCGCGCAGGCTTTGCAGCGGCTCGGCAGTGTCTGGCAGATAGGCTGATTGGTCAAAGCGGGCCTCGCGGTTAATTTCAACCGCGGTGCCGTCGCAGCGCCAGATCAAATCGGGTTTTAGGCCCACGACCGAATAGCGCCCGCGAATTTCGCCGCCGGTCACGGATTCGAGCATGAACGTATCGCCACGCGCCTCACCCAGTTTCAGCATAAGCGAGACAGGGGTATCAAGATCGGCGGGAATGCGGGCATAGACCACTTGGTTTTGCCCTGCGGCCCATGCCTGCTCGAAGCTGGCGAAATCGGGGGTTAGCTGTGCCATTTTATGCCGTTACCGAAATTGGGAATGCACGGCGTTGATCGCCGTAGTGTTCAACGTGATCCCTGCGTCTTGGGTCAGCGCGTTGGTGTAAAGCGTGAAAGCGTCTTGCGACAAGGCCTGTTCGACCTGCGCAGAAATCGCACCCTTTAGCGCGTCGGCGTCTTCACCGCTGGCCACACCGGGGGTGATGCTTTGCAATTGGACCAGACCAACATAGCTGGCATTGTCAGGCGTGTTGCCTTCGACCACGCGGGTTTCGCCGGTATCGATTTTGAACGTTTCGGTCAGGACTGCGGCCGGAACACCCTCAATCGTGCTGGATCGGGTAAGGTTGGGGATAACTTCGGTCACACCAAATCCGCCCAACGATGCGCCGGCGTCAACCTGCGCTTTGATCTCAGCCGCGAGGTCAGAGAGGGCCTTTTGGATTGCCTGCACGCGCCAGCTGCTATCAACCGCGTCATGGGCATCGGCCAGTGGGATCGGGGTTGGCGGCACGATTTCTTCGAGACGCAGGGCGAAAATGCCACCATCATCGGTTTGCACGACTTCGGGGAAATCGCCTTGTACGGCCTCTTCGGCGGCTGTGCGAAACGCAGGATAGGCAGCCATACCTTCGCTGGATTGGCCAGAGAAATCGATCTTGCCCAAGGTCATGCCAGACTCTTTGGCCAGATCCTCCAGCGTGGCTCCGCTGGCAAGTTGGTCATCAATCGCTTCGATCTTGTCGGCAATAGCGCGGCGGGCAGCATCGGTCGCCAGTTCCGCAGCCAGGTCGGGGCGGGCCTCATCAAAGCTGATGTTTTGGGCGGCCAAAATGCCGTTCATCCGAAACAAGGCAGGCCCGAGATCCGAGGCAAAGGGGCCAACAATACCGGGTTCGGCCAGTGCAAATACGGCTTCGCCTGCGGCACCAAGATCGGCCTGCGACTGATCGCCAAGGTCAATATCGGACAGTTTTATCCCGCGCTCGGCCACCAGATCCTCAAACGAGGTGCCTGCATCAAGCTTGGCTTTTGCGGCATCCGCAGCCTCTTGCGAGGGATAGACCAAACGCTCAACCAAGCGGCGCTCGGGCTGTACAAAATCGGCAATGCGCTCATCGTAAAGCTTTTTCAGTGCGGTTTCATCCAGCGTCATCGTGCCGGCGAGGTCTTCGGGAAGCAGAGAGGCATAGGTGATACGGCGGGCCTCGGGGGCGGTGAATTGGGCGATATTGGCGTCGTAATAGGCTTTCAACGCGTCTTCGGTCGGGTCGGCGACCGGTGTGGTCAAATCCGCCTCGGTCAGGTGCAACAGGTTCAAGCTGCGGCGTTCCGAGATATAGGCGTAAAGCGTTTCGGTCAGGGCAGCAGGGGCCGCAAAACCACCACTGACCGAGCCTTGGATCAAGGCGCGCGACAAATCTTCGCGCATTTTGCTTTCATATTGGGCTTCGGTCAGGTTGTTGTTTTGAAGGGTAAAGCGATAGGTATCGCGGTCAAACTTACCCGAAGCGCCTTTGAAGGAATTTGAGTCTGTAATCTCTTTGGCGATACGCGCGTCGCCAGCAGAAATGCCGATGCGATCGGCCTCATTGTCAAGGGCGGCCGCGCTGATAAGCTGTTGGCGCACTTGTTGGTCAAGGCCCAAAGATTGCGCCTGCTGCATGGTCAGTGCCGTGCCGAACTGTGCCGACAGCGCGTTCATCTGCTGTTGCAGGGCGCGCGCGTAGTCATTTACGTCAATCTCGCGGTTACCCACTGTGCCGATGGCGCTGACGCCGCCACCGAAGTTGGTGATGCCAAAGCCACCGAGGCCAAGGACGAGCATGGCCATAAGAGCCCAGACAACAATGCTGGTGGCTTTGCCCTTTTTGCGACGTGGTTCTTCGGTCGGATTTGACATGTGCTTTGCCTTCAGAAACTGGTTTTGCCCTATCTATGGGCTTAGGCGGGCGGGGGCAAGCGAGGCTTGGTCGGCGCTGGGTGGCTTCACGCCCCCCAGACCCCCCGTGGGATATTTGTAAACAGATGATAAGGTTAGAGATTAAGCGATTTGAGGCGGCTGAAGAATTGTGTAATTTCACTGCCGCCGATATTGGCAAAGGCTATGCGGAGCTGGCGTTTGCCTGCCGATGCGCCTGTGGGTTGAAACATCGTGCCGGGCAAGGTGAGCAGGCTGGCTTTTTGAACCAATGCTTTGGCAAGTTGGTCAGAGGGCATCGGGTAGGGGTGCTCGACATAGGCAAAATACGCGCCGCAACCCAGCAGGGTCCAATCGTTCAGGGTCTCGAAGCCACTTACCATTGCTGCGCGGCGGGAGAGGATTTCCAAACGTTCTGTTGCGACCCAGTCGCCTAGGTTTTGCATGCCCCATAACGCGCCGATCTGGCCAAGTTGGTTGGGGCAAATGGCGACCGTATCGAGGAATTTTTCAACCTGAACGAGGCGGCTTTCCGAGGCAACAATGGCACCCACGCGGTGGCCGGTCAGGCGATACGCCTTGGAAAAGCTGTAGAGGTGGATCAGGGTATTGGCCCATTGCGGATCTGTGAACAGCTGATGCGGTGCGCCTGTGCGGCTGTCAAAGTCGCGGTAGGTTTCATCGACGATAAGACTGATGCCACGCTCGCGGGCCAAGGCCATGAAATCAGCCAAGGTTTGGGCCGGATACTCGGCCCCGCCGGGGTTGTTGGGGCTGACCAGAACAATCGCGCGCGTGTTTGGGGTGATCAGGGCTGCGGCATCGGTGGCCTGCGGGATAAGGCCTGCGCCGGTGGCAAGCGGAACGGTGCGCACGCCTTGCATATCAAACCACATTTTATGGTTGAAATACCATGGCGTTGGCAAAATCACCTCATCCCCTGCGCCTGCCAAAGTGGACATGACAGCCGTAAAGGCCTGATTGCAGCCTTGGGTGATAGCGACTTGATTGGGTTGGATATTTCCGCCGTAGGAGGCTGACCACTGCTGTGCAATTTCCGTCCGCAGGGCGGGCAGGCCAAGCACAGGGCCGTAAAGGTGTGCCGCGTCATTGTATAGGGCGGCATCGGCAATCGCTTGGCGCAGAGCGAGCGGCGGCGGCTCGACCGGCGCGGCTTGGGAGACGTTGATCAGGGGGCGATCCTCGGGGAACACCACGCCATCAAGCCAGCGCCGCGCCTCCATCACGGGGGGGCTTTCGGTGGCGGCCATAGCGGGATGGAGAGGTGTTGTCATGGCGCGCTCCGGCATCTGGGTTAACGTAAATCTTGTGCCGCCAGAAGGGTGCCAGAACATGTTCTGACCCTGTGGCGGCAAAAGGTGGTTTTAATCTTTGCCACGGTAGGGCTGGACATATTGCAGCGCCATATCCCACGGAAAGAAAATCCATGTGTCTTGGCTGACCTCGGTGATAAAGGTTTCAACCATCGGGCGGCCCTGAGGCTTAGCATAGACTGTGGCGAAATGCGCCTTGGGGTAGAGCGACCGGACGAGTTCCAGCGTTTTGCCGGTATCAACAAGGTCATCGACGATCAAAATACCTTCGCCGTCGCCCATCACATCGGCTTGCGGCGCTTTGATCACTTTGGCTTCGGCGCGGTCTTGGTGGCTATAGCTTTTCACTGAAATCGTATCGACCACACGAATGTCCAACTCGCGCGCGACGATCATCGCAGGCACAAGGCCGCCGCGCGTGATGCCGACAACAGCCTTCCACGCGCCGTTATCGGGGCCTTTGCCATCAAGCCGCCATGCCAAAGCACGGGCGTCACGGTGGATTTGATCCCACGAGATGTGGAAGCCTTTTTCATGGGGCAAGCGTTCGGTCATGGTTGTCCTCTTTACTTAGGTAACGGCGATTTTCAGGCCCAGAATGGCAAGCATGCCGCCAAAGGTTCTGTCGATGATGGATTTAAGGCTGATATAGCCGCTGCGCGTCCGTTCAAAGGAAAAGATGCGCGCGACGAGAATATTCCACAGCGCCTCATTCAGGAACACCACTGTCAGCAGGGCGCCATAAACCCACATCGGCGTGTTGGGTGGCACAGTGCCGATAAAAATAGCAGAGAACATAACAGCTGGTTTGGGGTTGGTCAGTTGGGTGACAACACCAAGCCGAAAAGCAGAAAACGCGGTGCGGGGCAGGCGGCCCGATTGCGCCACGTCCAGTGGTTTGGCCGCATCGCGCCACATGCCCCATGCTATGTGCAACAGGTAAATCCCACCGATGATTTTCAGCGCCCAAAGCAATGCAGGTGCGGCCTGAAACACGATGGCAAGGCCAAACAGTGCCGCCATCGCCCAGATCACAGCGCCAAGCCCGATGCCAAAGGCCAAGAACGTGCCGGTGCGCAGGCCTTCGGTGACGCCAGTACGCGCGGACATAAGGACAGCAGGGCCAGGGCTGATCGCGGCCATAAGGTGCAAGAATGCGACGGCGAGAAATGCGGTAAGCGTCATGGCGGGCCTTTACGGGTTAAAAATAAGCAGGGCAGCTAGGGCCGTCATGGCGATAGCAGCAATCGTATCAATCCAGAACTTAGCCGCAAAATAGCGCTTGCGCATCGCATTTGTCGACATGGAAGTCGTGACGATGGCGTACCAAAACAGTTCGGTCCCAAGGGCTGTTGCATATATGGCAACAAGGGTTGCGGCCCCATGCGGATCGGGGAAAATGCTAAGGATCACCGCCGAATAAAACAGTGCTGGCTTGGGGTTGGACAGATTAAGAATGATCCCGCCCAGAAACCCATCGCCAAAGCGGCGTTTGGCTGCAGGTGGCAAAGGCGACCTTGCCGCGCGCCACAACCCCCACGCCATATAAAGCAAATAGACACCCCCGCCAAATTTAGCGGCGATGAACAGAGGCGGGTAAAGTTTGAATATGACTGCAAGCCCCAACAGCGCAAAGAGGCACCAAAGGGAGGCCCCGAATGCCAGCCCCAGCCCGTAAGGCAAGGCTTTTTCGCGGCCTTGGGCCAAGGCCATTTGTGTGGCGGCAATAATTGCAGGCCCCGGCGATAGAATCGCCGGGGTTAGAACCGCTATCAGAGCCAGAAATGGCTCTGGCGTCATTCTTCAGCCGATGGCGCAGCACCCTTTTGGGCTTTGGCGGTGACCACGTCGATATCGGGCGCGTCAACGGCCTTCATCCCAACCACATGATAGCCCGCATCGACATGCAGGTTTTCACCCGTTGTTCCCGAACCAAGGTCGGACAGCAGGAAGACGGCGGCCTTGCCAACCTCATCTTGGGTCACGTTGCGGCGCAGGGGCGAGTTCAGCTCATTCCAGCGCATAATATAGCGGAAGTCGCCGATACCCGACGCGGCCAGCGTTTTGATCGGGCCAGCCGAAATGGCGTTACAGCGGATACCGTCTTTGCCAAGATCCTCGGCGATGTATTTCACCGATGCTTCAAGTGCGGCTTTGCACAGGCCCATGACGTTGTAATGCGGCATAACCTTTTCGGCGCCGTAATACGTCAGCGTCAGCAAGCTGCCACCGGGGTTCATCATCGCCGCAGCGCGTTTGCACACGGCAGTAAAGGAGTAGACGGAAATATCCATCGACATCAGAAAGTTCTCGCGCCCCGTATCAACGTAACGGCCGCGCAGCTCGTTCTTATCTGAAAAGCCGATTGCGTGGACAACGAAATCAATGCTGCCCCAAACCTCTTTCAAATGCTCAAACACGCCATCCAGTGACGCCTCGTTTGTGACATCGCATTCGATCATCACGGATGAGCCAATCGATTTAGCCAAAGGCTCGACCCGTTTTTTCAGCTGTTCACCTTGATAGGAAAACGCAAGCTCGGCCCCTTGGTCGGCGCAGGCTTTGGCGATGCCCCAAGCGATGGATTTGTCGTTGGCAAGGCCCATGATGAGCCCGCGCTTGCCTGCCATTAATCCAGCCATAGTTTCCCCTATTTAAATCCGGAATGTTGATTATTGGTTTAAGCGAAACGCGTTGCGGCAGCAAGTCTCGTGGGGCAAGGGCTTGCGCTTGAGTGCCTAAAGGTTAAAACTTGGTGAAAGCGGCACTTAAGGCGTGTGCTGTAAACGAGGGGCTAAAATGGATAGAAGCGGGATTTTTGCGGGCGATGACCCGTTCGTTTTGGCGCAGACGTGGTTGGCCGAGGCCACGGCCACTGAAGTGAATGACCCCAACGCGATCGCGCTTTCAACGGTGGATAGCACCGGAATGCCGAACGCACGCATGGTGCTGCTTAAGGATATCGAGCCTGCGGCCTTTGTGTTTTATACCAATTACACCAGCCAAAAGGGGCAGGAAATTGAGCAGGCGGGCAAAGCCGCCTTCGTCATGCATTGGAAAAGCCTGCGTCGTCAAATTCGGGTGCGCGGCATCACCGAGCGCGAGGAGGGGCCGCCCGCAGACGCTTATTATGCATCGCGTTCGCTGAAAAGCCGCTTGGGGGCATGGGCCTCGCAACAGTCGCAACCGCTGTCGTCGCGTACCGCTTTGATGGCCGAAGTCGCAAAAGTAACGGCTGCACATGGCCCAATGCCAAAGCGCCCGCCGTTTTGGGGCGGTATTCGAATCATTCCAACCGAAATAGAGTTTTGGGCAGATGGTGCGTTTCGGTTACACGACCGTTTTAAATGGTCACGCCCTGATGGCAATAAACCTTGGGACATTGTGCGGCTTAATCCTTGACCGTGCGTCAACGCAGGTCGCAATGTGCGCTAATGTCGCAGAATAACCTTGATCCGCCGCGGCACTTCTAACAAAACGGGGCTTTAAAGGCTAAATCTGGGGAAAAGGCCTGATTATGGAAGCAGAAGAAAAGCCGGAGGAAATCCTCCACGGTCGCGTGAAATGGTTTGATCCGGTAAAAGGGTTCGGCTTTATCCTGTCGGAAGAGACGGGCACAGATGTTTTGCTGCATGCAAATGTACTGCGAAACTTTGGCCAAAGCACGGTCGCCGATGGCGCCGAAATCGTTGTAAATGTTCAACACACGCAACGTGGCGTGCAAGCGGTTGAAGTTTTCTCGATCACACCACCCGAAGGGACCGGGTTTGTGATGGCGAGCGAAGGCAACAGCTTTACCGCCGAAGAAATTGCGGCCTGCCCGCTGGAACCTGCACGGGTAAAGTGGTTCGACAAAGGTAAGGGTTTTGGCTTTGCCAACGTGTTTGGCCGTGCCGAAGATGTGTTTGTGCATATCGAGGTGCTGCGCATGTCGGGGTTTGCAGACTTGGCGGCAGGCGAAGCGATCAGCTTGCGAATTTTAGAAGGCAAACGCGGGCGCATGGCGGCGCAGGTTCTCGCTTGGGATGCTTCGCTGAAGGTTCAGAAATGAACCGGTTGGGATGTATTCTAGGGCTTCTATTAGCATCTCCTGCCGCTGTTTGGGCAGGATGCGCCCCTGATCAAGTTGAGATCAGGTTAACGAACGGTGGCATGGCGCGATTCTCGGTAGAGGTTGCGGATGACCCAGCTGAGCGGGCCAAAGGATTAATGTTTCGCGAAGAGATGGCATCCTCTGCGGGCATGGTCTTTTTCTACGAACGCCCCCAGCATGCCGTGTTTTGGATGAAAAACACGCTGATTCCTCTGGATATGATTTTCGCCGATTCTACGGGTCTGGTAAAACACGTGCATGCCAATGCGATTCCGCATGATGAAACCGGAATCGATGGTGGAACGGACATTCTTGCGATCCTTGAAATCAACGGTGGGTTGGCAAAAAAGCTTGGGATTACCGCAGGATCGGTGATGCGCCACCCAGATTTCAAACAAAATTCAGCTTCTTGGCCTTGTGACGCGAAATAGGTCTTTTCATCCCGGAAAGCATTCGTTAGTAAGCGCTCACGAACGGTTTGTAAGACAAGATCGTGGTTGAAATGTCGGGGCGTAGCGCAGTCTGGTAGCGCGCCAGTTTTGGGAACTGGATGTCGTAGGTTCGAATCCTATCGCCCCGACCATTTCAAAGTTTAACCTACTTTAGGGTTTTCACAATATAGCTTTGGTTGACGCGCCCTGCCGGTAATGGTGATATTGGGCGCTAAAATTATGGGGTTTTGGGTGTGATGAACGACAGTATCACCGATCGTCTGGCCGAACGGCTGCGCGCGGCCCGCAAGGCCAAAGGGTTAAGCCTTGATGCGGTAGCGGGGATTTCTGGCGTCAGCCGGTCAATGGTCAGCCAGATCGAGCGCGGCGAATCAAGTCCGACCGTGGCGACGCTGTGGAACCTGACCCAAGCGCTTGGCGTGGATTTTGCCGGACTGTTAGATGCAAGGCCCGAGCCGGGGATTGATGTAACCCGGGCGGCCGAGGCCCCGGTGATGACGGGCCACGGCAAAGGGGTGCGGATCAGGATTCTATCACCCGCCGAAACGGTCGGTGAGCATGAGGTTTATGATTTGGGCTTTGGTGCAGGCGGTACGCTGCGGTCGGCCCCGCATTCGACCGGCTGCCGTGAACATCTGACGGTGACCGAGGGCCGCTTGCGCGTTGTTTCAGGCGCGGACGTGGTTGAGATTGGCCAAGGCGATACGGCGCGTTATTTTGCCGACCGTGACCACGCGATTGAAGAGATTGCGGGGGCTGCGGCGCGCGCAATTCTGATCGTGCAAGGCAGCTAAGAGTTTCAGGGGGGCGTTGCCCCCTCGGTGCAAGGCACCTCACCCCCTAGGATATTTAGAAACAGATGATTCCAATATAGCGGAATTTTATCTGCTATATTGACGTTATTGGCGGGATATGGCAGTGTTTTTGGGAACATTGAGGGGCGATCGGTTATGTCGGAATTCTTGGACCACATTCGTAATGAGCTTGCAGCGATTGAAACGGCTGGTATGACCAAACATGAGCGGCTGATATCGGGACCGCAAGGGGCGCATGTCGCGATGGAGGGGCGGCAAATGCTGAACCTTTGTGCCAATAATTATCTGGGGCTGGCCGATCATCCTGATTTGATAGCGGCGGCGCACGGCGCGTTGAACGATCATGGGTTTGGCATGGCGTCCGTGCGGTTTATATGTGGAACCCAAGACTTGCACCGCCAATTGGAGGCACGGCTGGCGGGCTATTTGGGGCATGACGACTCGATCCTTTTTGCAGCCTGTTTCGATGCCAACGGCGGACTGTTTGAGCCGCTTTTGGGCCCCGAGGATGCGGTGATTTCGGACAGTTTGAACCATGCCTCGATTATTGACGGGATCCGGCTGTGTAAGGCGCGGCGCTATCGCTATGCTAATTCGGATATGGCGGACCTAGAGCTGCAACTACAAACTGCGCGGGCCGATGGCGCGCGGTTTATCATGATCGCGACCGATGGTGTTTTCTCGATGGATGGGTATTTGGCCAAACTGCCGGAAATACGGGCTTTGGCAGATACTTATGGCGCGTTGCTCATGGTGGATGATTGCCATGCTACCGGCTTTATGGGGCCGCAAGGGCGCGGCACACCGGCGCATTTCGGGGTGCAGGCAGATATTGTGACGGGGACCTTGGGCAAGGCGCTCGGGGGGGCTTTGGGAGGCTATATCGCAGGGCCGCAGGCGGTGATAGACCTGCTGCGACAACGGGCGCGGCCGTATTTGTTTTCCAATGCTTTGCCGCCTGCCATCGTTGCGGCAGGGCTGACGGCATTGGATTTGGTCGAACGTGCCGATGATCTGCGCGCACAGTTGTTTGCGAATGCCAGCTATTGGCGCGCCGGACTTGCGGACGCAGGGTTTGAATTGCTGCCGGGCGCGCATCCGATTGTTCCGGTCATGCTGGGCGAGGCGCGGTTGGCGCAAGCGATGGCTGCCGATCTGGGCAAGCGCGGAGTGCATGTGGCGGGCTTCTTTTTCCCTGTGGTGCCAAAGGGCCGTGCGCGGATACGGACGCAGATGAATGCGGCGCTGACGCGGGATGATCTGGATTTCGGGCTAGAGGCATTTGTGGCCGCGGGCCATAGCGTAGGAGTGTTGTAATGCGCAATGATATGAAAGCCTTGGTAAAGGCGCGTGCAGAGCCGGGGCTATGGATGGAGCGGCGCCCTGTGCCCGAAATCGGACCGGATGACGTGCTGATCCGCATCCGCAAAACCGGAATTTGCGGCACCGATATTCACATTTGGAATTGGGATGAGTGGGCGGCAAAAACGGTGCCTGTGCCGTTGGTTACTGGGCATGAGTTCGCGGGTGAAATCGTGGATATGGGGCGCAATGTTGAAGGGCTTGAGATCGGGCAGCGCTGCTCGGGCGAGGGGCATTTGATTGGCAAGAACAGCCGCCAAAGCCGCGCGGGCAAGTTTCATCTTGATCCGGCAACGCGCGGCATTGGCGTGAATGAGCAAGGGGCCTTTGCCGAATATCTGCGCTTGCCTGCCTTTAACGTGGTGCCGTTGCCCGATGTGATTGACGATGACATCGGCGCGATATTAGACCCGCTGGGCAATGCGGTTCATACGGCGTTAAGCTTTGATCTGGTAGGTGAGGATGTGTTGATCACAGGCGCAGGCCCGATCGGGATAATGGCGGCGGCTGTGGCGCGGCATGTCGGCGCGCGGCATGTGGTGATTACAGATGTAAACCAAGCCCGGCTCGACCTTGCGGCGCAGGTGGCCGATGTGGTGCCGGTGAATGTAGGCCATGAGGATTTGCCATCGGTGATTGCGCGGCTGAAAATGAAGCAAGGCTTTGATGTCGGTATGGAAATGTCGGGCAACCAAGCCGCTCTTGACCAAATGGTTGAGGCGATGACCATGGGCGGGCGTATCGCGATGCTTGGCATTCCCCCCGGCAAGTCGCCGGTGGATTGGAGCCGGATTGTGTTTAAGGCGATCACCATCAAAGGCGTTTACGGGCGTGAGATTTTTGAAACATGGTACAAGATGATTGCCATGCTGGAAAATGGGTTGGAAGTGCGGCGCGTCATCACTCACCGCTTTAAGGTCGATGACTTTGAACAGGGCTTTGCCGCTATGCGCTCGGGCCTTTCGGGGAAAGTCGTGTTGGACTGGACGTAACGCGCAGGCTGTTACAATTTCCATACATTCATGCCTTAGGGTTGCATATGTGCAGCTTTGGCAGCGGCGGTTAAGTGCTTGCCGTCATGCCATCGGGGCAGCAATGTACGCGTGTGAACACGATAGGATGACTTGCTATGGAAATGCCCCCTGCGCCACTGATTTTAGAGGGCATTCCGATGCCCGCTTTGCTGATCGCATCCGATGGCCGCATTGCTACGTTGAATAGTGCAGCGCGCGCCTCGATGGGCGAAGATCTGTTGGGGCGGCTCTATTTGATGGCGTTCAGGCAGCCCGCAATGGCCGATTGTATTGAGGCGGCCTTGCGCAACAATGTCGCCGCCGTGACGCGCTATATCCGCCAAAAAGGGACGGGAGAGCAGATCTTTCGGGTGACCGTGACCCCCGTGCCATCGGGCGCAATGTGTGCGTTTGAAGATATCAGCGAGCAGGAACAAGTGGGCCAGCTGCGGCGCGATTTTGTGGCGAATGTCAGCCATGAGCTGCGCACACCCCTGACCGCATTGATGGGGTTTATTGAGACATTACAAGGTGCTGCGCGTAATGATGCGGCGGCAAGAGATAGGTTTCTGGCGGTCATGGGGCGCGAGGCAGGGCGGATGAACCGGCTTGTCGGCGACCTGTTATCCCTTAGCCGGGTAGAGGCCCAAGAACGGGTGCGCCCGACGCAAATGATTAACATTTCGCAATTATTGGCGCGTGTGCTGTGTGACCTGCGCCCTGTGCAAGAGGCCGCACGGGTGGTGGTTGAGCTGACGAGTGAACCGGATGTGATGGTGCGCGCCGACACAGATCAGATGGCGCAAGTTCTGACAAATCTGATCGAGAATGCGGTGAAATATGGTGGCAGTGACAAGCTGGTTCGGGTGGTTTTGCATCAGATCCCGCGTGATCAGGCCCTGCGCAGCCCTGCCGTGCGGATTGATGTGATTGATCAAGGCGAGGGGATAGATGCCGTTCACTTACCGCGTTTGACCGAACGATTTTACCGCGTTGATTCGCACCGTTCACGCGAAAAGGGCGGTACCGGCTTGGGCCTTGCGATCGTCAAACACATCATCAACCGACACCGGGGCCGGCTGATGATTGCCAGTGAAAAAGGCGTGGGCAGTACCTTTAGTATTTCGCTGCCGATGGGTGAGGTTACAAGCGCCTGATCCGCTCGGTCAGCAGCGCAAAGAACCCGTCAGCATCGACATCGCCGATGAACAGCGCATTCGCTGCGCGGTCTGTCACGCCCCACCAATCGGCCACGGTCATGCCCAGCGTCAGCTCGGACGTGGTTTCAATTTCGACGTTGATCTGGCGTCCCTTGAACAAGTCTGGCTGCAGCAGCCACGCGATCACACAAGGATCATGCAGCGGCGCGCCTTCTGATCCGTATTTTTCCTTGTCAAACCGCTCAAAGAAATCGGTCCATTCCGCAACCATGCGGCCCGCTTCGCTGCCCATATCGCGAAACGCCTGAATGCGGGGTCTGGTCGTCAGCACTTTATGGGTTACATCTAGCGGCAGTACCGTTATTGGGATGCCAGATTTAAACACAATATCAGCGGCTTCCGGGTCGACATAAATGTTGAATTCGGCTGCGGGGGTGATATTGCCTACCTCAAAATAGGCGCCGCCCATCAGGACAATCTCGGCAATCTTTGGCGCGATGTCGGGGGCGCGTTGCAAGGCCGTGGCGATATTTGTTAGCGGCCCAAGCGGGCAGAGCGTAACACTGCCCGCAGGTTCCGCCCGTATCGTTTCAATAATGAAATCAACAGCGTGCTGGGTTTGCAAGGCCATCTTGGGCACGGGCAGTTGTGGGCCATCAAGCCCGGTTTTGCCGTGAACATGCTCGGCCGTGACCAGCTTGCGCGTTAGCGGCGCGTCACAGCCAGCAAAAACCTTAACATCGGGTTTGCCTGCCAACTCGCACACAATCCGCGCGTTTTTCGCCGTCAGCGCCAAGGGCACGTTGCCTGCAACCGCCGTGATGCCCAGCACGTCCAATTCATCCGGGCTGGCGAGGGCAAGCAAAATGGCCACAGCATCATCTTGGCCGGGGTCTGTGTCGATGATAATCTTGCGCGGTGCCATGGGTCTGTCCTTTGTCGTTTTGGATAGAAAAGCCGAAGCGCACAGATTTGTCCATCCGATAAAAAACGGAGGCGCGATGCCTCCGTTTTTCATGTGTTCAAAACGCCTTAGCCGTCGAAGTTGATCTCTTCCATGATGCGCAGGGCGGCGGGGCGTTCTTTGGCCACGGCGGCAAGGTCAAGGCTGTCTGGCGTAAACTCACCCCAGCTTTGTACCAGCGCCGACCGCGCAACGCCGGGCTTTACAGGGTACTCATAGTTGGTTTCGGCATAGATCTTTTGCGCGTGATCGCCCGAAAGCCATTCCATAAATTGCTGTGCAGCCGCTTTGTTGGGGGCTGATTTGGTCATCGCGACGCCAGAAATGTTCATATGGGTGCCGTCGCCTTCAAACACCGGAAAATCAACACGGATCGCATCGGCCCATTGCTTTTGCTCCGGGTCGTTAACGATCTGGCCCATGTAATAGGTGTTGCCGATAGCGATATCGCACTCGCCGGCCCAAATCGCCTTGGCCTGATCACGGTCGCCGCCTGCTGGTTTGCGGGCAAGGTTGGCCTTCAGCCCCTCGGCCCAGGTTTTCGCATAGGCCTCGCCATGGTGGGCGATCACCGCGCCCAAGAGGGCGACATTATAGTCATTGGTCCCCGAGCGTGAGCAGAGCCGCCCTTTCCACTTATCCGAGGCCAAATCCTCATAAGTCGTAATCTCGCCCTGCGCTACACGCTCTTTGGACGCATAGATAATCCGCGCGCGTGATGTAAGGCCGAACCATTCATTCCCCGCATCGCGGAAATTGGCAGGGATATTGGCCTGAAGAATGTCAGAGTCCACGGCTTGGGTGACGCCCGCATCGACGATCTGGGTCAATCGCGCAATATCGACCGTTAGCACCAAATCGGCGGGGCTGCGGTTGCCTTCGGCGATCAGCCGTTCGGCCATGCCCTTGTCAACAAACGCAATGTTCACGTCTATGCCGGTCTCGGCCGTAAAAGCATCGGCCAGCGGTTGAATAAGCTCGGGTTGGCGGTGGGAATAGACGTTCACCTCATCGGCCACGGCGGGCAATGCGACAGCGCCAATTGCAAGAATGGCAAGGGTGGGCAAGCGAAGTTTCATTGTTGACCTCTTTAGTCGGAATTTATGCAGCTCTTAAACCTGAGTCTTTTACTTTGGTCAATACCTGACAGATAAGCTCGGAAAAATTCCCCAATTTCATCTTGGCAAAAATACCTAATCCCGTGGCTGGCCCGCACGCTCTGCCTTGGCCGCCTTGTCCTCGGCTTTGGCGCGGTCCCACAATGTATCCATCTCAACCAGATCGCTTTGTGCCGGTGCCTTGCCCTCATCCGCCAGAAAGTCCTCAATGCGGCCAAAGCGGCGGGTGAACTTTTCATTGGCCGCGCGTAAAGCGGCCTCGGGGTCGATCTCCATATGCCGCGCGAGGTTGGCCATAACGAACAGTAAATCCCCAAACTCTTCGGCCTGTTCCGCCTTGGTCAGGCTGTCGCGGGCCTCTACCAATTCGTGCGTTTCCTCAATGATCTTGTCCAGCACTTGGTCGGTTGACGGCCAGTCAAACCCCACCCGCGCCGCCCGTTTTTGCAGCTTTACCGCGCGGGTCAGGGCGGGCAGCCCAAGTGCCACACCGTCCAGCACACGCGCAGGGCCACGCTCGGCCGCTTTCAGGCGCTCCCAATCGCGGGTTTGCTGTTCGGCGCTTTTATCACGCGACTCGTCGCCAAACAGATGCGGGTGACGCGCGACCATTTTATCGGCGATGGCCTTGGTTATGCTGTCAAAATCAAACAGCCCCGCCTCTTGCCCGATCCGTGCATGATAGACCGATTGCAGCAGCAAATCGCCCAGCTCGCCTTCCAACTCGGCCCAAGCTTTGCGCTCAATCGCGTCGGCCACCTCATAGGCTTCCTCAATCGTATAGGGTGCAATGGTAGCAAAGTTTTGCTCAATGTCCCACGGGCAGCCGCTGTCTGGGTCGCGCAGCCGCGCCATAATTTCCAACAGCCGCGGCATCCCGCCTTGCGGGTCGGCGATCAGCGCGTTGCTGTCTTCAAGCGTCTTGTCGGGCGTGTGCGGGGCCATTGCGGTTCCTATCAAATTACAGTCAAGTGGCGGGCAAAGCTTAGACCATAGGAGTAGCCCATGCCCGTCTTGAATGCCATTGCCGGATACGCGGATGAAATGACAGGGTGGCGTCGCCATTTACACCAGCACCCAGAACTGCGGTTTAACTGCTTTGAGACGGCGGCCTTTATCGCCGCCCGTCTGCGCGAATTTGGTGTGGATGAGCTGCATGAAGGCATCGCCACCAGCGGCATCGTCGCGATCATCAACGGCACAGGTGCCGGGCCGACCATCGGTTTGCGCGCCGATATGGATGCGCTGCCGATTACCGAGGCAACGGGCGTGGATTACGCCTCTACCGTGCCGGGGCGGATGCATGCCTGCGGCCATGACGGCCATGTCACGATGCTGCTGGGGGCTGCGAAATACCTTTGTGAAACCCGCCGCTTTACAGGCCGCGTCGCCTTGCTGTTCCAACCGGCCGAGGAAGATGGTGGCGGTGGCGAGGTGATGGTGCAAGAAGGCGTGATGGACCGTTTTGGCATCGCGCAGGTGTACGGCATTCACAACGCACCGGGCGTGGCTTTTGGTCATTTTGTCACCACGCCGGGGGCGTTTATGGCCTCGGTTGATACCGCGGTGGTCAAGGTGACGGGCAAGGGTGGGCATGGTGCCACGCCGCATGTCTGCGTAGATCCGGTTGTGGCGATTGTCGGCATGGTGCAGGCGATCCAAACCATCATCCCACGCAATGTTTACGCGCTGGATGAGGCGGTGATTTCGGTCACGCAAATTCACACCGGTTCGGCCAGCAATATCATCCCCGAGGATGGCTGGTTCTGCGCCACGATCCGGTGTTTTAAACCCGAAGTCCGCGAACTGCTAAAACGCCGCCTTTATGAAATCGTCGAAGGCCATGCTGTCGCTTACGGCGTCACTGCGGCAATCGACTATGATTGGGGTTATCCGGCCACGATCAACCACGCCGATCAAGCCGGTTTTGCTGTCGAGGTGGCCACCGAGATTTCCGGCGCCGATGCTGTTCAGGCCGACGGCCCGCGCGAAATGGGGTCCGAGGATTTCAGCTACATGCTAGAGGCGCGCCCGGGCGCCTATCTATTCATGGGCATCGGCGATGGGGCAGGGCTTCACCACCCCGCCTATAATTTCAACGATGACGCGGCCCCCGTTGGCGCTAGCTTCTTTGCCCGTCTTGTGGAACGCGCGCAGCCTTTGCCCTAATGCGCTGTCGCAGGTTTTTCCCTTTGAAAAACCTGCCATGCCCAACCTTGAGGCTGCAGTGCGGGGCCAGGCCCCGCGCTGATAACGAATGGCGGGAGAGGCCCCTTTCGTCCGCCCCGAATCGCAGCCTTTCCCGTCAACCTCCGTCGCAACCGCCAAGGATCGACGCAATCAACCTTTAGACCACCATATCTAGGCAACCGCTGTGTATAGCGTTTCTGATCGCCTAGTCAAAATATGATCAAAATGCTAAGCTCAGGCCAAAGATAAAGTGCAGGAGCCCGAAAATGACCAACAATTTCCCCCAGAACGGCCCAACGCCTGCAGAGCTTTGGCAAATGGACCACGATCATTCGCTGCATCCTTGGGCGAATTTCGGCCCGTTTGAAAAGGACGGTTCCTTGCTCATGGCGCGGGGCGAGGGGTGCTATTTGTGGGATGCCGAGGGGCGGCGCTATTTTGATGCGGTGGGCGGCATGTGGTGCACCAATATCGGGCTTGGCCGCGCGGAAATGGGCCAAGCGATGGCCGATCAGGCGGTCCAGCTTGGCTTTGCCAACAGCTTTGTCGATATGGCCAATGGTCCCTCGGCAATGCTGGGGGCCAAGCTCGCCAGCCTCGCCCCCGGTGATCTGAACCGCGTGCATTTCACCACGGGCGGCTCGACGGCAATCGATACCGCGTACCGAATGGTTCATTACTATCAAACCTGTATGGGCCGCCCCGATAAAACCCAAGTGATCGCCCGCAACTACAGCTATCACGGATCGACCTATATCAGCCAAAGCATCGGCAAACGCCCCGGCGATCGCGTGCCGCAGTTTCGCTATAAGGAAAGTGGTATCCACCACGTCAGCGCCCCCAATTTCTATCGCGCGCCCGACGGCATGGATGAGGCCGCGTTTTGCGACCATCTGGTTGCCGAGTTCGCCGCAAAAATCGCCGAGGTTGGCGCGGAAAACATTGGTGGCTTCTTTGCCGAACCGATCCAAGCCTCGGGCGGTGTGATTGTACCCCCCGAAGGCTATCTGCCGCGCATGGCCGCGATCTGCGCCCAGCATGATATCCTGTTCATCGCGGATGAGGTGGTCACCGCCTTTGGCCGCACTGGCCATTGGTTCGCCAGCCTAGATCAATTCGGCATTCAGCCCGATATGATCACTTGTGCCAAAGGTTTAACATCGGGCTATATCCCCTTGGGCGCCCTCATTTTTTCCGATCGTATCTGGGCTGCAATGGCCGCCGATGGCGGGCGCTGGTTTACCTCTGGTTTCACCTATTCCGGCCATCCGGTGTCCTGTGCCGCCGCCTTGAAAAACATCGAAATTATGGAGCGTGAGGATTTGCTGGGCAATGCCACCCGCGTTGGCGCCTATTTTGAAACGCGTATGGCCGAGATGAAAGCCCTGCCGATGGTCGGCGATGTACGCGGCAGTAAGCTAATGGTTTGCGTGGAAAATGTCGCTGACAAAGCCCGCAAAACCCTGCTGCCTGATGAGTTAGACGTCGGCAAACGCATCTCGGACACCGCCGAATCCATGGGCCTGATGGTGCGTCCGATGGGGCACCTGAATGTCATGTCGCCGCCCCTTACGATTACCACAGCGCAGGTTGATTTCGTGGCGGAAATCTTGGCCAAATCCATCCGTCAGGTTGTCGATGATTTGACCCGCGAAGGCGTGCGTTTGGCTTGACAGTTTGCAGGGTTTACCCCTTCCTGCACATTCCGGATTTTCGGCGTCTCCGGTAACGAAACGACGCTTTGCATATGAGGAAAAGCATGGCGTTAGAGGATGCAAAGAACGAAGTCGACGGGGCGTTCACGCGCCAAGGCCTGCGGGGCCTCGCGTTTGAAAATGCCTTTGCGGGGGCGACGTCGTTCCTGCGCCGTCGCTATACCAAAGACCTGACCGGGGTTGATCTGGCCATCACCGGCGTGCCGTTTGACCAAGCCGTGACCCACCGCACCGGCACCCGTTTCGGCCCGCGTGCGATACGTGAGGCCAGCACGCTGCAACCCTTTGACCCGCCTTACGGTTGGCCCACCAACCCGTTGGAAGATATGGCAATTGTCGATTACGGCGATGTGGCATTTGACTACGCTCATACCCCCAGCTTTCCGGGCCTTCTGACCGATCACATCCGCACCATCCTAAAGGCGGGGCCGGGGACAGTGACGCTTGGCGGAGACCATTTCATAACGCTGCCGATCCTGCGCGCCTATGCCGAGAAATACGGGCCGATGTCGGTGATCCATTTCGACGCCCATTCCGATCTGTGGCAGGATGATGATATGGAACGCATCGATCACGGCACGTTCTTTTATAAAGCTGTGAAGACCGGCCTCATCGACCCCAAAACCAGCGTGCAAATCGGTATCCGCACCCATTGTGATGACTACTTGGGCGTTGAATACATTGATGCGCGCACCGTGCATGAAAAGGGCTGCGCCTATGCTGTGGCCCGCGCCAAAGAAATCGTCGGCCAAAATCCGACCTATGTGACCTTTGACATTGATTGCCTTGACCCGTCTGCTGCCCCCGGCACCGGCACGCCTGTCTGGGGGGGCTTGCATACGTGGCAAGCTGCGGCCTGCCTGCGTGATCTGGCTGGTATCAACATGGTTGGCGGGGATATTGTCGAAGTGTCCCCCGCTTATGACACAACCGGCGCCACAGCCATTGCAGGCGCCCATGTCGCGCATGAGCTGATTTGCCTCTATCACTGGGCGCATCACCGGAAATGAAAGCAAGTTTTATGATTACGACCCTCGCTGTCATTCTTATCGTCGTGGCGGGCTTTGCGGCATATGTCCGCTTTGCCCCGTCTGATTCCGCCCGCTGGAATGTCGATCCAACCGCAGCCTATGTGGGCGACCAAGGCGCGACCGAGATCATCACCCAAATCAACGGGGCCACGCTGCGTATTCCGGCATCCGACGGGCTTTTGGCGCGGCTTGATGCCATCGCCATGGCCTCGCCACACACCGCCCGTCTTGCGGGCAGCGTGGATCAAGGCCGCATCACTTGGGTCACGCGCTCGGCGCTTTGGGGCTTTCCTGACTATACCACGGCGCAAACCAACGCGGATGGCCTCTACATCCATGCCCGCCTGCGCTTTGGCAAATCCGATCTTGGCGTCAACGCGGCCCGCCTCAAGGATTGGCTGGCCAAACTCTAATGGCTTCATCTTGGAAAAAATACCTCGCGCGGGGGCGGCGGCTTGTGCGTCACTGGTTCAAAAACCAGCCATCGCGTGTCGCTTGACCCAGCCTCGTTCATAGGACAAACCGCTCACATGGTCCCACTTGATACCCTCGCGCAGATCACCCAACGTTTCGAGTTTATCGAGGCGAAGCTTTCCGCTGGCGCACCGCCTTCTGAGATCGCCAAGCTCAGCCGTGAATATGGTGACCTGAAACCTGTGGTCACAGAAATTGACGCCTATCGCCGCGCGCTTGATGACTTGGCCGAAGCCCAGATCATGCTGACAGATCCCGAAATGCGCCGCTTGGCCGAAGAGGAAATCCCCGATCTCAAAGACCGGATTGAGGAAATGGAGGCCGCTTTACAGTTGGCCCTTCTACCCAAGGATGCGGCCGACGGGCGGCCCGCTATTTTGGAAATCCGTCCCGGCACGGGCGGCGATGAGGCGGCTCTTTTTGCTGGCGATTTGCTGAACATGTACCGCCGCTATGCCGAGAATCGCGGCTGGACCTTTGAAATTCTTGAACTCCAAGAAAGCGATCTGGGCGGCATCCGCGAGCTTACGGCCCATATCCAAGGTGAGGGCGTGTTTGCCCGTATGAAATACGAATCGGGCGTGCACCGTGTGCAGCGTGTCCCCGAAACCGAAAGCGGCGGGCGGGTGCATACGTCGGCGGCCACAGTGGCGGTGTTGCCCGAGGCCGAAGAGGTCGATATCGACATCCCCGCTTCGGATATCCGGATTGATACGATGCGCGCCTCGGGTGCGGGCGGTCAGCACGTCAACACCACAGATTCGGCTGTGAGGATCACTCACTTGCCTACTGGCATTATTGTGGTGTCAGCTATGAAATCGCAGCACCAAAACCGCGTGGCCGCCATGCAAGTTTTGCGCGCGCGGCTGTTTGAGGCCGAGCGCGAACGCGTTGATGCCGAACGGTCGGCCAATCGCAAAAGTCAGGTGGGGTCGGGCGACCGGTCCGAACGCATCCGCACCTATAATTTTCCGCAAGGCCGGATGACTGACCACCGCATCAACCTGACGCTCTATTCCTTGGGCCAGATTATGGGCGGCGATCTGGATCCGGTGATTGATGCGCTGATCTCGGATGATCAAGCGCGCAAACTGGCCGAGATGCAATGACGACTCTGTTTACAGCGCGGCGTGCAGCTGTTGCGCGTCTGCTAGAGGCCGGTGTTCCCGATGCCGCCCAAGATGTGGCCGTGCTGTTGGCGCATGTTCTGGGCTGTGATCGGGCGGGCTTGGCGCTGCGCTCTCCCCAAGACATGCTGGATGCCGCGCAACTCGCGCGCTTAACCCAAACCATTGAGGCCCGCGCCACCCGTCAGCCCGTTAGCCAAATCATCGGCGCGCGGCTGTTTTGGGGCCGGTCGTTTTCTGTCACCCCCGATGTTTTGGACCCACGCCCCGAGACGGAATGCCTGATTGCAGCGGCGCTTGCCGTGCCGTTCACATCGGTGCTTGATTTGGGCACGGGGTCGGGCTGCATCCTGATGACACTGCTGGCCGAGACTCCCACCGCTTGGGGGTGCGGCGTAGACTTGTCGCAGGCAGCGCTTGCTGTCGCCCAAGCCAACCAGAAACGGCTTCTGCCACAGGCGCGCGTCACATGGGGGCAGGGCAGTTGGTTTGACCCCGTGCAAGGGCAGTTTGACCTGATCGTTTCCAACCCGCCCTATATCGCGGCGAATGAGATGGCCACGTTGTCGCCCGAGGTCCGCGATTGGGAGCCGCATTTGGCGCTTACGCCCGGCGGTGACGGGCTGACGCCGTACCGAGTCATTACGGCCGGTGCTGCGGCCCATCTAAACGCAGGTGGTTGGCTGATGGTTGAAGTCGGGCCGACCCAAGGCGCCGCTGTCGCAGGTTTTTTCAGGGATAACGGCTTTTCAAATGTCGCGTGCTTGCCCGATCTGGATGGGCGCGACCGCGTGGTGCAGGGCCGGCTTATCGGCGCTTAATGCGGGTTTTAGGCATCTTATCCGCAATGAATCGCTAAATTCCTGAGGATAACTGCCACTTTGGCGAATTTTTACTTGTCAGACCATCCAACCCATGGTTAGACAAGACCTGTACAGGGGAATGCCCCGGGTTCGCTCGGTTCTCATACTTGTACGCAATGCCAAAATTTTTGATGCGCCCGGCTAAGGGTATGACGCGTCTATCCTAGACCGCCGGCGCAAAGTCAAAGCCAGATAGTTCTGGATAAAAGGACAAGATGAGATCTTCCAAGTCCCGCTCGCGTTCGAAATCGAACCGCCCGCGCACCCTCGGCAATATCACCAACCGTGTCTTCGACAGCTCCGGCCCCGAAGGCAAAGTGCGTGGTACGCCGCAGCAAATTATTGAAAAATACAACCAACTGTCGCGCGATGCGCAGCTGTCGAATGATCGGGTGAATGCCGAGAACTTCTTGCAGCACGCCGAGCATTACACGCGTATGTTGGCCGAAGCGCAGCGCGAAATGCAAGCCGAACAAGAGGCGCGCCGCCAGCAAGATATCCAGAACAATCAGCACCAGCAAAACACGCAAAATCAGCAGCGTGACCGTCAGCAAGATCGTGGCGATAACCAGCAGCCTGATTTGCGGGATGATCGTTCCGACAACCGTAACGAGGGGCGCAATGACGGTCGCCGTGACGAACGGCCCGATAATCGCCCCGATAACCGTTCTGACAACAGGAACGAGGGTCGTAATGAGGTCCGTCGTGATAATCGCGGCGAAGGCCGCACTGAAAATCGCACTGAAAATCGGCGCGACTCTGGGCGTTCTGACGATGCAGGTAATGTGCCTGATGTGATCGAAGCCTCTGTCGGTGACGATGATATCGGTTTGGTGGAAACACCTGAAACCCGCCGTCTGCCACGGCACCGTACCCCACGCCCAAAGCAAAATGTGGAACATGCTGAGGCGCAGCCTGCGGGCAAGCCCGATGCCTCGGCTGTTGATGATCAGCCCAAACCTGCGCGCAAACCACGTGCGCCCCGCAAGCCTAAGGCCGAGGCAGGTTCGGATGGACCGAAAACCGATACCGCTGGTGACCAAGCCGCCGAATAAGGTTTGAGGGTTACTGCCAAATACAAAAAGCCGGGGCATTGCCTCGGCTTTTTGTATTCGAAAAAGGAGGAACAGGTGAACCTAGTCAAACCCGCGCGATAACGCGCAGAATTTTTCTAGTGAGATTTCTTCGGCACGCGCGGTGGGCGCAATACCAACCGCCTCTAGCCGTGCCTCAATATCCGGCCCCATCGCCTTGAGGCTAGAGCGCAGCATCTTGCGGCGCTGGTTAAACCCCATCGCGGTTAGGCGTGACAACATCGGGCCATTGGCCGGAAAGCGCGGCTGTTCCAGCCGTGTCAAATGCACCACGGCAGAATGAACCTTGGGCGCAGGGCTGAACGCCTCGGGCGGCAGGGTCAGCACAATTTTGGGCTCGGTGCGCCATTGCGCCAGCAAGGCCAGCCGCCCGTAGGCCTTATCTCCCGGTTTGGCAACGATCCGCTGTGCCACCTCTTTTTGGAACATCAGGGTTAGGCTGGTCCAAAACGGTGGCCATGCGTCGGGCGACAGCCAGCGCACCAGCAGTTCGGTGCCGATGTTATAAGGCAGGTTCGCCACCACCCGCACTGGCGGCGTTAGATGTGCCGAGATATCAACGGTTAAAGCATCGGCGTTCAACACCTCTAGCCGACCAGGATAGACGGCGGCAATCTCATCCAGCGCAGGCATGCAGCGCGCGTCTTTTTCAATCGCCAGCACACGGCGCGCGCCTTCGGCCAACAGCCCGCGCGTCAGGCCACCGGGGCCGGGGCCAATTTCCAGCACGTCACATTGCGTCAGATCACCCGCCGAGCGCGCAATTCTGGAGGTCAGGTTCAGGTCCAGCAAGAAATTCTGGCCCAACTGCTTTTTCGCCACCAGATCATGCATGCGGATGACTTGGGCAAGGCTTGGCAGCCCGTCGATTGCAGCCATTAGTTTACCCCTCGGGCGGTCGCCATGTCATGTGCCATACGCAGGGCTGCGATCAGGCTGGTCGGGTCGGCGATGCCACGGCCAGCAATGTCAAAGGCAGTGCCGTGATCGGGCGACGTGCGGATAAACGGCAGGCCCAGCGTCAGGTTCACACCCCCCGCAAAATCAATGGTTTTGATCGGAATCAAGGCTTGGTCATGGTACATGCACACCGCCACGTCATAGCCCGCGCGGGCGCTGGCGTGGAACATCGTGTCGGCGGGCAAAGGGCCTGCGATCTGCATACCCTCGGCGCGCAATCGGTCCAGAACCGGCGAAATCAGCGTCAGTTCCTCATGTCCCATCGCGCCACCTTCGCCTGCGTGGGGGTTCAACCCCGCCACGGCAATACGCGGATTGGTTAGGCCAAAATCCTGCATCAACCCGCGATGGGTGATGCGCAGGGTCTCTTCCAACGCTTCGGCGGTCAGCGCGGCGGGCACGTCTGAGATGGCGATATGAATGGTCACAGGCACGACCCGCAGCTGCGGGCAGGCTAGCATCATCACCACACGGTCAACGCCGCCCAAAGAGGCGAGGTATTCGGTATGACCGGGAAAGGCAAAACCCGCGCCATCCTTTAGCGCTTTTTTGTGGATGGGCGCGGTACAAATCGCCGAGGCATCGCCTGCCTGAACCAAGCCTACAGCGCGGGCAATCACGGCGATCACGTCGGCGGCATGTTCGGGTTTTGCAGTGCCCGGCGTGGCAGGGCTGGCAAAAGGATGCGGCAGCACGGCAAGGCTATCCGCACCACAAACCACCTGCGAGGGGTGATCAATCATGTGAAACGCCGTACCGCTGGGCAAATGTCGCGGGTCGCCGATCCAGAAAAACGGCAGCTCGGCACCCAAGGTTTTGCGCGCCGAGACAGCTATTTCGGGGCCAATACCCGCAGGCTCGCCGCAGGTTAGGGCGATAGGCTTGCGTGCCGGTGCCATCGTTTAGGGTTTGCGAATGATGGCGTTAAAGCGCATCTCTTCCAAATAGGTTTGCGCCATGGCCCCGAACTTTTGGTTCAACACCCGCTCACGAACCTCATCGCGGGTGGGCTGCACCTCTTGCTCGGGTGTGCGCGAACATAGCATCAAGAACACATGCGCGGCACCACTTGGAAAATCAACGCTTTCACCCGGATCAAGCGCGGCCAAGGCACGGCCCACATTGGTTGGCAATGCAGTGGCGGCTTTTGTTTCGCGGATCAAACGGTCGGCAGGCTGGCCTTTGGCAATGGTGTAAAGGTCATCGCAAGTATCAACCTTGGCACGGATTGCAGCCGCCTCGGCCACACCAGTGGCGGCGGGCAGGGTGTATTGCGCATAATCAACGCTGATTGATGTCAGGCCTTGGTCTTGCATTTTCTCTAACCCGCGCAGCTGGAACAGACCAACGGCACCGCCCAAGGCCACAGGCTGCGACACCTCACCCGGGGCAAGCCCAAGGACCACCGGCGCAAGCGCTGCAGGCAGGTTCGCAAGCGGCATCCAATCAATTCGCCCGCCTCTGCCCGCAGTCTGCGAGGCTGAATACTTGCGCGCGGCTGCGGCAAAATCTGCTTCCGAACGGATCTGAGAGCGCAGCTGCGCGGCGCGTGCCATCACCGCCTCTTCTTGGCCGGCTGGGGCAGGGATTACCAACTCCGAGATCAGAATGCGCAGCGCGGCGGAACTATTGCCCATAGCAATCGCGCGATCAATCTCGGCATCCGATACAGTTACTTTGCCAATATATTTCTGCTGCGCCACTTGGCGCCAAAGCAGCCCTGCCTCGACAAAATCGCGGAAGGTTTCAGCGGCAACACCTTCTTGTGCCAAGGCGGCAACAAACTGATCCGCCGTCATATTGGCACGGCCCGCAAACTCTTCCATCCCGGCTTTGATCTGCTCTGGCGTCACGGTCAGTTTCATGGCCTTGGCGGCCGTCATGCGCAGTCGGTCCTCGACCAAGGCCTTGATGGCGGCCTCTTCCAAATCGCCGGGCGTGCGGAACAGCTTTAGCATTTGCAGCCGTTGCTGGACCTCAAACTCTGTGATGGCGCTGTCGTTCACATACATACGCGGCGCAAACAGGTTTTGGGCCTGAAGGGGGGCAGCACCAACCAAAAGGGTGCTAAGGGCGAGGGCAAAGCTTAGAGGGCGGATCATCGATTTCTTCTCTTGGCAAGGATCGTTCAGCCTTTCGGCGGTGATCTGGTCTAACTGTGGTACTCTGATGGTCGGGGTCATGGCAACACCTTAACCGCTACATGCGGCAGCAGCACCGCTTTTGCCCTTATTGCCAAAGCCCAACAGGTCAAATGACAGGCCAAAACTGGTAGAGGCGCTGGTGCTGCTTGAGGAACTATAGCCGTGCGACAGGTCCATCGCCACTTTCAGGCATTCGCTGCTGTAGGCAAGGCTTAGCCCCGAAGAGGATGCACGGTCTGCGACAAAATCATAACGCGAGCTCAGTTTCGCGCCCCAGTTCGGGGTTACCTGATAGCTGCCAGCGAAGGTCAGTTCCGACACATCATCATCGCGGTCTTCGCTCTCATCGGCCAAAAGCTTTACGTAGGAGGATGACAGGCTATAGCTATCACGGGTCAGTGCCACGCGGCTTTCGCCTTTGGTCAGTTTGAAATTATTGTCGAAAACCACCCGATTGGTCAATGAGACGCCGCCTGCAAGCGAAAGACGCACTGCGGCCAACCAGTCGGAGTTTATGCCGGACAGGCCCGAGGCATCACTAAAGTCTTCGTCATTGCTGCTGCGGTATACGCGGCCAACAACTACCCCCAAGGACCACCCTTTGGGGTCATAGCGCGTGTAGCCGATGCCGACATTGGCATAGGGGCCAACTTCAATATCATCCGCCCCCGGATAGCGGTTGATCGAAAAAAGGCTGCCTTCGTCAAATTCGACCAAAGTACTGTCTTCATTCGGAATATCGGTATCGTTTTGTTTGGCCCAGACAAGCTGGACAATCGGTTCGATCACATGGCTGGCGCCGTTTTGCGCCGCGTAGACCCATGGCCAGCGCAGCTCCACTCCTGCGCCTACGGCTGCGCGCGTGTAGTCGCCTTCATAGGTGTCATCTTGGTTGATGCTGTAAAAATCGCCATTGATTTCGGTCAAGGCCGTTCCCAAAACGCCGCCCGGCAAGATCCAGTTGCGCCGCCAATCCGCAGCAACCGAAAGTCGCGTGACATCACGACCATCGCTGATGCCATCGCTATCACTGTCGGACGAAATATCTGAGCTGCGGTAATGGCTGTGGCTCTGCAACCGAAACCCGCCCTCGCCGCCAATTGTTCCGGGCGAAAAGCGGCGTTGATAGGTTACATCGGTGACAATAGAGGGCAAGGTGCTATTCACATCGTCATCGCGCAGAGAGCGGTAGTTGATAAGCCTGCCCGAGATGTATTCGTTGCGCCGTGTGCGCAGAACTTCAACACGGCTGTCCAGACGGTCCTCGGATGAGATGCCGTAGTCTGACAGATAATCATTGTCAGACACCATAGTACCGGAAAAGGATAAGGT
The DNA here is from genome assembly GCF_052119765.1 of Pseudorhodobacter sp. W20_MBD10_FR17. Lineage (NCBI taxonomy): Bacteria > Pseudomonadati > Pseudomonadota > Alphaproteobacteria > Rhodobacterales > Paracoccaceae > Pseudorhodobacter > Pseudorhodobacter sp. W20_MBD10_FR17. The sequence goes on along the minus strand of NZ_JBGQOQ010000024.1, from coordinate 12,315 downwards.
GAAATCACGCGGCAGGTCAAATTGGCCCTTGGTCACCAGATAAAAGCGGGTTTCGTCTGGATACAGCTGATCGCGCGACACTGCGCCGGTTGTCTCGACCTTGCCACTGTCAAAGGCCTGACGATAGCGCAGTTCAACCGATTGGGCATCATTGCTGGAAAGATAAGGGGTTACCGTTAAATCCTTGCTATCGCCGATCCGGATAAAATAGGGAATCTTTGTGCCAAAGCCAAGGTCGCTCGTAGTGCGGAACGAGGGCGCCAGAAACCCTGTCTGGCGCTTTAAGGTCGGGTCGGGAATACGCAGGCGGGGCACCCAAAATACCGGCACACCTGCCACGCGGAACGTTGCATTTTCAAAGTAAATCTGACGCTCTAGCTCATCATGGATGACACGTTTTGCGCGAATTTCCCACAAAGGCGTGGGATGGCTGGCGCAGACTTGGCATGACGACACCACGGTATTTGACAGGCTGGTATAGCGCCCGCCGATCCGCATCATCTCAGACGATGCAAGCTGCAACTGCTGGTCCAGCACCAGCCGCGCACTTTGCAAAATGCCATCGGAGAAATCGGATGAAAGCTCGGCCTGATCGGCAAGCACAATGGTCCCGCTGTCATCGGTCAGTACAATGGGGCCGACAATCAACAAGCGATCCGCGCCACGATCATAGGTGATCTTTGAAGCCTTCAGCCGCTTGCCGTTTTGAAAAATTTCTACATTGCCTTGGGCGACAAGCGTATCATTGCCCGCAATCGCCACACTGTCGGCGACAAGCGATGCCAAATCCTGCGCGCGCAGCGGTGCCGCGAACAAAACCAACAGACAGGTGAGCCGTAAAATCAGACGCATCAACCGTCCTCCAAGTGCAATAATAACCCAAGCGCCAGTAAAATCGCGGCGACAGGGGGGGTCCACGCCGCAAGGTATACAGGGATTTGCCCGCTATCCCCAAGCACCTGTGCGAAGTTGCGCAAGAAAAAGATAGCAAACCCACCCGTTAATGCCAACAAGACCCGCTGGCCCGTCTGACCAAACCGCGCATGACGCATGGTGAAGCCCGCCGCCACAAGCACCATTGCCGACAAAAGCAAAGGCAGCGCTATCTCCATCTGCAACCACACACGGTAGGACCGCGCAGAAAAGCCAGCCAGTTCGAGATTTTTGATATATCTTGGGAGTGACCAAATCGGAACAGCAGACGGCGTGCCAAAGCTATCACGGATGCGGTCACGCGTCAGGTCGGATGCGATCATCGCCGTGGGTTTCACCTGCGACGTAACCTCTGGGTTAGTCGCAGTTAGATCCCAGTATTTGGCATTCGTCAGCTGCCAAGCCCCCGATACCAACTCGGCCTCTTCGGCCTCGATGCGTTGGGTCGGCATGACTTGGTTGTCAAAAATCAGAAAGCTAACGCCAAACAGGCGGGTGCCATCAAGATCGGCACGGACGGCCTGAATGACAACCTGGCCATCAGCCCCGCCTTGCCGCAACCAAATGCCTCTATCGCTGATCGACAGCACACTTTCGGCGCCACGCGTTAAATGCGAAGAAAATTGCTCGTATTGTTTTGACGTTGCGGCAACCAAAGGATTTAGCACTGCCACCGCAAACGCGCCTATCACAAACGCAGCCGCCACAGGCGCCAGCAAAAACCGCAGGCCAGATCGGCCTGCCGCACGCACCACAACCAGCTCACTGCTTTTGGCCAAAGCCAAGAACAAGGCAATCGCCGCTAAAATGAAAATAAGCGGCAAAATAAGGTACAGTGTCGCGGGCACATTTAGCAGCGCCAAGGTTGCAACATCGGCAAGCGAAACGGCCTGACCCGAAAGGCGCCGCAACTGTTCAACCATATCTGTCAGCATTAAAATGCCGAAAAAGATGGCAAAAACTTGCGCGACAACTTTGACAAAACGGTAAATGAAATAGAGGCTTAGGGTCATGCGGCGGCCCCTTCGCTGCTATTTGGTCCGGGGCCTGCGGCATGGCGGCGGCGCGGGCGTTGCGCGACCCAAAGCATCACAACTGAGGCCGCAATACCCGTGACAGGTGCGATATAGACAAAAATCCAACCGTTTTCTGCGCCGCTAGAGGCCGAGAAGCCAGCGTTGTTTATCATTTGCACGACAATCAGCAAAATCACGGCACCCACGATCTGACGCCACAGGCCAAAGCGGCTGAACGCCCCCAAAAGCAGGGCCGCAAAACCGATAAGCGCGGTCGCCAGCGCCAAAAAGGGCTGGCCAATGCGTGCGTGGCCTTCGATCAAAAGGGTCGATTTCGTTTTGCCGACCTCTTGCAAAATCGCAGGCGAGGGGGACAAAAGCTCTGCCGTCGACAGCTCATCCAGCGAGCGTGCGGGCGTGTCAGAGGCCACCAGCAGCCCGCCCAGATCATAGGTGAAATCCGAGAAATGCGTCACCGAGAGGCGTTTTTTGACCGTGTCATGCGATTGGCTTAGGCCGTCAAACATGATCAATTTAGGCTCGATATCGCCGCGAACCAACAAGGCACGGCGCGCCGTATAGGTTGTCTGGATTGTGCGATCCCTGCTATCCACGAAAAAGACATCATGCAGTTCGCCGCTGTCGCTTATTTCACGAATGTAGAATGTGATGCCATCTGTCGGGTGCATAAAGGTGCCCTCTACCAGCAATTTCGCCGTAAGGTTTGCACTGATTTCGGCGGTTCGTGCCGTTAAAACCGTTCGACTGGCAGGCACAATCACATTGTAAAGCAACACCAGCATCACAGTGACCGAAAGACCGAAATAGGCGACAGGGCGGGCCAAGCGAAACGCCGAGAACCCGGTCGCTTGCATCACGACCAACTCTCCATCTTGGGTAAGCCGATTGGTGGTGTAAACGGCCGCGGCAAAGGCCGAAACAGGCAACACCACACGGATCACATTTGGCAACGTCAAAAAGGAGATTTCAAGGAAAACCAAGGCGGATTGGCCGTCGCCGATGATCTGGTCAAACAGGCCAACAGCGCGGTTTACCCAGTAGATCAACACAAGAATTAGGGAGAAAAACCCAAAAAGCGCAAGAAATTGTGACAGTAGGTATCTGTCGAATCTGGACACGCGCGTTTTCCCTTACCTAAAATCTTGTGCAACCGTAACGGATTTTCCCAAGGGTTAAAACTGATATATCGATGGGTTTCAGGCCCCGATCGGCAAAAAACGGCCAGAACTGTTGCATAAGGTCGGGTCTGGTAAACCCGATAGCCAAGGGCTAGGCTTTGGCAAACGCGGGCCATGCGATGAGGCTGCCCGCAAGGTGACGACCCAAACAGCGGAATAATTGACATGACACATCCTTTGCCGATCAAGTTTCTTGAAACCGATCTCGACGCGCTTGATGCTTTTGTAGGCCGCATCGCGCTTTTGGCGGCGCCTGATGAACTGGCTGCCCGCAGCCCCGCCGCGCGCCGGTTGAACCGTATGACCAAAGGCGCGCTGAACCGCTTTTTGGCGTCGGACGCTTGGGAAAAGGTAAAAATGGGCGAGGCCGCCGATTTGGCATGGCCCGCGGGGCTGAAAGCCGAAGCGTTGCAAGTTGTTAAGGCCGGGCCGCGTGCCGATGTGGAAACCGCCCGCAAAGCCGGGGCTGTGATTGGCAAATCTGTGGGCCAATCGGGGGCATTGGTGCTTGCTGGGACCATTCAACGCGCGGCCGAGGTTTCCTTTGGGATCGCCATGCGCGCCTATGATTTTGAGCCGCATAAAACGACAACACCCACCGCACGCGGGCCTGTCAGCCTGATGGTCAAAGACCCCGAGGCGGTTGCACTGGCTGCCAAGCCCAAGGCTGCGGTTGCCGAAGGCGTGTTTTTCACCCGTGATCTGGTGAACGAGCCTGCCAATGTGCTGACGACGTATGATTTCGCAGCACGGCTTGCCGCGATGCAAGAGCTGGGTCTGGACGTCGAGATTTTGGACGAAGAAGAACTGACCAAGCTGGGCATGGGCGCGTTGCTGGGTGTTGGCATGGGGTCGGAAAGCCCGTCCAAGGTTGTCGTCATGCAGTGGAACGGCGGTGGCGATGAGGCACCTTTTGCGCTGGTTGGCAAAGGCGTGGTCTTTGATACCGGCGGCATTTCCATCAAGCCTGCGGGCGGGATGGAAGATATGACCATGGATATGGGCGGCGCGGGTGTGGTGTCGGGCGTGATGCGCACGCTGGCGCTGCGCCGCGCCAAGGCCAATGTAGTGGGTATCGTCGGCTTGGTCGAAAACATGCCGGACGGTCGCGCGCAACGCCCCGGCGATGTGGTCAAATCGATGAAAGGCGACACGATTGAGGTGATCAACACCGATGCCGAAGGGCGTTTGGTGCTGGCCGATATCATGTGGTATGTGCAGGAACGGTTTAACCCGATTGGCATGATAAACCTTGCCACGCTGACAGGCGCGATTATTGTCGCCTTGGGCCATGAAAACACAGGGGTTTTTAGCAATGACGATGATCTGTGCAATGCGTTCCTGAAGGCCTGCAAAGCCGAGGGCGAGGGCGCTTGGCGGATGCCGATGGGCGATGTCTATGACGCCAAGCTGAAATCACGGATTGCCGATATGATGAACGTGGGCGGGCGCGATGGCGGTGCGATCACGGCGGCGCAATTCCTGAAGCGGTTTGTCAAAGATGGCATGCCGTGGTGCCATTTGGATATTGCCGGCACGGCGCTGGTTAAATCCGATACCACGTTGGCACCAAAGGGTGCGACCGGCTGGGGCGTCATGGCGCTTGACCGGTTGATCCGCGATAAGTTTGAGGGCTGATCCGATGGGCGTGGTGATGTTTTATCATCTGACCACGTCTAGCCTTGAAGAGACCGCGCGAACCTTGTTGGCGCGGTCGCAAAAGGCGGGTTGGCGCGTGATGCTGCGTGGGGTCGATGTGAGCCGCCTAAGGGCGTTGGACCGTTTTTTGTGGCAAGGCGCAGATGATGACTTTTTCCCGCATGGGATGGAGGGCAGCCCGCATGACGCCGCGCAGCCGATCTTGCTGGGGCAGGGCCAAATTGCAAACGGTGCGCAGGCGCTGATGACCATCGAGGGCGCAAGTATCGACCCTGTGGAGGCCGCCAGCCTTGAGCGTGTCTTTGTGCTATTTGATGGGCAAGATGAGGCGGCAGTCGCTGCGGCGCGCGTTCAATGGAAGGCGGTAACCGGCGCAGGCCTTGCGGCGCAATACTGGTCCGAAGCATCGGGCCGTTGGGAAAAGAAGGCGGGTTGAACCGGCCTGATTTCACCTGGATTTTTAGAGAATTTGCTTGGTATGCGGCCAAAATGGGGGCTTTCTGCCCCCAATAGGCAAACAAATATGCCGAATTTGAACGTGGGCGTCTCTTAGACGTAACCAACAAAAATACGGCGGACTTCGTCGCTGCGGGTTGTGCCGCGTGCTTCAAGCTCGGCGTCAGACAGTGCGTTCAGCTTGTTGACCGATTGCATCCGTGGGTGCGCTTCGGCGACCAACAGCAAGAAATTCCATACAGCACGGAAAGGGCGTGCGATCGTTGTTGCAAACGAAAATTCTGATTTTGCAGTTGCGATATAGGCCATTGGGAAACTCCTTGTTCCGCTCATAATTTCTTCCCTGCCTCATACTTAGCGCCTGATTGTTATGGATTAAACCGACGATGTCGAATTGCTGCATTGCAGCAAGCGCATAGCTCGCAGCACAGGCACCAAAAGGAAGCAGAGCAAAACCGCGCTGGGTTTTGCTCTGCTTCAGACCACAAAATAAGGCGTGTCAGGCCGAGATTTGTTCGCGCAAAATGGCGGCTGTCATTGAGATCATCAAATAGATGCCTGCAAAAATTAGCATCGCAACCAAGGTGCTTTCAAAAGCACGCGGGTAGGTTGGCTCATCCGGCGGGATCGGTTTCACTGACAGTGACAGATAGCGGGTTTGGCGATTGGCTTCGGCCCGTGAGGTTTCCATCGACTGGATCGACTGCGCCAACATCAGTTGCCGCGTTTGCACATCGGCCTGCGCGACCAGCAGCTCACTTTGAACTTGCGGCAAGGATTCGCCACCTTCCGAGCCCTCGGTCAATTTGCCACGTAAATCGGCAATCTCGGATTCGAGGGCTGCGATCCGGCGTTCGAGGGGGTCCATCCGCGCGGCATTCGGCTGGGCGTTGGATTTCATTTGCTGAAGCGACAACTTGTCTTGCGACAGAAGGGTTTCCAACTGGCTGATCTGCGCGGTGATCAAAGTGACTTCCACCTCGGAGGACAAAACTTTAAACCTTTCTTGCAACTCAACCACACGGCGCTGTGCCACCAGCATTTTGGCCTCGGCATTCTCATAGCCTTCGCGGGCGCCGCGCATCTGGTCTTCGCGCAAGCGTTGGGTCAGGTGATCAACCTGACCTTCGGCAAAGCCAATCAAGGCTTGGGCAAACTCGACGGATTTTTCCGGCGTTGTCGCAATAACTTCCATCTTTACCAGACCCTCGGTCGGGTCATATGAGATTTGGAAGTTGCGTTCATACACCTTATAGGCCGCTTCCAAACTGGCGTTTGGCTCGAGGCGTTGAATGGGGTCAATATCGGGGTTGCTATAATGAGCGCGAAATCCGTGTTCCTCATCCAGGCGGATCATCGCATCGCGTGACTGCAAATAGCCTTGCACCGCAATGCTGTCTTGCGATGTGGCCATAGGCGAGCCTTGCAGCAAGCCGCCCAACCCGCCCGCAGCCCCCGTTGGGTTTTGCGATTGTTGGATCACGAATTCGGTTTCGGTGGCGTAAAGCGGCGTGGCCACGGCGTAGTAATACCAGCCCGTGACAATCGTCGGCAACACCACGAAAAAGGCAAGCCGGATCATCAACAGCGCCGATTTACGCCGCCTGCGCCGCGCCAGATCCTTCTGGATTTTCATGATGTCGGCGACATGGTTCACCTCGGCGCGCACCTGCGTCGAAGGCACTTGGACGGGCTTTATCGTCTGGGGCAGTTTGACGCCATCGCCATCGGGCCGTTTAGCCAAGGCGCGCGAGTCTTCGGTTTGAATGGGTTTGCCACCAGCAGTCACCAAATCCAGCATCGAGGTGCGCTGAAACGGATCAACGCCCGCCGCACGCAGTAGGCGGACGGCGTCAAAGTCGGATGTTGCAGGCAAACCGTATTTTTGCGCCAGTTTGCGGGCCATGCGTAGCTGACGACCTGTCAGGCCTTCGTGCTTGATCGCCTCCATCGCGATTTCGGGTGCACCCTCTGTTGGACCAGTCGTCTTGGCGGTTGTTGGACCTGCGATATTGGCGGGGTTTGCGGTTGGAAACTGACCCGAATCAAAACCATCATCATGGTTGTCAAACAACCCTGAATCGCCCTGTACTGGGGCGGGAGGGGCCACTGGAACAGGCGGGAATTCCGGGCGACGGATGCGGAATCGTTTAGCTGTGAGCTTCATAATCATACAACCGTTTTGCTTCTTCGAGTGTTTCGAACATATAGAGCTTACCATTACGCAGCACAGCCGCCGAGCGGCAGAATTTTTCTAACGTCGCGGCCTGATGCGACACAACGATGATGGTGGCACTTTCCAGCCGTTGGCGCAGAATAGCACCAGCTTTGGCGTTGAACTCGACATCGCCAGTCGACGGCATACCTTCGTCGATCAGATAAAAGTCGAACTCCAGCGCGAGCATGAGCGCGAAAGAAAACCGCGAACGCATACCGGAGGAGTAGGTGCCCACAGGCATATCGAAATACTCTTTGATACCCGCCAACCAGCGGCAAAAGCTTTCCATATAGTCGGGGTCAATGCTGTAAAGCCGTGCGATATAGCGGGCGTTTTCGGTGCCGGTGTGTTTGTTCATCACCCCGCCCATAAACCCAAGCGGGAAAGAAATGCGCGAGGTGCGTATGATCTTGCCCTCATCCGGTTTCTCTAAGCCAGCCATCATGTTGATGATCGTGGTTTTGCCAGCGCCATTGGGCGCAAGAATACCGAGCGAGTTGCCTTTTTCCACCGTAAACGAGGCCTGATCAAGAATGATCTTGCGGGTCTTGCCTGTCCAAAAAGACTTACTCACATTTTCAAACGCGATCATTGCTCTGCTTCCGGTCGCCGCCTCTTGTTCTCGGTTTATTCCAAGATACAGGCTTGGTGTTACAAAAGTCTAAGCCGCAGCCCAAACTTTTGCCAAAGCACTGATAGCCCGACATTCTGGCAGCATTATGTCTATAGGCCCTGAATTCGGCAAGGCTATTGGCGCGGTGGCTTTGCCCCGCGTGGCGTCCGTGGGGGCTGCACGCGTGCAAGCAGTACCAGTGCAGGCCCGATGAGCAAGCTAAGGCCAAGGCCCAGTCGCGCGGCCTCTTGCATGGCGCCCCCCGGCAATGCGGTTTCCAAGGCCACCAAAGGCAGGGTAAACCCAATCGCCATCAGGCCAGCAATATAGCTGATTTCCTTAAAATTCAGGCGGTTTGGCAAGGGCTTGCCTATAGCCTTCAACACACCGGCGGCGACCAGAACCCCCAAAGGTTTTCCAAGCCACAAGGCGCCCAGCATGATCCATGTTGTCGGGCCAAATGCGCCAAGGTCCAATGCGCCATGCGTCAGGCCAAACAAGAATAGGATGAGTGTAACCGGCCCCATGAAAAAGTGGGACAGGCGGTTTAGTGGGTCGGTCAAATATCCTTCCGCCTCGGCAAACAGGCCAAAGCTATGGGTGCCGTGCATCATCGCTGGCAGCAAAGGCAAAAAGGCAAGCGTCGGTGGCAGGCCCGAGGCCGATACCCCGACCCAGCAGAAAAAGCCGATGACCAGCCACGGCCAAAGCTTGCCTGCGCTTTGGCGCTGGCGTTCGGATATGGTTAGGCTAAGTTGTGGGCGTGTCAGTTTAAAGTACCCATAACTGGCCGCTACCACTGGCAGGATCAGCCACAAAACCCGCATGTTATTGTTTGCAGGTGCTGCAAAGCCGCTGGCTATCAGCCCTAACAGCCCATCCAGAATGCACATAAACAGCAGCACTTGCAGCGCGGCATGGCCTTTGCCAAAAATCAACCGGCCAAAGAAAAACGCCAGCACCATATCGCTGCCAAAGGGCATCACCCAGCCCGTCGCATCCACCGCCTCTTCGGCGGTTTCTAAAAACGCGGTCAGAATTTGCCAGACAATTGCCGAGGCAGCCATGCCACTTAGAACCATCGCCAACGGGGCAAATGCCAGCTTGCCGCGCAAGCCGCCATGTTCCAAAACAAAGGCTTCCCAGATCTCTTTGCCAATCAGCAGCACAAAAATCGGCAACAACAGCGACGAGACAAAGGTCGCCACGTTAAAGCCGGGATAAAACAGCCGCAGCCGGTACAGTGGGGCGCTGTCGAACGGGTGCCACTCAATCGCATCATAATAGGTGCCCGGGGCAATATTGACGACAAGAGTCGCAATAGCTGCGCCCGCCAGCAGGGCTTTGGCATAGTTTTTCAAATGGGGGGAGGCAGGGGTCACGGTGGCTGTAGCCTTGTGAAAACAGGTGAGAGTAAGCGAACCCCTGTTTAGTCCTGTCACCGAGCCGCCGCAATCAAACTTATCGCGAAATGCTGCAATTGTGCTGTGCTTGCACCTTGTCGTGCAAGGGCTGCGCGCTTAATGCACCTGTAAACTGGGTGAAAAGGGGAATGATATGGCTGATAATGCAGGCCACGGGTTAGATGCAGCCTTTGCCGCGATGATGGCACAACCCGAAGATGACGCAGCCCGCATGCGCTATTACGCACGGTTGGCAGATGGAATGCTGTATTTGATGCTGGAACAAGAGGCCGAGGCCGGTTCGGTGCAGCCGGTTATGGTGGATATTGACGACACGCAGGTCGTGTTGGCCTATTCGACCGAAGAGCGGCTGGCGGCGACCACCGACACGCCCGTGCCCTATGCCGAGCTGCCTGGCCGTGTGATTGCCGCACAGTTGGCGGGGCAGGGCGTGGCGCTTGGCATCAACCTTGGCACCGGCGAAGGCGAGTTTCTGGTTCCGCCCGAGGCCTTGGTTTGGCTGGCGCAGACGCTTGAAAATAAACCGCAAGATGTGTCGGCGCGGCCTATCGGTTTTGACGCGCCGCGCGGTCTGCCTGACAGTCTGATGCAAGCGCTTGATGCCAAGCTGGCGCGGGCAGGCGGGCTTGCGCAGGCGGCGATGCTGGTGGCCGTACGCTATGAGGGCGGGCGCATGGGCCATATGCTCGCCTTCATCGGGGCGGCTCCGGGAGCCGAAACCGCGCTCACGCGGGCAGCAAGCGAGGCGCTGACCTTTTCAGGGATTGAGGCAGGCGAGATGGACGTCACCTTCCTTGCGCCAGAGCTGCCCGTAGTGGAGCGGATGGCCCGTGTGGCGCTGCGGTTTGACTTGCCACAGCCAGCGGCCACGGTGCCACATACGCCCGCCGCACCGGGAATGGACCCATTGGTGCCGCCAAAACTGCGCTAAGTGTGGGGTATTACTATACCTATTTCATAAGTCGTTGTTTTTGATTGATAAATACTGTTGCTGGTGGCTTGACGGCGCGCCCGCATTCAAAGATACAGCGTCATCCGAGATACTGGGGCTAATCCCCACAACACTTTAAAGGGTGTAACATGAAAACCTTTACCGCAACGCCTGCGGATATTACAAAGAAATGGATCTTGATCGATGCCGAAGGTATCGTTCTGGGCCGTTTGGCTACAATCGTAGCAAGTATCCTGCGCGGCAAAAACAAGCCTACCTTCACACCGCACATGGACATGGGCGACAATGTTATCGTTATCAACGCTGACAAAGTTCAAATGACCGGCAACAAGCGCGCAGACAAGCGTTACTACTGGCACACTGGCCACCCAGGCGGGATCAAGTTCCGCACGGCTGCCCAAGTGTTGGACGGTGCGCACCCAGAGCGCGTTGTGGTCAAAGCTGTAGAGCGTATGATCACCCGCAACTCGTTGGGCGCACAACAGATGACCAACCTGCGCGTTTATGCAGGCGCTGAGCATCCGCATGAAGCACAATCGCCAACCGTTCTTGACGTGGCAGCGATGAACCCCAAGAACACGCGGAGCGCTTGATCATGTCTGATATCAAATCCCTCGACGATCTGAAGGCAGCTGTGGCTGATACGCCTGCCGCTGCTGTACAAGCCGCTGTTGTTCGTGAACCAATGCGCGACAAGCTGGGCCGTGCCTATGCAACTGGCAAACGTAAAGATGCGGTTGCCCGCGTCTGGATTAAGCCAGGCACAGGTAAAGTAACCGTGAACGGTAAAACTATGCCTGAGTATTTTGCACGCCCTGTGTTGCAGATGATTCTGCGTCAGCCATTCACTGTTGCTGGCGTTGAAGGCCAGTTCGACGTGATGGCAACTGTTGCTGGTGGTGGTCTTTCGGGCCAAGCTGGCGCGGTTAAGCACGGTGTTTCCAAAGCGTTGCAGCTTTACGATCCAACCTTGCGCGCAGCCCTGAAAGCTGCTGGCTTCTTGACCCGCGATAGCCGCGTTGTTGAACGTAAGAAATACGGCAAAGCCAAAGCGCGTAAGAGCTTCCAGTTCTCCAAGCGCTAACTACGAACGAGTATATTACCCAACAAAAACAAAGGGTTCGCATTTTGCGAGCCCTTTTTTCATGCATAGCAGCTTTGTAGCAGCGCACTGATATCATTGACGTATTGGTTTAGCGAAATTAGCATATCGATAGCGTTTAAGGCATGTTTGAAGCGGATTTGATTTGGCATTTTACCAGAACAAGCGGGAACACTACGGCGGCGCACTTGTGCTGTTTCAACGCAACCTCGCTGTCGCTGTACCCAACTCAAAATCTCACCGTCAGCAAACTTGGTATATGCGGCTGAAAATTGGTGGACGCAAAGGCTATGTTACACGCAGCACAAAGTTGACGATGTACGAGGATGCATACGAGTTTGCGAAAAGTGAGCTGCTAAGGCTGCAACAAGCTGCGCGGCTTGGGCACAGCTTCGATGAGTACACGTTTGAGAAGCACTGGAACGATTGGTATGAGCGCAACTTGCGCAACGGCACATGGCAAGAAGCGCGTGCACGTTGGCACAAAATGTATTTCAACCGTTATTTCAAAGACTACTTTTCGAACGCCGACAAAAGTTCAATGTCGTTGAACGACATAACTTCACAGTTCGCTGCAGGGTATTGGGATTGGCGTAAGGGCTATTGGAGCACTGAAAAGGCTGCGAAGCTGCAAAGCTACAATCCAAAACGGCGTCGCGCGAAAACGGAGTTATTGTCAAATCTGGTGTTTGAGGCTTGTCGGTCATGCGGCGATCTGGTCTGGGGTTGTGGCTTCAATTCCG